>NZ_JAYXUH010000008.1:0-162595 GCF_036040035.1 Photobacterium sp. S4TG1
ATCATTGAGGGGGATATAAACGCTATAAAAATAGTTTATTTATCATAATGAAAATAAAGTCATGCTAATTAAAAAATTCAACATCGATAAATGATTAAATTATTTTTTTGATTGTCTTACCTAACCAAAAAAATAAATTAAATATATTTTATTTTTGCCGAAATTACTTAATCACATCACCGTTTACTTATTTAACGAGTGCTATGATGCTGCTATTTTGATAAAAAAAAAACCGTAAAAGCGCAAAGAAACGTTGCATATTTAGAGAGTAAATTAATAAAGAGTATCGTTATTCGATTGCTTAATTTCGTGAAAATTAACATTCCATTATGAAGTGATAAAGATTAATAATTAAAAATCATTAATAACAGTGGCTTGAACTAATAATTAGATAGCTACGATACTATAAACCCTACAATTGCAACTGTGAGCATAAAATAGTTATGCATTAATAATGACGTTACATGCCTTATTATATGGGCAATTTTTTTACTTATGCTGATGCTTAATAATTGTAGAATCCCATTTTTGAGGGGATGAAGCGCTAATAATGTATGGGTGAGAATGATTGAATTGAGGAATTGAGAATGCTAATGATGAATGATGGTATTCAAATAGGGCATGTCTTGAATAATAAAAAAGGAGCTGCTGCTCCTTTTTTTGAAATAATGGCATTGTATTTATGCAGGTGTTACTCGTGAAGTCCCGTCATCACTAAGGTTAACTTGTACTCGCTCTCCTGCGTGGAACATAACTTGAGGATTGACTTGTTGCACAATGGATACCGTGCGACCACTATCCATTTTAATGGTTAAGTTAACCCCATTACGTTTGGTGACTTGGTTGCCGGCCTCATTACCTAAGAAACCACCTAATAATGCGCCGCCGATAGACGCTATTTCAGCACCTTTACCGCCACCAACGCCAGAACCAAGAATGCCACCAATTGCACCGCCAGCTAAGGTGCCGATGCCATTACCATTACCGTTCAATGTTACTGCTTGGGTACGTACCACAGTACCATAGTAAACTTGCTGCATTTGGCGAGCATCGTTTACATTGTAGGCATCGCCATAAGGGTTAGCCGCACAGCCTGCAAGACCTAGAGTCGAGGCTATTATCACAACAGCAAGAATTTTGGTTTTCATGGTATTTGCTTCACTAAAAATACGGTGTATAAAATGGTTCTTTCTAATCTGAGCCTTTTTATTTAGAAAATAAAGCCGTAAATCTGATATTACAAAAACAACGGTTGGTCTATTTAAAGATATCTTGATTATTTAGCATGGCCACTTTTATCGGCGTGATAGGTTTCAATAAAGTGATTAAAATAGGTTTGAAGCTGTTGCGCTGCCAGAGGCTGTTGCAACAAATTTAATAATTCAATGCCAACTTCACATGTACATAGATGACCCGGTTGTTGATTACGACGCAAAGCATAGTTGGATGTTTGTTGAGGTGTGATCGCAATGCGAGGTAATTGGTTCAGCCATGGGCTTTTACGGACCATTTTGCGTGCTTCTTGCCAAGTAGCATCAAGAATAATAAAGAGTATTTTGGGTTGCTTCTGACTTGGTGATGGTAAAGATAACGCCAAATGTTGCTCATCACTTGGAAAGACTAACCAAGCTTGATAATAAGGATTCTGAAGTTGGTCTAGCAATGCTTGTGGTGGCTGAGTACGGTGCCACATTTCGACGCGACAGCTAGGTAGTGCACGAGTCATTAATACGCCAGTATTGGTATCTTTGTTGCATTCACGTGGATGAGTGAGCAGAACAAAATCGGCTGCTGATTGTAATTGTGGTTCGGTGTTACAAATACAATTAAATTGAAAACCGCAACGCTGACAAACCATGATTTTTCTCGTAGTGAACAATAAAGGTGGCAGTGTGGCATAACGCCACCTTTGAGTCACGATAGAGAATAATTAGAGAGGGGTTTATTGACGTTGTAGAATTAACCCTTCGACACCGAGTTCATAGGTTTGGCCATCAACGGTTTCTTGCTTAGCACTTAATTGTTCACTATGAGGATCATAGCTATAAATACGTTCGCTATTAAGTGGGCGTCCTTGATGAGTAGTCATAGTGACTTTAACACTGGTAGGGGTCATCGCTTGCCAATGGCCTGTTTCTAATAAATCAGGATCACCATTAGTGTAGCTATATGTCGTTGTTGCCGCATGATCTTGTGCTAAGTGAAGATGCGTTGTTAAGCCCATTTCGGTATCACTTTTGTAATTACCCACCCATTGTGATTCGGCCGAATCGCTTTTAAAAACTGTCGGTATCCAGCTAGCACAGCCTGACAAGGTGGTTGCAGCGAGCAATAATGCCAGTGATAAACGAGGGTATATCATTATATAGTCTCTATGGTAGGCTCAATTTCAACATTGAAATTAGCGCAATGAGGGAAAATTTATGGCGTATTGGTTATTTAAAACTGAACCAGATACCTTTTCAATAGACACTTTAAAACAACAAAAAGTTTCACCATGGGAAGGGGTTCGTAATTACCAAGCCAGAAATATGCTACGCGATGAGATTAAATGCGGTGATCTAGTGCTGATTTATCATTCTTCTTGCAAAGATATCGGAGTGGTCGGTATCGCGAAAGTGGTGAAAGAAGCTTATGTTGATCATTTTCAATTTGAATCAACAAGTGCGTATTTTGACTCCAAGGCAACCTGTGAAAAACCACCGTGGGTAATGGTTGATATTGAATACCAACAACATTTGCGATTGGTGAGCTTAGCGCGAATGAAAAAGGCGCCTGAGTTGGCTGAAATGCCATTAGTGAAAAGAGGCAATCGACTTAGCGTGATGCCCGTGACATCTGCGCAGTGGCAACAAATATTAGTCATGACGGGACAGTTCTAAATAAAACAGTGACAACATAGTGGGCTATGGCTGTCACTGTTGTTAATTTTCACAAGTATCAGACGGCAAAATTAGCGCGTTAATAGGTGCTGTTCTAAATAATGAGCAACGGCTTCATCAGCGTTAGAGCCGATCACTTCATTATTTGGTAAAGCCAGCTTCACTTTTTCGTGTGAAGTTCCCATTACCAGACCTTTGCCTGCCATTGCTAGCATTTCAGCATCATTCATACCATCACCAAATGCAATACAGTCAGCCAGTTGATAACCTAGAGCCTCTGCTACCGCTTGAAGTGCGTGACCTTTTGATACACCCGCATCCATCACCTCAAGACACCATGGCGTCGAAAAGGCAATATTTGCTTTATCACCAAAATGGGCATTGAAACACTGTTCCCATTTCACTAACGCTTCATGATCTTCGTCATCTCGAGTAAAGAAGACCTTAGCAACGTTTTCTACTGGGGGATTATTGGCATCATATAAATGATAACTAAAGCTGTCGTGGAATTCTTTTAACTGCTCATTGTCATGATTTAGCAGCCAGTTATCACCACAATACATATGAATATGCAGTGCTGGATCATCTTTTGCGAGTCCAATGATGCCTCGAATAACTTCAGCGCTAAGATCTTGTTGAAATACCAATTCGCCTTGACTGTTATGTACGCGAGCACCATTTGAGGTGATCATATAAGCTGGAATTGCTAATTTTTCACGTATTTCTTCGACATCAATATGATGACGACCAGTTGCGAAGACGAAATTTATGTTTTGTTGGTCAAGACGCTGTAATACATCACGAGTAAATGGCGCAATTTTATGGTCAGGATTTAGTAAGGTGCCATCTAAATCTGAAGCAACGATTTGATACATGAAAGCTCTCAATAAATAGAAATGTAGCGAAAATAAAGATAACGAGATCGAATGTGAGTCGTTAATCTTAAACTACTATGAGAGATAAAAAGGGGTTGATGTTAGTAATAAATATTTCCGCTTTTATTTTTGTGATGGCGTAGCCTTTTTGAACCTATTTACGGCTTTGATATCGCAAAATGGTTGCAAATTTCCGTTAAAGCAATATTACGATATTGGTCTTTTTCAAATAATAATTCGTGGCGAGCATCAGCTATCGTAACTAATTGGCTACAATTGGGTGTCCGCTGGCAGAAATGATGATGGGCTTGATTATCAACAATATGATCGGCACTACCTTGTAATATTAAGGTTGGGGTGATGATGTTTTCAGCCTCAGTAAGACAGTGGCGGGTGGCTGCCATACTTTGCCATACCCAACGATTACTTGCGCCCCCTAAACGTAATTGTGGCTGTTGTTGATACAATGTTTTGCTCCATTGAAAGCGGGTTTCGCTCTGTGTCAGTGGATTATTTGCAAATGGTTTTGGGTAATAAGTGCGTTGCCCTGGTGCATAGGTGGGTTGGCGATGAATATAATCATTAATACGCGCGAGTGGTTCAGCCAAAAAGCGTAAGCTAGGTTTCAGATAAATGCCATGCATTGGTGCACTTAATACCGCACGATCAATCAGTTTAGGATAGCGAGCAAGTAGAAGGCTACTAATTGCTCCCCCCATCGAATGACCCAATAGAAAGTGGTGTTGATAACCTTGAGGTTTGACAATATCAGTTATAAAAGTATGAAGGTCAGTGACATAATCATCAAATTGTTCAACAAAACCCATTTCGGGATCTGTGGTTAATCGTTGTGACATCCCTTGACCTCGGTGATCAAGAGAGTAAATGTGATAACCTTGGTTGATTAAATCAAAAAATAGCTCTTGGTATTTGTAGTAACTTTCAATACGACCATTTACAACCACAATCACTTTATCACTGGTGCCTGGCGTTAAACTTACCCAGCTCAGTTGGCACTGATTGACACCTTGCAATGTGCCTTCATGTCGTTGTTGCCATAGCGCTGCGATTGGGCCTGTCATCATATTACTGAAGCTAGCTTCTTGTGAAAAATGCAAGGCGGACTGGGTCATAACGTTTCCGAAAGTTGTGAACTACGAGGCAAAGAATTGAATGATCGTTTCGCGAACAAGCTATCTCGTTGCTTATTATCATCTTTGCCAGTATACCTTATTTATTGCCCGCCGCGTAATAAAGCAATAAGTTGCTTGTTTATCTAATGTCGAGGTATAACACAGCTTTTTATAGCTTGATACAATAACAAAGGAATATCAATGAGTGTGGAGATTTGGCTAGCTTATGTTGTTGCAGCCATCGTATTTAGCTTTGCCCCTGGCTCTGGAACGGTCAATTCTATCAGTAATGGTATGGTATATGGCTGGCGTAAATCATTAGCATCTATTGTTGGATTACAACTGGGAATGGCGGTTCATATTGTGCTGGTTGGGGTTGGATTAGGTGCACTCGTAGCGCAATCAGCTGTGGCATTTTCGTTGATAAAATGGATTGGTGCGGCATATTTAGTTTGGTTAGGCATTCAAAAATGGCGTGAACATAATGCGCTATCACTTGAGAATGTTGATAAGTCAGTGACTGCGGGGTGTCTATTTCGACGTGCGGTATTAGTGAATTTAACTAACCCTAAAACAATCGTATTTTTAGTGGCACTGTTTCCGCAATTTATTAACGCTGCGCAACCGCAGTTACCTCAACTATTAATTTTAGGCATAACGACATTGGTTATTGATGCTTGTGTAATGTTATTTTATGTTTGCTTAGCATCACGTTTTACCCACTATATTCGTTCAGCTACGGTCATGACTCGCCTAAATCGTATTTTTGGTTCGATGTTTATTGGCTGTGGTGCATTACTTGCTTTGGCTCGAGCGTAATAAAATGGGGTTGGTATTAAAATAATGTGTCATTAATCGCTGTGGTCTAAAAGGTATTATTACAATGTTTTCTTATGTTGCTCGTCAGCCCATTTTTAACCGTCGTCAACAAACGATCGGTCATGAGCTGCTATTTCGTAATGGAGAGTGCAATGCTTTTCCTGTGATAGAGGCTAATGAAGCAACATGTCGGCTTGTACTTGAAAACTATATGGCAATTGGTAATGAACGTACGTTTAAAGGCCAACGAAATTTTATTAATTTCCCTCAGCGTTGTTTAGTTAGTTTAATGCCGTTACTGTTACCAAAGAGCAAAGTCGTTATTGAAATATTAGAAACCTGCGTTCCTGATGATGAGTTATTCTCAGCTATCAAACATCTTCACCATAAAGGTTATATTATTGCACTGGATGATTTTGAATACGATGTGAGATGGCAACGTTTCTTTCGTTATGTACATATTATTAAGCTTGATCTATTGATGCTTGGATTGGATAAAGCATGCGATTTTGTACGTAATAATCGCCACATGAAAGTGAAGTTTTTAGCGGAAAAAGTAGAGTCATATGATGACTTTCAAGTTGCTCTTGCTGCTGGATTTGATCTTTTTCAAGGTTATTATTTTAGCCGCCCCGAACTTCTGAAACGGCGTAAAGTTGCAGCTTCTGAACTCACAACTATTCGGCTATTACAGGCTATTAGTACCGAGCCTGTTAATTTTAATGATATCGAAATGATCATCAGTAGCGATGTGTCATTGTCTTATTTACTGTTGCGTTATGTAAATAATGCTAATCACCGATTGGTTGAACCCATTAGCTCTTTTCATCAAGCATTAGTCTATTTAGGCGAAGATAAGTTGCGAATGTTTGTTGGCGTTGTAGCCACAGCGCATGCTGCATTAGATAAACCGAAAGCATTATATTTCCTGTCATTGCAGCGCGCTAAAATGTGTGAAAAATTAGTGCATTATAGTTCGTTAGTTATACCGCCAGAGCAGGCTTTTTTAGCGGGAATGTTTTCATTATTAGATGCACTATTAGACAGTTCATTAGCTGAATTATTAATGTTATTAAAACTTCAGCCACATATTAAAATGGCATTATTACATCGGCAAGGAGATTTAGGCTTGGTGCTAAATATTGTTGATGCTTTTGATAAAGCGAATTGGCAGCAAGTGGCACTAGCTTGTGGCGAGTTAGGATTATCAGAACAGCAAGTGCAAGAGAGTTACTTACAAGCCTTAGCATGGGCTGAAGAAAGTACTCAAATAGATTATACGAGATAAAAAAAGGGGGCCATAAAGACCCCAAAAGAACCATATAATGTATTGCGTTAGTCAGGCGGGTAGCCTTGGATAGAATATACGGTTATGACACGCGTATATTTTTTTTAATGTTAGTAAGTGACTAATTTTCCAACATTATGTAGTTTTTATTACGGCTATTGCAGATAAGCGTTAAGCATCCACAATAATTTTTCTTGTTCGCGAATATAATCGCCCATCAATGCTGCTGTTCCTTCATCACTTGCATCGCCTGCCGCCATAAGAATACGACGTTGCTGACCAAGTAGAATACTAAACCCGTGAACTAAGCCTTGTACCCCTTGTTGACCATCACTAATATTTTGATGCTCTTTGATTTCACTCGCTGCTAAATAGCGACTGAAGCTGTGATCGGGCGTGTAGCCAAGGGTTAAAATACGTTCAGCTAATTCATCGATTTTAATTTGCAAATCGGTATAAATTTCTTCAAATTTCAAATGCAATTCGAAAAATTGTTGGCCTTTGATATTCCAATGGTAACCACGAGTATTCATATAAAATACTTGGTAGTTAGAAAGCAGTAGATTGAGGTCAGCAGCCAGCGCTTGGGCTTTATCACTGTCAAGACCGATTAAATTGGTTTGGTGAGCCATGGTACATTCCTCGTAAAATAGTTGAAAACAAAAGCAAGTTTCGTTTTGATAAGGTGAGTATAGGTAAACTCTATTGATAGTTATAGTTGTTGTTATCTATTGTAATAATAGTTGTAACCTATTAACTGCGAGCTAACACTTAGGCAACTAATGCCGTAGGATCACAATGCTCACTTTCACAAGGAATAATGCCACAGACACGATGACCCGCTTGCTTCCCTTGTAAGTAACCTTGTTCTAATTTATTGAGGTTACGCGTTAAACGACCAACATGAAAATCATGATTGGGAGCAATAACGGTAATGGTGCAATCTGCTGGCGGATGATTGATAAAATCAAGGGCTGCATTATAACGTTGAGCGCGAGTCATCACGGCTTCAGCAAAGGCCGGGTGATCATGAAACATTGATCTGATTAACCATGGTAGTTTGGTGTCGTGTTTATGAAAGCCTAGTGGCTTAGATAAAATCACCGTGATCTTACGTGCTCCTCGACGATACGCTTCAATAACTGGAATTGAATCGCCAATGCCGCCATCACTCATTGCAACGCCATCAATGGTTGGATTATGACGATAAGCAACTGGTAGCGCGCAGGTTGCTTCCATTAGTGGCGTAATATTATGACGTGTTACCTTTATATATTCTGCAGTGCCAGTTTCTAGATTAGTGGTTGTTGCATAAAGTGGTATTTGGCGCTGCTCATATTTGAGTAAATTTAAGGGTAAATAACGTGATGTTGTACGCCATAGCCAATCAATATCGGTTAAATGGCCACCATGAGTAAAACGAGAAAAATTAATAAATTGGGGATCACGAGAAAATTGAGTGATAATTTTATGACTGCGGCCATAATTACCACTTAAATACCCAATTAAATTGGTTGCACCGGCTGATACGCCAATAGCAAAATCAAACGGTAAATAGTTATTTTCAAGGAATGCATCAAGTACACCGCTGGCAAAAATGCCGCGCATTGCGCCACCTTCGACAACCAAGGCATGAGACGTGGGTTGGACTGTATTCATAGCGGAACCTATCTGATTTAATCTATTTAGCTGACTTTGCTCTAATTTCAGGATAAATAGATTTACAGCAATAAAAAATTCGATTTTTCTTATTGCTGTGATAGGTAAAACTTAATCGTTGGATTGATGGTCAATTGCAACCTGTTGGCTTAATACTTTAATGCAGGCTGCTAACGCTGGATTTAACGTTTTAGTGGCGGGATAGCATAACCCTAAGCGACGGAACATACGTGGACCTTCTAGAGGAACAGTAACCAATTGGGTCGCACTTTCTAGGACACCCGTTGGTAGAAAAGAGATCCCTAATCCAGCTTGCACTAAATGCATTACTTGGGTTTTATGTTCAGCTTTTGCCACTAAATTAACCGATAGACCATCACATGCTAGTAAACCAATGGTTTGTTGATGAGCTTCACACGGTGGACATTCAATAAAGTCGTGTTGGTGTAATTGCTGTGGCGATACGCTTGTTAGGTTTGCGAGTGGGTGATTGGGCAACATACACAGTACATAATCTTCATCCCATAACGGTAGAAAAATTTCATCTTCAGCTTTAAACATATCGAGTGTTAATCGCGCATCTGCTTTCTTATCATGATCTACCAATTCAATTAAAAGATTAGGAATTTGCTGGTGCAATTGTGCTAATACAATCGCTAATTGACTTTGACTAAGATCGGCAAAATTAGCCAGTGTTAGTGGTAAACGTTCAGTACGTTGTTGAAAGAGTTGCGGTAGCGTATTGACGTCATTTAATAATCGAATCGCTAATGGATAAAGGTAGTGCGCTTCGTCGGTAAGGTTTACTCCTTTTTTATGGCGAATAAAAAGCTGAGTTGATAGCTCTTGCTCTAATTGCTTAATACCACTTGATATCGATGGTTGAGATACACAACATCTTTCTGCTGCTAAGGTGATATTTTTCTCTTCATAAACAGCAATAAAAAACCGTAATAAGCGTAAATCCATCCGTTAATACTCGATTGAAAAAGACCTTGTTAGCCTATCACATTATTGAAACTTATGACGGTTTGTTGTTATCTATAGTTTTTGTTGATGATAAACCAAGGAAATAGATATTTTTCAGCGGTGACAATTCGTCCTATAGTTATTGCCATCAACAGCATCTTAGCTGGCTGCATTAAGAGTGCGGTTTATTCTAGAGGAAAAAAACATGTCGAAATCTTTAGTTGTGATCACGGGTGCAAGTTCAGGTATTGGTGAAGCTACAGCACGTAAATTGGCTGCAGAAGGGTATCCTTTACTGCTTTTAGCTCGTCGTATTGAAGCGATGGAAGCATTAAACTTACCTAATACATTGTGCCGTAAAGTAGATGTAACGGATGTTAAAGCTATTGCTGCAGCCGTTGCTGAAGCTGAGCAAAAATTTGGTCCCGTAGATTGTCTCATTAATAATGCCGGTATGATGTTGCTTGGTCTTGCTGATGAGCAGGATCCTGCTGAATGGCAAACCATGTTTAATGTTAATGTGATGGGTATGTTGAACGGTATCCATGTGGTTCTTGCGGGCATGAAAGCACGTAAAACAGGTACTGTTATTAACGTTAGCTCAATTGCGGGTCGTAAAACATTTCCTAATCATGCCGCTTATTGTGGCACTAAATTTGCGGTTCATGCTATCACTGAAAATATTCGTGAAGAAGTTGCCGATGATAATGTACGCTTTATTACTATTGCCCCTGGTGCTGTTGAAACTGAGTTACTAAGCCATACTAGCAGTGATGCAATTAAAGCGGGCTACCAAGAATGGAAGCAAGGCATGGGTGGTGTGATTGCACCACAAGATATTGCTAATGCGATTAGCTACGCTTATAACCAGCCTCAAAACTTATGTGTACGTGAAATTGTACTTGCAGCTACACGTCAGCAGCCTTAATTATCAGGTAAAATTGCTGTCAACAATGAGTAAGTTATCGGTTAATTCATTATTGTAATAGATACTTGCTGCTAAGTGACTGCTATATTCAAAGCAGAGCCATAAATGATTATGGCTCTGCTTTTTTGTATCTGCTGTTTATATAAGGGGTCAGTGGTGAGAGAAAAAATAGGATTTTTTGATTTACTACGAGTGGTTGCTGCTTTGGCGGTTGTCGTGATCCATGTCCTTGGCCCCTATCGAGATCAGCTTGGTCAAATACCCGATTGGCAGTGGATGAGTGCGATTACAATCAACAGCCTTAGCCGTTGGGCTGTACCCGTGTTTATTATGATCACTGGCGCTCTTATGCTCAGTGATCAGCGACCTTTTGAGCCTGTTTATTATATTAAACGTCGATTTGGAAAAGTGTTGATTCCCTTTTTAGTGTGGTCGGTATTCTATGCTTTTTTCTCAGGCCTTACTGTGAATGGTTTTGACAGCGCATTGAGTTGGTCGGTTTTGAAAAAACTGCCGAGTCATGAAACGTATTATCACCTTGGTTTCTTCTATTATTTTATTCCTCTTTATTTGGTTATTCCGGTTATTCAGTGGTGGGTGCAAAAAGCCGAGCCGGGACAAGTGAAGGGGGTCATTATGGTATGGCTGGTGATCACTGGTTTATATCTGTTTTATATTGATGGCCTATGGAGTGAAACTTATTTACTTTATAGCGGTTATTTATTGTTAGGTTATTGCCTGTATCAATACCGTTGGCCTAGTTTAATGGTGTTATTGCCATTAGCACTGATTGCGGTTGTCGCAACTGACTATAGTGTGATCAGTCATAGTTTTGCTGCTGATGAATATAAAGTTGCTCGCTGGATGTCATACAAGACCTTGAATACTGTCGTGGTAGCTGCAACGGTATTTTTACTCTGTCGAGCGGTAAGTGATAAGTTAAGTGCGCCCACTCAAAGTAAATTAAGTTGGTTAAGTAAATATAGCCTTGGGGTCTATTTGATCCATCCTATTTTTTTATGGCCATTACGACAATATGATCTCTATTTTGCTAATCCGTTAATTGCAATTCCAGTGTGGACATTGATTGCTGCGAGTTTAGCCTTAGCGACCAGTTGGTTATTGAGTCGTCATCGATATACCGCGTGGTTGGTGCCATAACCGTATTTGTTATCACCTGTTTGCTCATTAGAAATGAGCAAACAGTGCGATATTTATTGGCGTTGTAATGCAAAATGAATAAATTGTTGGCCACGGTAGGTCATGGTGCCAATATCACCTGGATTAAGCGCATGGTAATAATGAATTCCGATCATGAATTCGCGCTTAGGGCCACCCGCTAATGGCTGTACATAAAACCAATATTCTTCATCTTCTTCTCCTGGCTGTGCGCCAATAATACGGTTACTTTGTTTATCTAAAATCTGCACTTCAATTTTTTTTTCTGGCGCATCAATACCTAAAATATGACGACGATAGTTATAGATAAAATAGGTTAATGCCAGTAGTAATAATAGGCACAGTACGACAATAATCCATGTCGGCATCTCCAAGCTCCTTGGTCGTTAATAAGCTATATTAAATAAATACAGCGATATTATTCACAGCAAATTTATACATACCTAACTATGGATAATAAAATCGTGATCTGAATACAATTATTTTACTAAAACACTATGTTGAATGGGTAGCTTAGGTAAGGTAATCATAATTGAATATTTAGGGAGGTGATGATGGATATTGAACAAGTCATTGAGAGATCACGTCGGTTAGAAGACTTATTACGCCAACATTATCACGCGAAAGGCTCTGACTTAACTCAATTAGTTGAGAGTTGTGATAATCGCTTTCCTGATGAAATCTCTAGTAAATTAAATGAAATCAATGTAATACATCAGAAGTTGATGACGGAAGATGGCTTTGATATTGCTAATTATCAATTGTTTATGGATTTATGTGCTGAGTGTGAAATGGAATTAATGCCACGCAGTAGTCGCTTAGTGTGGGGAGCTGCTGTTTTGCTTTTGGGTGGGATTACGTTAGCGGCGTTAGGGTTCTATTTTTATCATTGGCAGCATATTACGCTATAGCAATGCTGAATGTTCATAGTATAGATAAAAAAATGGCGCCATTAGGCGCTATTTTTTTGTTTCTTGAATGGAGCTTAGTAAATAATCGGTAGTGTCATTAGACCAACAACAACAGCAATCATTACAAGACCTTGTTTTTGTGAGTGTGTTAGCATATTTTTCAATCCTTGCTTGTATGTGTGTTTTATCTTGACAATAAAGATAACATGTTTTTAACCATGTTGACAAGTTTGAGGTTGATTATCTTAGATAAAAACATTTTAGAGTGACAAAAAAAGCCTTTTATCACTATTAAAACAACGTTTTCTTTGCTGTTATTTTTATGTTAACTTCATGGGTTTGTTCTCTTGTTGTTTTTTAGTTATTGTTTTTGTTGTGTTTTTTATTTTTATTTTTTTTTTTAAATGTTGTTTGTAATGATTTTTGTTATAAATGATTGAAAAATGATGATATCTAACTGTAACTCTGTTTTGGTGTTATTTTTTAAATGTATCATTTTTGGAAGTTATATGTTTTGTATAAAAAACAGTTAAGTTGTTGGTTTTTCATTATTTTTAAATATTTAATACGTTGTTTTTATTGTATTTTTTAGTGTTGGTGTTATTGGTTGTGTTTTTGTCGTTTTTATCTGTGCTTTGTGGCTTATGATTTTGTATTTATTGGTTTTTATTTTATGGTTATTGTTTTTTTATAATGGTGATTTTGGCGTTTTTTTAAGATTCGATAAGGTGGTTTTGTTTGTTTTGCGCGGTCTGAGTATAAGTGACACCATAAGATGGGTTTAATATTAGAGACAGAGTTTTGAAGATCTATTGCTATCTTTAAATGACGATTAGCCTGTTTATTGGAGAAGGAGTATGACGGATCAACAATGGCAATGTGTATATAGTGCCGGCAATAGTTTAGAAGCATATAGTTTAAAAGGTTTGTTAGAAAATACAGGGATATCAGTGCGACTGACTGGGGAAGCATTGGCTGCGGCGGCAGGAGAGTTGCCGATGAGTGTGGTTGAAGTACAGTTATGGGTGATCGGGTCGCAATGGCAACAAGCGTTGGTAGTGATAGGAAATTATTTACGTAACGATTATCTTGACTGGTATTGTGGTCATTGTGGTGAAGTTAATCAGGGTCAATTTGAATTATGCTGGCATTGTCAGCATGATCGCGACGAATAATACGTCGGTATTTGAAACAGAGGAAATAAAAGCGAGCATCAATGATGTTGCCCGCTCAATAGGTGTTACATCATGTGCTTGCGACGAATATCAAGCAACGCGAAGATACCAAAAATTAAAATTGACCAATGCTCCCAACGCGACATATTGATTTTATCACCAAACGCCCCAACAAAAATCAGCATTTGCAAACCGTGCATCATGAACAAAAATGCGGTCATGATATAAAGTGCTATTGCAGAAACCCCAGGGAAAGGGTGAATGATGTTAATAAACAATACCAGCCATACTAAGGCTATCGCTATTTTGGCAGTAATGATCAGTGCTTTCATGGTTCCTCTCTAGCAAATAAGCGGTAGCACACTTGGCCAGCGCTTTTTTCGCGATATAAATGCCAGTGACTAGGGATAGCCAACTGACCTAATTCCTTTTCAGCTTCAATATAAATCATTGCATGTGGTGTTAACCAGCCATTATTTTCTAACGCTGTGATAACATCCTGAATAAGATCTTTTCGAAATGGTGGATCGATAAAAATAATATCGTGTGGCGTACCTGTTTGTGACAAAAAGCGTAAACTGTCGCCATTTATCACGGTGGCATTGGTTGCTTTTACTGTGTTGAGGTTGATTTCAAGTTGTGCGGCGGCTTTTTTATCAAGCTCAAGCATCGTAACGCTTTCTGCACCACGAGAAAGTGCTTCAAAACTTAAACCACCACTACCAGTAAAGAGGTCAAGGCATTTAGATTGATAAATGTCTTGCGCTAACCAGTTGAAAAGTGTTTCTTTGACACGGTCAGTGGTTGGACGGAGTCCTTCGACATCATGAACGGGTAATTTGCGTCCGCGCCATTGTCCGCTGATGATTCTAACGAACCCACCAGGACGATTATTTTGTGTTTTGCGAGTTGTTTGCTGTCTTCGCTGCGTCATAGATTTTTTTGACCGTTAAGAAAATGATAGTATACACCTGTTTTTAGGCCGTAAATTGTACCAATCAAGCGCTAGGATTTGCCAATGGCAGAAAAAAAGAAACGCGGATTATTTTCATGGCTAGGATTTAGCTCTGAAGATAACGACGCACCAAAGGAACAAGCTACTGATCAATCAGTAGTTGATGGCTCGGTTGATAGCCAACAATCAACACATTCCTCTGACGATGAGCCGTTGAAAGCCAGTCATAATCATGAACTTGAGCTAGAAACACCCATCGAATCAGAATTAGTCGCTGAAACGAATGATCGCCAATTGGCTGCAACGTTGCAAGAAAATGATCATCAAAAAGACACCTTAGTGACAGACAGTGTTATTGATGATGAAAATGTAGCCATAGATAACACTCAGCAGTCTTTAGCAGATAAGCCTAATGATGATAGTGAGCTATTACTAACATCAGTTGAGGATATCGCTGAAGAGGTGAGTGATCGTGATACCGTTACCGGGAATGATGATGCTGATACTCCAGTAATCATCACTGCGGTTGAACAAGAAAAACCAAAATCAGAAGGCTTTTTTAGCCGTTTAATGCGTGGTTTAAAACGCACAAAAACCAACTTTGGTGCTGGTTTTTTTGGTCTGTTCCGCGGCAAACAAATTGATGATGAGTTATTTGAAGATTTAGAAGAGCAGTTATTAATTGCTGATGTGGGGATGGATACCACATTAAAAATCATTAATAACCTGACAGACAAAGCGTCTCGCAGTGAATTACATGATGGTGAAGCACTATACGGTTTATTAAAAGATGAGCTGGGTGAGATGTTGGCAAAAGTTGAACAACCATTAGTGGTTGATATGACTAAAAAGCCTTATGTTATTTTAATGGTTGGCGTAAATGGTGTTGGTAAAACAACCACTATCGGTAAATTAGCCAAGCAATTCCAAGCGGAAGGCAAATCGGTAATGTTAGCCGCAGGTGATACTTTCCGTGCCGCAGCTGTTGAGCAGTTACAAGTATGGGGTGAACGTAATCATGTTCCCGTCGTCGCTCAACATACTGGTGCCGATAGTGCGTCTGTGATCTTTGATGCGATTGAGTCCGCTAAAGCGAAAAACATTGATGTTGTTATTGCTGATACCGCAGGGCGTTTGCAAAACAAAGGCAACTTGATGGAAGAGTTGCGTAAGATTGTGCGAGTAATGCAGAAGGTTGATATCGAAGCACCGCATGAAATTATGCTGACATTAGATGCTGGTACAGGTCAAAATGCCATTAGTCAGGCAAAATTATTTAGTGAAGTGGCGCCAGTATCGGGGATCACTATCACTAAATTAGACGGTACTGCTAAAGGTGGTGTTATTTTTGCAATTGCTGATCAATTTAATATTCCGATTCGTTATATTGGTATTGGTGAAGGGATTGATGATTTACGACCGTTTGCGGCCGATGAGTTTATAGAAGCGTTATTTAGCAACGAGGAATAATAAAGTGATTCGATTTCAGCAGGTAAGTAAAGCTTATCGTGGTGGTAGGCAAGCCCTACAAAAAGTAGATTTTCACCTTAAACCAGCAGATATGGCTTTTCTAACGGGTCATTCTGGGGCCGGTAAAAGTACCCTGCTGAAGTTAATTTGTGCCCTTGAGCGTCCTAGTGACGGCAAAATTTGGTTCAATGGTCACGACATCACTCGTCTGCCAAATAAGCAAATCCCATTTTTGCGCCGCAATATTGGTATTATTTTTCAAGATCATAAACTTTTAATGGATCGCAGTGTTTTCGATAATATTGCGTTGCCATTACGGGTTGAGCAAATGAATGAACATGATATCAAACGTCGTGTGAGCGCAGCGTTGGATAAAGTTGGATTATTGGATAAGGCGAAATGTTTACCTATCCAATTATCTGGTGGTGAGCAACAGCGCGTGGGTATAGCGCGTGCTGTTGTTAACAAACCAATGTTACTGTTGGCTGATGAACCAACGGGTAACTTGGATGCCGAATTATCACAACAAGTGTTGCGATTATTTGAAGAATTTAATCGAGTTGGCGTTACTGTATTAATGGCAACTCATGATACGTCATTGCTTGCTAGTCGTGATTATCGTCGTTTAGATCTACATAAAGGTAATTTAAGGGAGCTTGCACATGGCGCGTAAATCTATTGGCTTTTTTGCAATTCATCGCCAACAAGCAAGTTCTGCCTTAAAAGACATGTTTCGTCGTCCACTGGGCAATTTTTTAACGCTTGCGGTGTTAGCTGTTGCACTAACTTTGCCGTGCACTTTTTATTTGTTGGCCAAAAATATCACTGCAGTAGCTGATGCGTGGCAAAATCCAAGTCAGATTACCTTGTATTTACAGCATGATACAACTAACGACGATGGACAGGCACTGGCTGATAAAATTAAAAATTGGTCACAAGTAAATAGCGTTAAATATATTACTGCCGATCAAGGGTTAGAACAATTTCGTCAAAATGGTGGTTTTGATAAAGCCCTCAGTTTGTTTGATGAGCAAAATAATCCTTTACCAGCGGTAGTGATTGTTGAGCCGAAAAGTGATTGGCAAACAACAGCTAAAGCTAATGAATTGGCCTCAAAATTGGGTCAAGAAAATCATGTAGCAGAAGTCCGTTTAGATCGTGATTGGCTACAGCGTTTAGCTGCAATTCAGCAGTTAGCGATTGCGTTAGCGTTATTAATGTCAGGCTTAATGTTATTTGCGGTGTTCTTAATTGTTGGTAACACTTTGCGTTTACAGGTACTTAGTCATAAAGATGAAATCCAAGTCATGAAAATGGTGGGTGCAACCAATAGCTATATTTTACGTCCTTACCTGTATGTTGGAGTGTGGTATGGCTTAATTGCAGCATTAATTGCATGGGGGTTAACCCAAGGGGTGACTTTATTATTAGGTGATGCGGTTGCACAGCTATCTAACTTGTATGGCAGTAATTTTAGAATGTTGGGGCTAAGTTGGGATGAAAGCTTGATCATGATAATGGTTGCGACTTTCCTTGGCCTGATGGCTGCTCGTTTAGCTGCAGGACGCCATTTGCGCGAAATTAACCCGGTATAAGCGCTGTTGTTAAGAGTTTTAAAACAACACGATAAGAAAAAGTGATGCCTATAAGCATATATATTTGCGCTACGGCTTGCATTTTAACTATGTTTACAGGCATCATTGTCGGTTCACACAACGTTAGCATATGCTCAATAACCGTTGTGATTGCACAAAAATTACACGAGGTTTTCGAATGTCAAATGAGATGTCGAAATTAGTTCTAGTTTCGGCGGATAGTCTTGAAAGTTATATTCAGACTGTAAACCGTTATCCAATGCTAACGCCTGAGCGTGAGAAGGAGCTTGCTGAAGCTCTACACTATGACGGTGATATTAATGCTGCTAAAGCGTTAGTGATGTCCCATTTACGATTCGTAGTACATATTGCGCGTGGATATTCTGGCTATGGCTTACCTATTGCTGATTTAATTCAAGAAGGCAACATTGGCTTGATGAAGGCGGTTAAACGCTTTAATCCTGAAGTCGGCGTTCGATTAGTGTCGTTTGCGGTACATTGGATCAAAGCTGAAATTCATGAATATGTACTACGTAATTGGCGTATCGTTAAAGTTGCTACCACTAAAGCGCAACGGAAATTATTTTTTAATTTACGTAAATCAAAGAAGCGTTTAGGTTGGTTTAATAATGACGAAGTGAATATGGTCGCTGAACAGCTCGGTGTAGAGCCGGCTGAAGTACGTGAGATGGAATCACGTTTAGCGGCACAAGATCCTACGTTTGAAATGCAAAACGATGATGATGAACGCGATTCTACTCCTATGGCCCCCGCTTATTTCCTTGAAGATAAAGGCTCTGATGTAGCCTTGAGTTATGAAGAAAGTAATTGGGAAAATCATGCCAATAATCGTTTATCACAAGCATTAGCTAGTCTGGATGAACGCAGTCAACACATCGTTCGTTCGCGTTGGCTTGATGATCAAAAGTCGACCTTGCAAGATTTGGCTGATAGCTATGGCGTTTCTGCTGAGCGTATTCGCCAACTAGAAAAAAATGCCATGAAAAAGCTCAAAGATGCTGTTGGTGATTTTTACTGATGTGTGTCAGCAATTGCTACGATAAAAACCGACCCTAGTGTCGGTTTTTTTGTAGCTGTTGATCACCTCAATTGACGGTGGATAATCGGGGTTTGATCTACTGCGGTTATCTTGCTGATTTTATGTGTTATAGATCACATTTGTGAATAGTTGTGTGTATGCTTAGCTAACTTATCCACAGCTTATAGTAGGATCCGATCTACATGTAGTGGATCTTTTTCTAGCAAACCACATTATCAACGCAATCCACAGATTTTTCCACAGGCGGTTACTTTGCGTACGGTTAGTCATTATAATCAGCAATAACCCCTTGTTGGTATTGAACTGTTATTGTTATATCGCGAGGTTGTTATGTGGATAAAGCCTCATTTTTTGGTGGGAGATACGGCGGTTAAGCTGAGGTACAATAGTCATTAACTGCCGTTTTGAGCAGATCTATTGTCAGGATCGTGTGTTTTCGATCTTATTTCGATAGCATCGATCGTGATCATAAATAGCATTATCAGCCAATGCTATGTGCTTTATTGTCATTCTTAAGAGGAAAACCCATGGAACCGTTTCAACATATTTCAGTACAAGATGCCCTACAACTATTACAGCAGCCACAAGCTGTATTGGTTGATATTCGCGATCCTCAATCTTACGCGTTGGCGCATGCTCAAGCCGCTTTTCATCTAACTAACGATACAATGGTGACATTGATGGATGAAGTTGATTTTGAACAGCCGTTATTAGTAATGTGTTATCACGGTGTTAGCAGCCAAGGTGCCGCGCAATATTTAGCAAATCAAGGCTATGAACAGGTGTATAGCGTTGATGGTGGTTTTGAAGCTTGGCGTCGTGAAGCCTTACCTATGGTACAAGCTTAGTTAAGTTTGCCATTGATAAAATAAGAATAAATTGGCAGATATTACGTGTATTTAAGTTACACCTTGCCGTTTTACTACTTATTTATGTCCTACCCATTAGAGTGATAACTATGCATCGCTTAGCTGAATTTTATAACCCTCGCCATGCGCAAGCATTTATTGATTATATGGCTTCGCGAGGTATTGAACTGACTTTAGCACCAGAGCCGGAAGGGAAGTTCGCGCTATGGTTATCTGATAGCCAATATCTGATAGAAGCTGAAGCTGAATTAAATGCATTTATTGCAAATCCTAATGACAGCAAATATCAGGAAGCTTCATGGCAAGTAGCAGAAAGCCGAACTGCGAAATTTGACTATTCTAGCCCCAGTTTAGTGTCGATGGTCAAAGCGCAAGCAGGCCCATTTACGTTATTAGTGATGGTAGCATCACTGGTTATTTACGGATTGTGGTTATTAGGATTTGAATCACTGTTATTTAATTGGTTCCATTTCCCATTTATGAATGGCGATCAATGGCAGTTGTGGCGTTATTTTAGTCATGCTTTGCTCCACTTCTCAGCATTGCATGTGATTTTTAACTGTTTATGGTGGTGGTTATTAGGTGGACAGATCGAACGCCATGCTGGTTCTACAAAACTCGTCCAGTTGTTTTTGATCTCATCATTGATTTCAGGTTTTGGTCAATTCTGGTTGGATGGACCTAATTTCGGTGGTTTATCAGGGGTCGTTTATGCCTTATTAGGTTATATCTGGTGGATGGGTTGGCTTGCACCACAGCGAGGGTTAGTGATTGCTCGCTCTTACGTGGTGTTTATGTTGGTGTGGCTTGTTATTGGTTTTGCTGAGCCTGCGGGCATCGCAATTGCTAATATGGCTCATCTAATGGGATTATTAACTGGTTGTGCGATTGCTTTCGTGGATGCCAAATTACTTCGTTCCAAACACTAGTTCTGTGCTTATTTCTCCTGCGACTTTCACGGTGATGTTGAGCCTATTAACCTCATCGTGGAAGTGCTTATTATATTGATATTAACTAAAGCTGTTGATTATTTGATAGCGAGTCCAATGTTGATATAAACCTGCGTTATTTTCATATCTATTCATATTTATCTGCCTGTCTTTGACTGTTTTCACATTTTTAATCAACCATTCGCGCAATAATTCGTGCTGTTTTGATCGATATCGAAAATATAACGATTGTTTATAGTGTTTATCTAATAAAACGATCTCCATAAGATGCCTGAAACGTATTGGTATACGATAATGGCACACGCTGCCCTACAGTAGTGAGATAACAGAAAGGAACATCTATGTTTGGTTTATTTACCCCCGTTGCGCATAAACAGCGCTTGCCTGATGGCAGTATTGATCCGGTGTATAAGCGGTTACGGTGGCAATTGTTTGTTGGTATTTTTTTTGGTTATGCCGGCTACTATTTAGTGCGTAAAAACTTCTCACTAGCGATGCCGTATTTGATTGAAGAATATGGTTATAGTCGCGGTGAATTAGGGGTTGCGTTAGCTGCAGTATCAATTGCTTATGGCTTATCTAAATTTTTAATGGGGAATGTCTCTGACCGATCTAATCCTCGCTTCTTTTTAGCCTCGGGATTGATATTGTCATCGATAGTGATGCTGTGTTTTGGTTTTATGCCATGGGCTACTGGCAGTATTACCGCGATGTTTGTGCTGTTATTTTTAAATGGCTGGTTTCAGGGGATGGGATGGCCCGCTTGTGGGCGAACCATGGTTCACTGGTGGTCACATAAAGAAAGAGGTGGATTGGTCTCTGTCTGGAATGTAGCTCATAACGTTGGTGGCGGTTTAATTGGTCCATTGTTTATATTTGGTTTATGGGCGTTTAATGATGATTGGCGTTCTGCTTTTTATGTTCCGGCTTTCTTTGCCTTGTTAGTTGCGGGTTTTACCATTTTGGTGATGCGCGATACTCCGCAATCTTGTGGCTTACCACCGATTGAAGAATACAAAGACGATTATCCTGAAAGTTATGATAAGTCGTTTGAAAAAGAGATGACGGCGAAAGAAATTTTCTTTAAATATATTTTTAATAATAAATTACTGTGGTTTATTGCGATTGCGAACGCGTTTGTTTATTTGATTCGCTACGGTGTTTTAGATTGGGCTCCTGTGTATTTAGGCGAAGCAAAAGGCTTTACCGTGGATAAGTCATCATGGGCCTATTTCCTTTATGAGTGGGCAGGTATTCCTGGGACGTTATTGTGCGGTTGGATATCCGATAAGCTGTTTAAAGGTCGCCGTGCGCCTGCAGGAATTTTATTTATGGCCCTAGTGACTGTTGCGGTATTGGTTTACTGGTTGAACCCTCCAGGTAATCCTAGTATAGATATGATGGCATTGGTTGCGATTGGTTTCCTCATTTATGGCCCAGTAATGTTAATTGGATTGTATGCGTTAGAACTTGCACCTAAAAAGGCCGCAGGAACCGCCGCTGGATTAACCGGGCTATTTGGTTATTTAGGGGGTGCGGTGGCTGCAAACGCATTGCTTGGTTATACCGTTGATCATTTTGGTTGGGACGGTGGCTTTATTGTTCTAACGGGATCGTGTGTACTAGCTATTTTCTTCTTTATTATTACCATGATTGGTGAAAAGAAGGCCTATAAACAGCAACAACTTGAGTTACAACAGCAAAATGGATGATTAAATTTGGCTTCTTAGTTGAGCTGTAGGTAATATGAAAAGGCTTCGCATTGGCGAAGCCTTGTTTTTATTACCTTTCATTGCTGAATATGGCAGGTATAGATAGGAGCTTTCTCAGCCGTGAAGCAAAGTAAACGTCATCAAGAAATTATTGATTTAGTTATGAGTCAGGGATACGTCAGTACGGATGATCTTGTGGCACGTTTTAATGTAAGCCCACAAACTATTCGTCGTGATCTTAATGAATTGGCTGATGAAAATAAAATTCGTCGTCATCATGGTGGCGCAACGGTTCCTTCTAGCTCGGTGAATACCGCTTATACCACCCGTCAGGTATTACAGTTAGAGCAAAAAGATCGTATTGCTCAAGCATTGGTAAGCCATATTCCCGATGGCGCAACGTTGTTTATTGATATTGGTACTACACCAGAAGCAGTGGCTCGTGCGTTAATGAACCATAAGGATTTACGGATTGTCACCAATAACTTGAATGTCGCCAGTTTATTGATGGCGAAGGAAGACTTTCGCGTTATTTTAGCTGGCGGTGAGGTGCGTAATCGTGATGGCGGTATTGTCGGTGAAGCAACTCTCGATTTTGTGTCACAATTTCGGTTAGATTTTGGCATTCTAGGTATCAGTGGTATTGATCTTGATGGTTCATTATTAGATTTTGATTACCATGAAGTTCGCGTTAAGCAAGCGATCATTGAAAATAGTCGCTGTGTGATGTTAGGTGTTGATCATACTAAATTTGGTCGTAATGCGATGGTGAATTTAGGCGATATTAGCCAAGTTAATATGCTGTTTACTGACCAACTTCCTCCTGTCAGTCTTGTTGAACGGTTGCAGGAAAATGAGATCCATTTTGAAGTGGTGGTGTAAACGCTTACCGCGATAAATAAAGACTGCACTAACGGGCTTCTATTAAAGAAGCCCGTTTTTTTTGCCTAAATAGCGATAAACATCAAATTTGCGCTAATGATCAAACTTATGTCACAACAATATTAACTAAGGCTGGATTAGATCAATATATACGCTATTATCAAATTAATTACTTTCGAACGAACATTTATAGTTCGTTTTGTTATGTTTGATTGAATAGGTGTGAATATTATGACAGTAGCATTAAGCGGCCTCGAAAATAGTCAAACGTTAGATTTAATTGTGATTGGTGGCGGTATTAATGGTACTGGCATTGCTGCTGATGCCGCAGGTCGCGGGTTGAGTGTCGGTCTTTATGAAGCAGATGATTTTGCTTCTGCGACCTCATCAGCAAGTTCTAAGTTAATTCATGGCGGCTTACGTTACCTTGAGCATTATGAATTTCGATTAGTAGCAGAAGCCTTAGCTGAGCGGGAAGTGCTACTTAAAAAAGCGCCTCATATTGCCAAACCAATGCGTTTTCGACTGCCACATCAACCGCATTTACGTCCCGCATGGATGATTCGTGCTGGATTATTCTTATATGATCACTTGGGTAAACGCACCACTCTCCCTGCCAGTAAAGGGTTATCATTTGGTGCTGAATCAGTATTAGTACCCTCGATTAAACAAGGTTTTGAATACTCTGATTGCTGGGTTGATGATGCGCGACTGGTGATTTTAAATGCGATGGAAGCTGACCAAAAAGGCGCTGAAGTACGTAATCGCTGTCGAGTAGAACAAGCCGTTCGAGAAGGGGATTTGTGGCGTGTCACCATTAAAGATCAAGTGTCGGGTGAGGTTTTTCAACGTTATGCACATGGGTTGGTGAATGCGACCGGACCTTGGGTGAAATCGTTTTATGATCACAGTACTGATTTGATTTCGCCACGTAATATTCGGTTAATTAAAGGCTCCCATATTGTGGTGCCACGAGTGCATGATCAACCACAAGCGTATATTCTTCAAAATGAAGATAATCGGATTGTGTTTGTGATTCCATACTTGGATCGCTTCTCGGTGATAGGTACCACCGATGTTGAATACCATGGTGATCCACGTGATGTCGCTATTGATGATCAAGAAATTGATTATTTACTGAAGGTGTATAACAACCATTTTGTGCACCAATGCCAGCGAGAAGATGTGGTATGGAGTTGGAGTGGCGTTCGACCATTGTGCGATGATGAATCCGATTCCCCACAAGCGGTGACACGTGATTATACATTAGAGTTAGAGCAGCAAGCAGATGAAGCGCCTTTACTATCGGTCTTTGGTGGTAAGCTCACTACTTATCGAAAATTGGCAGAATCAGCGTTAGCTAAGTTAGCGCCATTTTATTCTCAAATGGGCCCTTCTTGGACCAAAGACAGTTATTTGCCCGGCGGCAGTGCTGATTTTGATGGTAATAAATTAGCGGCACAGTTGCAGCAACAGTACCCATGGTTAACGACGTTTACTTGTCAGCGCATTGCACATAATTATGGTATTCGAGCTGAGACGTTATTTGTTGGAATCACCACTGAAGCGGAAATGGGACAACATTTTGGTGAAGGGGTTTATCAGTGTGAGCTTGATTATTTAATAGCGTATGAGTTTGTACAAACAGCGGCAGATGCGCTATGGCGTCGAAGTAAGTTAGGTCTGTATTTAACGTCATCACAGCAGCAATTAATTGGTGATTATATTACTGAGCATCAGGCTCAAGCGGTGATTGCTGCCGCGTAGCTAGTATTATTAAAATGCAGAAATAAAAAAAGCGCCGTTGGGCGCTTTTTTTATGGGGAATTATTGGTATAAATATTTAGTAAATAACAATTCGTTGATCGCAGCATCCCCAGTTTCGGCAACTAATAATTGGTTAATTTTTTGTTTGCTTAGCTGACGAATTTTTTCACGCCCAGCCAATGATTTTATTTGTTGTTCCGGTTGCTGGTTAATAATGCTGATAATGCTATCGCGAATCAGTGGCGCATGGTGTTCAATGTTAGCCAATTGATTATTGTCAAAGAGCATTAAGTCAACTTGGAGTCGAATATACCCGAGACGAGCACCATTAATTACATAATTAGTTATGATATCAGGCGTTAAGGTGTAATAAGTAATACCTGACTGAGTCGACTCAGTTGTGGGCTGTTTTGCATAAGTGGTTGGCGAAAGGAATGTTATCGCCATCAAGAAACTTACTACAAAAACAGTTTTTTTCATCATGATACTCATGCAGTTAGGGACATTTAGACGTAACAAGGTGTAATCTACTAGCGTTAACGATATTCGAAGTCGTTACCTCTTGCTACAATAGCAGATCAATATGGTAATAAATTAACCGCTTTCTACCAAGTGTTTTGATCACGAGTTTATTAATTTTGTAGTATAAAAAATGTCGGAATTCAAGCAGTTGTACAGCCCGTTAATCCAGAGTGCCAAATGGTACTCGGTACAATCATGGGCATTAGAACAAACATCACATGGAGCCTGGTTGTTAGAGTCAGCATCATTGTCACGTCGATTGGCACAATATTGCCAACATTTTACGGTAACAGTGTTAGCCCAGACAATGATTAGCAATAGTCATTTATCCATTATGGAACGGCAACTTGTCGGTGACTGTGATTGTTTAGAACGAGAAGTAATGCTTTATGGTGATCAACAGCCATGGGTATTTGCACGAACGTTGATTCCAATGACAACGTTAAGTGGTGAGGAACAAGATCTTGTCGATTTAGGTAATATTCCGCTAGGTTATCGTGTTTTTAATGATAAGAATTCACGTCGTGATGCTTTGGAAGTTGCTAATCTTGGTACTCAGCAGCAGCCTCAATGGGCACGACGTTCGCGATTATGGATTAATGAAAAGCCAATACTGGTGGCGGAGTTATTTTTAACCCAATCGCCAGTATATGCTAAGGAAAAAGGATGTTAGAAATAACCAAGGCCAGAGCTTTTTGGCAGTTAGCCCGTTTTGATCGCCCAATAGGCAGTTTATTATTGTTATGGCCAACCTTGTGGGCGTTATTTTTAGCTGGGGATGGTTTTCCTAAATTAGATGTATTGGTGGTGTTTGTGCTGGGGGTGGTATTTATGCGCGCCGCAGGCTGTGTGATCAATGATTTTGCTGATCGCAATGTTGATGGTCATGTAAAGCGTACCGCTCATCGACCGATGCCATCAGGAAAGGTCTCTGAACGTGAAGCGTTAGGGCTATTTATTTTATTGGTGTTAGTGTCATTTTTATTAGTGCTCACTATGAATAGCCTCACCATTATGTTGTCGGTAGTCGCCGTAATACTGGCAGCGGCTTATCCATTTATGAAGCGTTATACTCATTTACCACAATTGGTGTTGGGCGCAGCATTTGGGTGGTCAATTCCGATGGCATACGCAGCTCAATCGGGTGCGTTACCTGTTGTAGCATGGTTATTATTTGCAGCCAATATTTTATGGACCATTGCTTACGACACCCTATATGCCATGGTTGATCGTGATGACGATATTAAAGTTGGAATAAAATCTACTGCAATTCTTTTTGGCCGGTTTGATAAGTTAATTATTGGAATATTGCAGTTAGCAACGCTCATGTTATTGATTGCTATCGGTGGTATTTTACAATTAAATCAAGGCTATTATTGGGCATTATTATTAGCAGCAGCCTTGTTTGTTTACCAACAAATGCTGATTCAAGGTCGCCAACGAGAACAATGTTTTAAAGCCTTTTTAAATAATAACTATGTCGGAATGGTGATATTTATCGGTATTAGCCTGAGTGTATTATGGCAATAACTGGTCAATAGTATTGATTTTAAAGTATAAAAAAAGCGCCTAACGGCGCTTTTTTTGTGATGAACAGTTAGTCGTTGGTTTGTTCTTCATCTGGCTGCATGACAGCTTGAATAGTTAATTTCACTTCAGGTGAAACTAACGACGTTAATAAATCTGCAAGCTGCTCTACTGGTTGTGTCACCGCATGACACTCATCATTAAGATAGCCTTCATTACGTAACGTTTTCACTAACGTACTAAATACCCCTTTATCGAAAAACTCGGGAGCATTAATACCATGTAAACGACTTAAACGTTGAGCAAGTACTTGGCTCTGTTGCTCTAAATCGGTTTTTGGTAATTGAGGCTCTGCATTAAGTAGCGTCAGTGCAATCGCGTAACGTTGTAAGGTTTCAGTAATCGTGCGTGCAAGCAGTTGTAATGGACCTATACGGGCATTATTAATGGCAATGGTGTCACCATCAAGTAGCAATAATCGCTGACGCACTAGCTCTGTAATCAGACGATCAATTTCCTGCGTTAATTGCTCTGTATCAAAACGTAAGAACAACTCAGCTTTTAGGAATGGATACAATAACCCAACCTGCTGGTGGATTTCAGCACGGGTTAAGCGTTGTTGTTGCACCACAATATGGGCAATTAATGACGGTAACGCAAACAAGTGAATAATGTTATTGCGGTAGTAGGTCATTAATATCGATTGTTCACGATCAAGTGAGATAATTTCACCTAATACATCGCGTTCAACCAAGAATTTATCCATGGTAATCGCATGATCAACCAATTGGGTGGCATTATCTTTTGGCGTAGTGCAATGACTTGAGTACGGTGCATTACGTAGCAGTTCAAGATAACATTCAATTTGCTGCTCTAATGAACTACGGCTTAATGCGCGTTGGCGAGATGACAACAGTGCCAGCGCACAAAGTGTTAGGGCGTTAGTGGCGGCTGCATCATTAATATGGGTCATCATCTTAACCGCTAAATCATTCACCACCGGTGATAGCCAGTTAGGACGCTGTGGCTCTATTGGATTGATATCTTGGTGCCAGTCAGGCACATTATCATTTAAATATTGATTTAGTGATAACGGCTCACCAAAGTTGACGTAGCCTTTACCAAAATTACGTAGCTTACGTAGAGTTCGCAGTACTTGGCCGACATTTTCCTTTTCTTTGCGTTTGCCTTGTAGCTCTTTAGCATACGTACCCACTTCCATTACGTGCTCATAACCAATGTAAACCGGTACCAAGGTTACAGGGCGATTTAAGCCGCGTAACATCGCTTGGATGGTCATTGATAGCATGCCTGTTTTAGCGGGAAGTAAACGCCCTGTACGAGAACGACCACCTTCACTAAAATATTCAACCGAGTAACCTTTAGCAAATAACTGGGCTAAATATTCACGGAAAACCGTCGAATAGAGGCGATCACCTTTAAAACTGCGACGAATAAAGAATGCACCACCGCGGCGGAAAATAGGGCCCGCGGGGAAGAAGTTGAGGTTTATACCTGCAGCAATATGCGGTGGCACTAAGCCTTCTTGGTACAGTACATAAGACAGTAATAAGTAATCCATATGGCTACGATGGCAAGGAACATAAACGATTTCATGGCCATCTTGTGCTAACCGACGAATGCGCTGTGCATTGGTGATGTTTAGCCCTTGGTAAAGCTTATTCCATAACCAACCTAAGAAACGCTCACCATTTTTAATTAATGGATAAGAAAAGTCAGCGGCAATCTCTTCCATCATCGCAATTGCTTCACGACGCACTTTTTCTACGGGAACTTGGCGGCTTATGGCTTCTTCTTGGACTACTTTATCAATCGCTTTTGATGCTAATAAACGTTTAAAAAGTTGTTTACGATCGGGAAGGCGAGGTCCTGAGGTTGCCAATAATTGACGTGAAAAGTGAATCTTTGCCACGCGCGCTAACTTTTGCGCAATAGCATCATCAGTACCATGGTTATCCGCCATATAACGAAGAGACACTGGAGTACTTAGACGGACTAAGCAGTCACGGCCATGACCGACAATTGCCCAGGTTTTTTTGGGGCCATTGAGTGGGCGTAAAATAGGTTTATTTTTTGATTCTTTACCCGGTGCTCGCCCCCATAAAATAGACGCAGGAATTAATTGAATATTTAATTCACTGTCTTGTTTATGTAATTCTAATAGCTCACTAAAAAGGGTAATTGAATCTTGTGGTAAACCGGTTTTATTGCCAAATACGCTTGGGTTTTCAGCAACACAAACAAAGCGTGGAAATGATTGGCCATTAATGTCTAATAGCGACAATGGATCCGGTAAGCCTGATGCGAGTGCACTGCTACGTAGAGTTAATAGATCAGTATTAGAACGGTACGGCAATATATAGACGATTGGGCGTGCTAAATCGAGTTCTAGGTCAGCAACTGGATCAGATGGAATCGAATGAGGTTTTACCAACAAAGAAAGTGGCAATTTTAATAATTGTTGATAGATTTTCTGCCCGCTTGACATAGATATAATTAGCCTCTGAATCTTAATGCGCCGCACAATAGCAGAAAAATGCAGCTTTCATGCAGGAGATATGCGGTAAATAAACGTTAAAATACCACTTTTTTAACTAAGTCATGGTTTATTTTTATGACAACTTTTGGATTAAAAATCGATCTGGCATGACCAGTTAAGTAAAGATGATTGATTCTGTTAGAATTATTGCCTTAAATAATAGCATTATATTTTTTCAATCCAAGTGACTGAATGGCTTTGAATTCCTACTCAAATTGCTGTTTTCGTAAACAATTGGCTTTTATTGTCTTTGAACACTGGATATACTCACAGCAACTGTATAAAAAGACAGGTGACTCATGAAGCCGTTAACGCCGCGACAACAACAAGTCTTTGATTTAATCAAAGCAAAGATTGATGACTGTGGAATGCCACCAACACGTGCCGAAATTGCACGTGAACTTGGTTTCCGTTCTGCTAATGCAGCAGAAGAACATTTAAAAGCCTTAGCCCGTAAAGGTGTATTGGAAATTATTCCAGGCGCATCACGCGGAATCCGCTTATTAATTGCGGATGATGTTGCCGATGAAAAAGGATTACCTTTAATTGGTCGCGTTGCTGCAGGTGAGCCAATTTTAGCGCAAGAGCATGTAGAAGCGCATTATGAGGTTGATCCAAGCTTGTTTAAACCACGGGCTGATTTCTTATTACGTGTGAATGGCATGAGTATGAAGAATATCGGCATTATGGATGGCGATTTACTGGCAGTACATAAAACGCAAGATGTACATAATGGTCAAGTCGTTGTTGCTCGTGTGGATGATGAAGTGACGGTTAAACGCTTGGATAAGCAAGGCTCTAAAGTATTACTTCATGCTGAAAATGAAGAATTCTCGCCGATTAAGGTTGATTTAGAGCATCAAAATTTAACCATTGAAGGTATTGCTGTTGGCGTGATCCGTAACGCTGATTGGATGTAACTATCCACTAACGACAGATTGAGTCAACACCAAATAGCGTAGCGCATAAGCTGCGCTTTTTTTTTGCCTCGTAAAATGATTTAAGATTATTTTTCTCAGAATATCATTAGCTTATCTACTAGTTTGTTATTAATTATTTGTGGCGTTTTTTTGCGCTATTGCTATTTAGTGCCTAAGTTAAACATAGAGGAATGTTATTTTAGCTTTGTTGCGAGTAGATAAAAGTGTCGCTGCAAGTGCTGTGGAAGGTGGAATGTTGCCGACAAAGGAGGTCAGAACGATGGTGCGTAAACTGATCGGTAGTAGTGGATTAATTGCATTTTCATCTCCTTTAATGGGTGAAACAATGCAACTCAATATGACGCGGGGGGTTACCGCGATAAGCCAAGATGTATTTGGCTTGCATATGACGATTCTTTATATCTGTATTGCTATCGGTGTGGTGGTGTTTGGGGCTATGTTTTGGTCTATTTTCCATCATCGAAAATCAAAAGGTGCTGTTGCGGCCTCTTTTCATGAAAGCACTAAAGTTGAAGTTATTTGGACGCTGATCCCTTTTATTATCTTAATTGCAATGGCTATTCCTGCCACAAAAACCTTACTGGCAATGGAAGATCCCTCTAAATCAGATCTCACGATTCAAGTGACTGGCTCGCAATGGAAATGGCATTACCGCTATTTTGATCAAGACGTTGAATTTTATTCACACCTCGCGACCAGTGCTGCTCAAATTGATAACCAACGCCCAAAGCGGGCGAATTATCTGTTAGAAGTTGATTACCCATTAGTGGTGCCTATTAATAAAAAAATCCGTTTTTTAGTGACGTCACAAGATGTTATTCATTCTTGGTGGGTACCTGCGTTTGCCGTTAAAAAAGATGCTAATCCTGGATTTATTAATGAGGCATGGACACGCATTGATGAGCCGGGGATTTATCGAGGCCAGTGCGCAGAGTTGTGCGGTAAAGATCATGGCTTTATGCCAATAGTGGTGATTGCAAAAACACAACCAGAATACGACCAATGGCTACAACAAACTCAAGCTAATCAACGTCAAGCACGCGAGCAAGAGCAGCAGTTATTAGATATGACCATGCCGATGGATGAGTTAATGGTTTTGGGTGAAAAAACCTATAACAACCGTTGTGCGATGTGTCATCAAGCCAATGGTGAAGGGATTCCGGGGGCTTTTCCTGCCTTAGCCGCTCAAGGGGTATCGATTGATCCGCAGCAGCGTATTGAACATATCAAAATTGTGGTGCATGGCAGTACGGGGACGGCAATGCAAGCTTTTGGCCCGCAATTAAGTCTTAAAGAATTAGCTGCTGTGATTACCTATGAGCGCAATGCTTGGGGAAATAACACCGAAGAAACCGTGCAAGCCGCCGATGTTCAAGCGATTAAAAATGGACAGTAGTGATAAGGAATGACCAGCATGACGGATATATCGCCTCACCAACCTAGCATTGATCACCATGAACATCATCCGCCAAAGGGGATCAAGCGGTGGTTATTCACCACTAACCATAAAGATATTGGCTCGTTGTATTTGCTTTTTAGCTTATCGATGTTTTTTATTGGCGGTGCGATGGCAATGGTGATTCGTGCTGAATTATTTCAGCCTGGATTACAATTAGTTGAACCTAACTTTTTTAATCAAATGACTACTGTCCATGGTTTGATTATGGTTTTTGGCGCGGTAATGCCAGCGTTTACTGGTTTAGCTAATTGGATGATTCCATTAATGATTGGTGCGCCAGATATGGCTTTACCACGAATGAATAATTGGAGTTTTTGGATTCTACCGTTTGCCTTTAGCTTGTTGTTGGCATCATTGTTTATGGAAGGTGGCGGGCCGAATTTTGGCTGGACATTCTATGCGCCGTTATCAACCACTTATAGTCCTGCGAGCACTGGATTGTTTGTGTTTGCGATTCATATTATGGGTATTAGTTCGATCATGGGAGCGATTAATGTAGTCGTCACTATTATTAATATGCGTGCTCCGGGCATGACTTACATGAAAATGCCGTTGTTTGTGTGGACATGGTTAATCACTGCTTTTTTATTGATAGCGGTAATGCCGGTGTTAGCGGGCGCGGTAACCATGGTATTAACCGATAAATATTTCGGTACCAGTTTTTTTGATGCCGCAGGTGGCGGGGATCCGGTGATGTTTCAACACATCTTTTGGTTTTTTGGTCACCCTGAAGTTTATATTATGATTTTACCGAGTTTCGGTATTATTTCGGCAATTATCCCTGCATTTTCGCGTAAAAAACTTTTTGGTTATAGCTCAATGGTGTATGCCACCGCTTCGATTGCTGGATTGAGCTTTCTAGTGTGGGCGCACCATATGTTTACCACAGGTATGCCTGTTGCGGCTGAGCTGTTTTTTATGTATTGCACCATGCTGATCTCAGTGCCGACTGGGGTGAAAGTGTTTAACTGGGTAGCTACTATGTGGCGTGGCTCATTGACCTTTGAAGTGCCGATGCTATTTGCGATTGCGTTTATTGTGTTGTTTACCATCGGTGGCTTTTCGGGATTGATGTTAGCCATTACGCCGGCAGATTTTCAATATCATGATACCTATTTTGTGGTGGCTCACTTTCATTATGTGTTGGTGTCTGGGGCTATTTTCTCCATTATGGCGGCAGCTTATTACTGGCTCCCTAAATGGACCGGACATATGTTTAATGAACGTTTAGCTCATTGGCATTTTTGGTGTTCGTTAATTTCAGTCAATATTTTGTTTTTTCCAATGCATTTTCTGGGGCTTGCGGGAATGCCGCGTCGAATTCCTGACTATGCGTTGCAGTTCGCTGATATCAATGCCGTGGTCAGTATTGGTGGGTTTTTATTTGGTTTATCGCAGTTATTATTTGTTGCGGTGGTGGTGAAGTGTATTCGTGGTGGAGAAAAAGCAGCATCAAAACCATGGGAAGGTGCTGAAGGGTTGGAATGGACTGTACCTTCTCCTGCGCCGTATCACACCTTTTCAACGCCACCTAAAATTGATTAACGGAGGCTGATATGGAACCGCAATCGAAACGCTCTGTTATTGCATTGGTGTTTGCTGCAATAGCCATGTTTGGATTTGCGTTTGCGTTAGTGCCGTTATATGACGTTTTTTGCGATATCACTGGAATTAATGGCAAAACAGCAACCACACCAACCAAGGCCAGCGACAATGTTGATCGTAGTCGAACCGTAACGGTTGAGTTTGTTGCTTATATTAATCCAAATGTGAAATGGCAATTTACGCCTCAGGTGACGCAAGTTGATGTTCACCCAGGAGAGACAAAAATTATTAAATATGATGCTAAAAATCTCAATTCACAGCCGTCAATTGGACAAGCAGTGCCCTCGGTAACTCCCGGTATTGCTGCACAATATTTTAATAAAATTGAATGTTTTTGTTTTAATCATCAACCATTAGCTGCGGGTGAACAAGCGCAATTACCGTTGGTGTTTTATGTCGATCCTGATTTACCGCGCGATATTAAGGTACTGACATTAGCCTATACGCTTTATGACGTGACCCCTGACGTGCAACCCCTTCCTCAATTGACTGAGCAAGAGAATGAGGTGAAAAATGTCGAATTCTTATAATGACTCCGAGCAGCCAGCGGCAGTAAATCCTGATGAATATTATGTTCCTGAAGCGAGTGGGTGGCCTATTTTAGGTGCTATCGCATTGTTTTTAATTGCATTAGGTGCAGGCGTAACTGTGGGGGATTTATTAGCAGGACAAGGTCCATGGATTTTATTAACTGGGATTGGACTACTTTTGCTGATGTTGATTGGCTGGTTTCGAGATGTTATTACGGAATCGATGGGGGGCTTATATAGTACTCAAATGGATCGCTCATTTCGACAAGGTATGAGCTGGTTTATCTTTTCTGAAGTGATGTTTTTTGGTGCGTTCTTTGGGGCGCTATTTTATCTGCGAATGATTGCAGTGCCTTGGCTTGGTGGTGCGAGTAATAATGCAATGACCAATATGGTGTTGTGGCCTGATTTTGTCGCCGATTGGCCGCTAGTGTTAACGCCTGATGGCACTGAAACGCAAGCTATGGGGCCGATTGGATTGCCGTTATATAATACAATTATTCTGCTTACCTCATCGATAACCCTCCATATTGCTCATCTTGCGTTAGAAAATAATCAACGACGTCGGTTAAGCCTGTTTTTATTAGTCACAGTATTACTTGGTGGCGTGTTTGTTTACCTACAAGCGGTGGAATATATCCATGCTTATCATGAGTTAAATCTACGTTTAGAAAGTGGTGTTTACGGCAATACTTTCTTTATGCTTACAGGTTTTCATGGTGTGCATGTCACTTTAGGTGCGATCTTATTATTTATAGTGTGGTGTCGAGTATTAAAAGGCCATTTTACCCCTAAGCATCATTTCGCTTTTCAAGCTGGGGCTTGGTATTGGCATTTTGTTGATGTGGTGTGGTTATGCTTGTTTGTGTTTGTTTATATTTTATAACCGCGACTGATTAAATAAATGATTACAGGATAATAAGTTATAGCGTGTATGGGCTTGGGTTGGGTTGAATAACACCCGTCATTAAGGCGATAACTACCAGTCCAAATAGGATCACCGCAATCAGTAATCGACGCCCAAGATAATACGATAACGGGTGTGGCGATTGACCTTTAATGATAGCTGGTAACGCTCGAAATAAGTGAATCACCATCAATAGTAATAATATGATAAATAACAATTTAATTAGCATCTAATGTGCTCCTTTGTGGTTGTTTTAAGCATAGCGGGTTTTAACGGTTAGCGATAACAAGGAGAGGTAATGTTGCGCACTGTTGCTTTTATTCTTTTTTCTATTGCTGTAGTGAGTTTGTTACTCAAACTTAGTTGGTGGCAACTAAGCCGTGCCGATGAAAAAAAACAGCTGCAATCACAAATTCGAGATCGCCAACACAGCATGATTGTCGATTTAGTTCAGTTACCTGCTGAGCCGTTATGGCATAGCGTAACGCTGGAAGGGGAATTTGATAATCAACATCCTATTCTATTGGATAATCAACTTTATCGAGGCCGCTCTGGGTATCACCTTTATTTACCGTTTATTAGTCAGCAACAGCGAATACTCGTTAATGTTGGCTGGATTGCCGCACCACCATACCGTGAAATATTACCGATATTACCTCAATTTGATGGGCGGATTGTGCTTCATGGCGTGATTGCTCCGGCTCAGAAATTGTTGCAATTTAAACCTAACGCTACCCAGCAGCAATGGCCGTTACGTGTGCAAAATATTGAATTAGAATGGCTTTCTCAGCAGTTGCAACAACCATTATTACCATGGATTATTCAAATATCAGCCACAAGTCCAACCGCTCTTATTCAAACATGGCAACCTGTCGTGATGGGGCCTAAGAAACATTATGGTTATGCGATACAGTGGTTTCTACTCGCGATTGCTGTCGGTGTTATTTCTTTATTATGGTTACGCAGGGAGCGCGAAGAATGAAAAAATATCAATTATTATTGGTGGTCGCATTGGTGTTTGCATTACCGATTATTATTGCAAAAGTGATATTACAGCAGCAATGGTATCAAGGTGGAGTGACTAATCGAGGCCAACTTCTGCACCCAACAATGACGGTGAGTGCATTTTCAAAACCACAAACATGGCAGTTGATTTATTGGTTGCCATCTACCTGTGATGAACGTTGCCAAGGTGCATTATTTAATTTACGTCAAGTGCCACAAGCTGCTGGTGCTGATAATGGTCGGCTACAAAGTGTGGTTCTTATTGCTGACCAACAACCGTCATTAAATGCATTATTACAAGGGTTAGAACAGTACCCAGTGGATACGGTATTACATCAGCAATTTACTCAACTAGAATATGGCTTAGCCACAATTTATATTGCCGATCCTCACGGTAATATGTTGATGGCATACCCTTTAGTTACTGGTGAAGAAGCGATTTTAAAGCAGGGTAAAGATGTGCTACGTGACTTGAAAAGGCTATTAAAAGTTTCAAAAATTGGCTAAATCATTGCGGTTATTATGGAGGATAACAAATGATTACCACCAACGATAATGATCGATACTTTTTTTATCTCGTCAGTTTTAGTTTTGTTTTATCACTAGCTGTGGTGGCATTAGGCGCTTTTACTCGCTTAACAGAAGCGGGGCTTGGTTGTCCTGATTGGCCAGGGTGCTACGGTTTTTTAACTGTGCCTCAGACCGTAGCGGAACAACAAATTGCTGCTGAATTCTTTCCTCAAACACCACTTGAACCCCAAAAAGCTTGGAATGAAATGCTACATCGCTATATAGCAGGTAGTTTAGGCCTGTTTATTTTAGCTATCAATCTGATGGCGTGGCGACAATCATCTCGACCTAAATTATTACCTGTGTTGTTGTTATTGATGGTTATCTTTCAAGCCGTATTAGGTATGTGGACTGTGACCTTAGTGCTTATGCCTGTGGTGGTAATGGCACATTTATTAGGGGGTTTTACCATTGTTTGCCTACTGTGGTTATTACGGTTACAGCTATCTTCATCTCTCGTTAATATGGTTCATATTGAATCAAAAACTGTCTCTTGGCTACGAATAGCTGCAATGATCAGTGTTGTTGCCGTTGTTATTCAGATAGCGCTAGGGGGCTGGACTGCTGCGAACTATGCTGCTTTAGTGTGTAGTCAACTACCTATCTGTGAGGCTAATTGGCAACAGTTATTTGATAGTAAAGCTTTTTTATTCGTGCAGCCGCAGCATGATAGTTATCAATATGGGGTGCTTGATTACGGACAGCGAGTCACGATTCATGTAGTGCATCGTCTTGGTGCGATAGTAACGACGGTAGTGGTGTTAGCTATGGCGTGGTTATGCTGGTTGCAACCTATATTACGACGCTATAGTCGAGTATTGGTGTTATTGCTGGCGTTACAAATTGCATTAGGTGTGACCAATGTCGTTGCCAGTTTACCTGTTGCAGTTGCTGTCGCGCATAACATTACTGGGTTGGGGTTATTGGTGGCAATGGTCACTGTTAGTTATCGAGTCAGACGTTGTTTTCAACCATTACCTAGCGTAGAGCAACGGCTAACGGAGGAACAATCTCATGGATAAATTACAATGGCTTGAGCGTAGTAATACATTTTCGACAGCAGTGGCTGTTGGGCAAGATTATCTCACCATGACTAAACCCAAAGTTGTGGCAATGTTATTGTTAACCGCGCTGGTCGGTATGTGTCTAGCTGTACCCACGGTGCCAATGGTTAAGGTGGTGATATTAGGGTTAGTCGGAATAGGTTTGCAATCAGCCGCCGCTGCTGTGTTTAATCATGTGCTAGATCGCCGCTTTGATGCTCAAATGGCACGAACTTATCATCGACCATTAGCAAAAGGGCGCATAGCAACCTCAAAAGCGGTGTTGTTTGCATGTGTATTAATGGTGTCAGGATTTATTATATTGTGGCAGCTTAATGCACTAACCGCATGGCTGACAATGGCAAGTTTAGTTGGTTATGCGGTGATTTATACCATGTGGTTAAAGCATGCAACCCCGCAAAACATTGTGATCGGTGGTTTAGCTGGGGCAGCGCCACCATTACTTGGTTGGACTGCCGTGACGGGAAGTTTGAATCCCCATGCGTTGTTATTAGTGATGTTAGTGTTTGCGTGGACGCCACCCCATTTTTGGGCATTAGCGATCCATCGACGTGATGATTATGCTAAAGCAGGCATTCCAATGTTGCCAGTGACCCACGGCATTGCATACACAAAAACGATGGTGTTGTTTTATACCTTGCTATTGTTTGCCATTGGATTATTACCGTGGTTAACCGCCATGAGTGGCTATGTTTATCTTATTGGTAGTAGTGTCTTGAATCTTGGCTTTATTGGGTATGCGATTAAACTCAAATTCTTTGATAGTACTGGTCACGCTTGGGCGACATTTAAGTATTCAATCTGGCATTTATTAACATTGTTTGTAGTGCTATTGGTCGATCATTGGTGGTTAAGTTGGAAAATAGAATTCTATTAATGTGAGCGTTTGATCTTTTGTTATTAGGATCAGACTGTTGTCACCGTCTTCAAATAGGTACACTAAGCTCTTATTTAACCTCAAGTAAGGGACGAGTGTGCTAGCTGCATTAAAAGATAAATCACTGCATTACCAAGTTTTTGCGTTAGCACTACCAATGGTACTGTCCAATATTACCGTCCCCTTACTAGGATTAGTCGATGCTGCGGTGATCGGCCATCTTGATCAAGCGTGGTATTTAGGTGGTGTGGCTGTTGGCGGCACCATGATTAATGTCACTTTTTGGCTGCTTGGCTTTTTACGGATGGCCACTACAGGCATTACTGCACAAGCGCAAGGCAGTGCAGATAAAGATGCACAAGCCGTAATTTTTGTTCAAGGCATGGCGTTGGCGTGGCTATTTGGTGTCGCATTAGTTGTATTACACCAACCAGTAAGCCAAGTTATTTTTCACTTTAGTAGTGCTGGCAGTGAAGTCAAACTGTATGCCGCGCAATATTTCTCTATTCGTATTTGGGGCGCGCCTGCTGCTCTCGCTAACTTTGTAATCATGGGTTGGTTGCTTGGTATGCAAAATGCCAAATTACCGATGTGGCTATTAATTGTAACGAACGTTGTCAATATAGCGCTAGATTTGCTGTTTGTACTGGGTTTTGGTTGGAAAGTACAAGGTGCCGCGGCTGCGTCAGTGATTGCCGATTACAGTGGCATGATATTGGGATTGTGGTTTGTGGCTCAACAATGGCTACAGTTAGGATTACCCCCGTTAAAACAAAAGTTAGCCAGTGTTCGCCATGGTATGGGACGATTACTTAAACTTAATCGTGACATCTTTTTACGTAGTTTATGTTTACAAGCCACTTTTACTTTTATGACTTTTCAAGGGGCACACCTAGGCGATAATGTTGTAGCTGCCAATGCTGTATTAATGAGTTTCCTAATGTTAGTTTCCTATGCAATGGATGGCTTTGCTTATGCGATGGAAGCTTTAGTAGGGAAAGCAGTAGGGGCTAGAAATAAAGGTCAGCTAGAGCGTTATTTGGTGGGAACCACATTTTGGAGTTTATTAATCTCATTAGTGCTAACCGCTATTTTTGTACTCTTTGGAACCCAAATTATTGGTGTAATTTCTGATATTCCAGCCGTACAACAACAAGCTGATCAATATTTACCTTGGCTCACAGCAGTACCTTTAGTCGCTATGTGGTGTTTTTTATTAGATGGCATCTTTATTGGAGCGACACGAGGCAAAGATATGCGCAATAGTATGTTCTTAGCAACGTGTGGTTTTTTTGCTATTTGGTGGGCAATGAGCAGTTATGGTAATCATGCCTTATGGGCTGCAATGATTGGTTTTATGGCATTGCGGGGCGGAATATTAGCGGTCAGATTTGTCTCTTTATGGCAAAGAAACATATTTTTACCGAATACTTAATAAACAAGATGTTATCTTTATAAATAATATCACTGGTGGTTTTTTGTACAAAAAAGGCTTTCAATCCTGATTGTGATTTGTTTAAATGCGTTCACTTCTTATCCAGGTGGTGCGAATGACAACTAAGATTATAGGTTATTTTTTACTGGTACTGAGTTTAACCTTCAGTGTTCATAGTTATGCCAGTAGCTTCAAGAAATTAAATGTTACAGCAACAGCATATAATTCAGTACGAGCACAAACGGATTCTAATCCAAGCATTGCCGCTTGGGGAGATCGTTTAAAACCAGGCATGAAAGCCATCGCTGTTTCTCGTGATTTACTCAAAATGGGATTAAAGCGTGGTTCTAAAGTTAAAATCTCAGGTTTACCCGGCGAGTATGTGGTGCTAGACAAAATGCATCATCGTTGGAATCGTAAGATAGATATCTATATGGGTAAAGATGTTAGAGCGGCTAAAAATTGGGGAAAAAGACGAGTAACTATTACTGTCCTTCGCTCATAATAAATACCAATAAAAAAGCCGCATCAAAATGCGGCTTTTTGCTATCTGTAATGAGTGGCTCAAAACGATTAATAATAAGAATGATCGCCACGAGCGTGATCGGTAATATCACGTGCCCCCGTTAACTCACCTTCAAATTGTGCTAATAACTCTTTCTCGATGCCTTCTTTTAATGTCACATCTACCATTGAACAACCATTACAACCGCCGCCAAATTGTAAAATGGCAACACCATCTTCAGTGATTTCAGACAATGATACATTACCACCATGGCCTGCAAGCTGAGGATTGATTTGCGTTTGTAATACGTAATCAACACGTTCAATTAATGATGCATCATCAGCTACTTTACGCACTTTTGCGTTAGGTGCTTTTAATGTTAGCTGTGAACCCATTTTGTCAGTAACAAAATCAATTTCAGCGTCATCAAGGAAGGGAAGGCTTAACTCATCAATAAAAGCAGAGAATAGCTCAAGTTTCATTTCTGTGTCACTTGCTTCAACCGCATCTTGTGGGCAGTAGGATACGCCACATTCAGCACTTTGAGTGCCTGGGTTTACAACAAAAACACGGATATTAGTACCCTCAGGCTGCTGAGCAAGAAGCTTGCTAAAGTGCTGCTGAGCGTTTTCAGTAATAGTGATCATGGACACGATGTAATACCTGACTTATTTAGTAAGTTTTATTCATTCTACTCTTTGTGAGTGATTGTCGCATCTCTAAAGCGACATTTTTTATTTGACCACGTTTTATTAATTAATGCGCGTCTTTTTTGCGCAATATTAATTAACTGATTGTTCAGTGTGGCATAACGTATAAATATCGATTTGTTTGACACCGCGATGAATAAGTAACTGAGTTAACTGATCTACTGTTGCGCCTGTGGTGACAACATCATCAACAATGGCGACATGATCAGGTAATGTCATTGGTCGTAATTGAAACGCATGGTGTAAGTTATGTCGCCGTTGAGCTTGTGTCAGTTGTTGCTGCGGTTGAGTATGTCGTAAACGCTGAAATACACGGTGATTAACGCGACTATTTAAAATTGCGCCAAGGGCCAATGCCAGTTGATGGCTCTGATTAAAACCGCGCTGGCTGTAACGTCGCCAATGTAAGGGTACGGGTAATAATAACGGGGCAGGCTGAGTAATTTGGTTGGCTAATTGTTGTGCCAGTGGTCGCGCTAGCCAAAATTTTCCGCAAAATTTTAGTTGATGCACCAGTTGTTGCAGTGGTGGCTTATATTCACCTAAGCGGTAAAGACGATGCCAATGTGGCGGTTGGGTGAGGCAATGACCACAATGGGCGACGTCAGTTAAGGTTGTTGAACCACAGTGATGGCAATAGGGCGGGGATGGGAAATGGGAGATGCAATGCTGGCACCAATAATGTTCGGTTTGGATTAAAGGGAGTTGGCATAAAGCACAGTGTCGAAATAACAAATGGTGATATAAATTATCTCGCCATGATGGCACTCTGTTTGGCATCATTATTACTCATTCTCAATTGATGCAAGGAAATATAAATGACATCACCGTTTAACTGGCACTGTGAAGGCCAAGGACCCGATCTGGTTCTCATTCATGGATGGGGAATGAATACGGGTGTATGGCAAGATGTGATCTCGCAACTAAGTCAGCACTATTGCGTTCATTGGTGTGATCTTCCTGGTTATGGTGATAATGCTGCGATTGTGGCGACATCATTAACTGATATCGTGAATGTGTTATTGGCACAAGCTCCGACTCAAGCTGTTTGGATAGGGTGGTCGTTAGGTGGCATTATTGCGAGTCAAGTAGCCTTGACTGCACCACAACGGGTTACACAATTGATTACCGTTGCAAGCTCGCCATGTTTTATGTCTCGAACGGATTGGACGGGTATTCAACCTCGCGTTCTAGCTAACTTTCAAACCCAGTTAGCGACTGATTTTGCGCTCACTATTGAACGTTTTTTAGTATTACAAGCCTTAGGTAGTCAAACAGCAAAAAAGGATATTCGCCAATTAAAAGCAGCAGTGTTATCTCGGCCGCAACCGCAATTAGCAGCCTTAACACTAGGGTTAGAATTATTAGAGAAGGTTGATTTACGTCAATCACTGACGGCATTATCACAACCATGGTTGCGTGTGTACGGTCGATTAGATGCACTTGTGCCGATTAAAACTGAACCGCAATTAAGTGTGTTATATCCTCAATCACAAAGTTATGTTTTTAATGACGCATCTCATGCACCATTTATTTCTCATTTGAATGAATTTATTACGGTAATAAAGACATTCATGGATTGATCGGTTTTAGTGCTTTGCGTCAGACAATGAAATTTATAACGATAGGTATAGGTAAATAATTAACGTGAGCGGTCGATATTATGACTAAGATGATATAACTGTATTTTGGGCATAGTAACAATGGATTATCTACTATGGTGATTGCGCCGTTACAATCAATAACACCAGTATTAGCGACGACTATTAATCCATTAACGGATCAAGTTGCGCGGGATAACCGTGTGCGTGAAAAGATTGTGCCGATTGTTGAAAGTGGGGCGGCAGCGTCTGAAAATGCTCTTAGTGCTGAAGAGAAACAACGTAGTAAACCGAGTTGGGATCCGAGTGAACATCCTGATTATGCGCAATCACAAGCGACGACTTTTAAAGGTTATCAGCAGCAGTTAGCACAGCTGGTACAGGTTCTTTCATTGGGAAATTATGTGACACCAGATCTGCCATTAGGTTATTCGATGCACATTGAACTTCCACGAGAATTATTACAACAATTAGCGCTCATCAGTGCCAGTGAACGCACCAAAGGTGTTGTGAGCCATCATTACGCGCAAGCGACATTGCCTAACCCTCCCACGCAATATCTTAGTGTTATCTAAAACAACAGCCAGCGCTAATGGCTGGCTGTTGAAGTGTTGTTATTACATCAGTGGTAATTATTTTTTCTTGGCATTAGCAAATGCCGCAGCAAAAGCGCCGCCCATCGGTGGTGAGTTCTTTTGTGGTGCAGGTGCGTTATTTTGACGGGGTTGCTGACGGGAAGCCGTTGCTGCGGCTGGTTGACGAGTAGGTTTCTCCTGTCCAGGCTCATCATTTAAACGCATACTCATCGCGATACGTTTACGTTGAATATCAACTTCCATCACTTTGACTTTGACTACATCACCGGCCTTAACGACTTCTCGCGGATCTGAAATGAATTTATCAGATAGCGCTGAGATATGAATCAAACCATCTTGATGCACACCAACATCCACGAAAGCACCAAAGTTAGTTACATTGGTGATCACGCCTTCTAATACCATTCCTGGAATTAAATCTTTTACTTCATTAACACCGTCAGCAAAGGTTGCCGTTTTAAACTCTGGACGCGGATCGCGACCAGGTTTATCTAACTCGCTAATAATGTCATTTACTGTCGGCAAACCGAAATTGGTATCGGTATAATCGATAGCATTAAGGTTACGTAAAAAGTCGCTATTACCAATAATAGCGTCAACAGGTTTATTATTGGCTGCTGATATTGCTTTAACGACCGCATAAGACTCAGGGTGAACCGCAGAGCCATCAAGAGGGTTTTTACCGTTCATGATCCGTAAGAAACCCGCACATTGTTCAAATGCCTTTGGTCCTAAACGTGCGACTTTTTTAAGGGCTGTACGTGCATCAAAGCGGCCATTTTCATCTCGATAGTTGACAATGTTCTGGGCAATAGTGGCATTTAAACCAGCTACACGTGTTAGTAATGCTGCGGAGGCCGTGTTTACATCAACACCAACGGCGTTTACACAGTCTTCGACCACGACATCCAAACGTTTAGCAAGCATGCTTTGGCTGACATCATGCTGGTATTGGCCAACACCGATGGATTTCGGATCGATTTTAACTAGCTCTGCCAATGGGTCTTGTAGACGACGACCAATGGAGACCGCACCACGAATCGACACATCCATATTAGGAAATTCTTTGGCGGCTAATTCTGATGCTGAGTAAACTGATGCACCGGCTTCACTGACCATTACACTTTGTACTTTAAGCTGATTATCTTTAATTAGCTTTGCCACAAATGCATCTGTTTCACGTGAAGCAGTACCATTACCAATCGCAATTAAATTAACGTTATGCTTATTAATCAGCGCGACAACGACTTTGGTTGATTCAGTAATTTTATTATGTGGTTGGTGAGGGTAGATGGTGGCGGTATCTAAAACTTTACCAGTTTCATCAACCACGGCAATCTTACTGCCTGTTCGTAAACCAGGGTCAAGTGCTAGTGTGACTCGTGGACCCGCAGGTGCCGCCATTAATAAGTCATGCAGGTTATCAGCAAAAACTTGGATTGCGCCATCTTCAGCTTTTTCACGCAAAATGCTCATAAGCTCAGTTTCCATGTGCATTAAAATCTTAATGCGCCATGCCCAACTGATCACTTGTTTGCGCCACGTATCTGCTGCTTGAGTACCAAGGGTAACGTTATAATGTTCCGCAATGATGATTTCACAATATGAACTACGAACGGCTTGGTCTTTATTGGGATCAGCATTAAGTGATAATTGTAGAAAGCCTTCATTACGGCCACGGAATAGTGCTAACGCACGGTGGGACGGAATGTTTTTAATCAGCTCGTTATAGTCAAAGTAATCTTTAAATTTAGCTCCATCATGCTCTTTACCTTCGACGATACGTGAGGTGAGCTCTGCATGACTATTTAATTGATGACGAATTTTTTCAAGTAATGCAGCATCTTCAGCAAACTGTTCCATCAAAATGGCACGTGCACCATCTAGCACCGCTTTACTATCAGCAAAGCCTTGTTCGGGATTTAAATATTGTTCTGCTGTTGTTTCTGGTGAATGTTGAGGTTGATTCCATAACAGTTCAGCAAGGGGAGCGATGCCTGCTTCAATCGCAATCTGACCTTTGGTGCGGCGTTTTTGTTTGTAAGGCAGGTAGAGATCTTCAAGACGAGTTTTACTGTCAGCACTGTTAATTTCAGCCGCCAGCGCTGGCGTAAGTTTACCTTGCTCAGTAATGGATTTTAGAATGACTTGACGACGGCTATCGAGCTCACGTAAGTAGCCTAAACGTGATTCTAAATTACGTAGTTGAGTGTCATCCAATTCGCCAGTGACTTCTTTACGGTAACGGGCAATAAAAGGTACTGTATTACCATCATCAAGTAAGGTGACTGCCGCATTGACTTGTTCTGTGCGTACATTCAGTTCGGTGGCGATCTGGTGGTTGATAGCGTTGCTCATCCGTTGATTTCTCTTGTTGATCGTTAAGCTTCCATTCTACGGCTGAATCTTGATCTGGCAAGTCAACCGCGGTGAAGAGTGTGTCAGACTGCATAAAGCGAGTCATTTTTGTTGTCTGTTACTCGTGATAGTGAGTTGTCGGTTGGTTTTGTTGTTATTTAATCATGGTAACGAATACGATTAATAAACCATGTTTTTTTTCCAAGTGGGGTTGGTACTACCGCATCATCATCAACCTGCTTACTTAATAAAGCGCGTGCCATCGGAGAGTCGATCGAGATGTAATCATTACGGCCATAGATTTCATCTGGGCCCACGATGCGAAAGGTTTTTTGTTCACCCGCCTCATTCTCAATCTCAACCCATGCACCAAAGAAGACTTTACCGTCTTGTTGAGGGGAGTAATCGATGACTTTAACCGCCTCTAAACGTTTTCGTAAAAAGCGTACTCGACGATCAATTTCACGTAATCGTTTCTTATTATATTGATAATCTGCATTTTCGCTGCGATCACCTAAACTTGCCGCCCAAGTCACTTTTTTGGTGACTTCAGGGCGATCTTCACGCCATAAATAATTCAATTCTTGTTCTAATCTGTCAAACCCTTCTCGGGTAATTAAATTGGTTCTCATCATTATTCTCAAACAGTAGTTTGGCATTGTTCTATCATCGCTAGAGTAAAATAGAAAGCAATAGCGCGATAAAATAGGGCCGTTAAATAGTGGTTAATTCGCTGAAGGAATCAATTATTAATGGGGGGAAATTGGTGAAATGTGATCTTGTTTGCGTCGTAAATTAATCTCTCAAGTAAAGTAGTGTTCAGAGTTGAATCACCATGCTATAAAGGCATATCAAAAGGGATGTTATTAGATATGATGACAATACTAATAACACAATCATGATAATAATTAGCATGTTATAATTGTTGTTATGCAGTAATTGGTGTGTGTCGGTGATAATTACTCCCCCTATAATCAATATAGGCCGTGATATTGTTAACCTCGATTAAATTTGGTTGGATATATTGATACAACCTTTATTGAGGCACAGACACTCACCGTCAAATTAAACGTTAGTTATTACGACTGCGTACATTTAGTAACAATACGTTATCGTGATCGATGAAGGTGAAAAATGCAGGAAAATTATAAGATTTTAGTGGTCGATGACGACATGCGTTTACGTGCGTTACTTGAACGTTATCTTTCTGAGCAAGGATTTCAAGTACGCAGTGTCGCTAATGGCGAACAAATGGATCGTTTACTTGCACGTGAGACTTTTCACCTAATGGTATTGGATTTAATGTTACCAGGTGAAGATGGCTTATCTATTTGTCGTCGCTTACGTAATGCTAACAACATGCTACCTATTCTAATGCTAACGGCGAAAGGCGATGAAGTTGATCGTATTGTCGGGCTTGAAGTCGGTGCTGATGATTATTTACCAAAGCCGTTTAATCCACGTGAATTATTGGCGCGTATTCGTGCCGTGTTACGTCGTCAAACTATTGAAGCACCGGGCGCGCCAAGTGTTTCAAGTAAAGTGATTGAGTTTGGTGAATTCCGTCTTAATCTTGGCACCCGTGAAATGTTCCGTGGCGATGCACCTATGCCACTGACATCGGGTGAATTTGCAGTATTAAAAGCCCTTGTAACTAATGCGCGTGAGCCAATGTCACGTGATAAATTAATGAACATGGCGCGTGGTCGTGAATATTCAGCGATGGAACGTTCGATTGATGTGCAGATTTCACGTCTACGTCGAATGGTTGAAGAAGATCCTAGTCGTCCGCGTTATATTCAAACCGTATGGGGTTTAGGATACGTGTTTGTTCCTGATGGTCGTGAGGCGTAAGCCATGCGGTTATCGCCCAAAAGTACTTTTGCGCGAACACTGATATTATTAGCTGGCTTGTTAATCGCAAGCCAGATTTTTTCATATCTGACCATTGTTAATTACGCGCTACTTCCTAGTATTCAGCAGTTTAATCGTATTTTAGCGTACGAAGTAAAATTGATGCTGAAAGAAAATATTAAGATGGCTAATGGCCAAACTATCTATCTTGATCGTCCTATTCGACGTGAGTTACTTGAAGAATTAGGTGTAACTTTACATGCGCCCAATTCTCCTAGTGCTGCAGAATTTAATGACGCCACTCATATCACTTATTTGAGTGAGGAAATGTCGCGTGAATTACATTCGCCGACTGATGTGCGGTTATTGCTTGGTGCCCATAGCTATGTGTTGTGGATGAAAACCGATGCGATGCCAAACTTCTTAATGCGGATTCCATTGTCTGAATTGCAAGAAGATGATTTTTCTCCCTTATTTCGTTACAGTTTAATTATTGCTTTTTTAGTGATAGCTGGCGGATGGTTATTTATTCGGATTCAAAATCGGCCTTTAGTTGAGTTGGAACAAGCTGCGTTGCAGGTTGGGCGGGGCGAAACTCCACCACAATTACCTGAACAAGGTGCCTCTGAAATTCGCTCAGTCACTAAAGCTTTTAATCAAATGTCACAAGGGATTAAACAGCTTGAAGATGATCGTGCTTTATTAATGGCTGGCGTTAGTCATGATTTACGAACACCATTAACACGGATTCGGCTAGCGACAGAGATGATGTCAGCGGAAGATAGTTATTTAGCGGATTCAATGATCACTGACACTGAAGAGTGTAATGCAATTATTAGTCAGTTTATGGATTATCTTAAATCGACTAAAAAACAAGCAGAAGAAGATGTTGATCTTAATTTGTTGTTAGAAGATGTTGCTCATACTGAAGGCAGTTATGGCAATGTTATCGAGCAGAAATTAACGCTTATCCCCGGTACTGTTTCGGTCAATGCTGTTGCCCTTAAACGTGCAGTTGCAAACTTGGTGATAAATGCTCAACGTTACGGTAATGGTTGGGTAAAACTCTCCAGTGGAGCCTCTGCTGATCGTAAATCGGCATGGTTTTGTGTTGAGGACAATGGCCCTGGTATTGCCCCAGATCAAGTCACTAAGATGTTTCAACCATTAACTCGAGGTGATTCAGCTCGTGGCAGCGAAACTGAAGGTACGGGTTTAGGGCTGGCGATTGTGAAGCGAATTATTGATCAAAATGAAGGTTCAATTTCGGTGCGTAATCGCAGCGATGGTGGCTTAAGAGTTGAGATCAGTTTACCGTTACATAAATTGAAGTAATTTTCTGTAACCTAGCTAACGTGGTTATTAGTAAAATAAAAGCCCGCTTTCAGTAATGAAAGCGGGCTTTTTTAATGGGGTAATAATTAGTGTTCAGTTGCGGTTGCTTCATCAATCAGTTCAACCGATTCAGCATTTTCGTTTGGTAAAATAATATTTAATAGAATTGCGGTAATGCCGCCAGCAGCCATACCTGAAGAAAGAATACTTTTTACAATCTCTGGTAAGAATTGCAGTATTTCAGGTTTTTGGGCGATGCCAAGTCCCATTGAAAAAGATAATGCCATGATTAAAATCGCGCGGCGATCAAGGTGACAGCGTGAAATTATACGAATCCCTGATGCCGCAATAGTGCCAAACATGACAATGGTTGCGCCGCCCAATACTGGCTCTGGAATCAATTGAACCAAGCTTGCTACATCAGGAAATAGCCCTAGTAGAACCAACATTCCTGCCACAAAGTAGCCGATATAACGGCTTGCCACGCCTGTTAATTGAATAATGCCATTGTTTTGGCTAAAGGTTGAATTAGGAAAACTATTAAACACAGCGGCCATGGCTGAGTTAAGGCCATCAGCAAGAACACCGCCTTTAATACGTTTTAAGTACAACGGCCCTTTTACCGGTTGTTCTGATGTTTCTGAGGTTGCTGTAATATCACCTATGGCTTCTAGTGATGTAACCGCAAACACTATCATTAGTGGAATTAATAATCCCCAATCAAAACTGAGTCCGTATTGCATTGGCATTGGAATGGCGATCAAGGTATTTGATGTGGTGATATTGGTATTTATCATGCCTAAAAACCACGCTAATAGCGTGCCTGCGGCCATTGAGATCACAATAGAAGACACCCGTAAATAAGGGTTTTTAACGCGGTTTAGCAATACAATAAAACCTAATACTGTGCCTGATAGCATTAAATTATCAAGGCTACCAAAACTGCCGTCAGCAATGGCACTATAGCCGCCACCGATGGAAGTTAGGCCAATTTGAATTAAGGTTAAGCCAATTAATGTCACTACAATCCCTGAGACCAGTGGAGTAATGATACGTTGGGCATGTTGTAAAATGCGAGAAATGAATACTTCAGTAAAAGCGGCAAAAATAATGGTGCCAAAAATAGCTGCCATCATGGTTTGAATATCAGCGCCGCCAGCTTTAAGGGCTAGGCCTGCACCAATAATCGGCCCCAAGAAATTAAAGCTGGTGCCTTGAATTGATAATAAACCAGAGCCAATTGGGCCAAAGGTTTTAATTTGGATGAAAGATGCAATACCTGATGCCAATAATGACATACTCACAATAGTATTGGTGTCACTTGTTGGTAAGCCCAGTGATTGGCAAATGATCAGTGATGGCGTAATAACCGCGACAAACATTGCCAGTAAATGTTGTGTGGCAGCAAAGAGCGTTTGTGGCAATGGTGGCCTATCATCTAAGCGGTAAATAAGGTCAGAATTTTTTGGCGTTGCGCTAGTGTGATGCTGAGTCATACGTGATCCTAACTGGCACTCTGAAATCCATTATTCGCGCTGAATGGGCGATTATTGTGTTGTTGGCGGTGATCTGTGATTGCTGTTACTCAGAACCAAATCAACACTGGCAGAGCGTAAAGTGGCAAAATTTTGTCGCTATTGTAGTGATCTTTTGAAAAATAGCAATCGTTTGCTTTATTTTTAATAATGGAGGCTGCTAGGTCTAAATCTGTAAGAGGAAATGAATCACGGTTAATTACTTTTGGCTGTTATAACCGTGATAAAAGAAGAGTTAAGCGTTAGAATAATTTTCGCGTTGACCTATCCAACGATCGATAATGGCGCTGGCGTTATCAGGATATTGGTCATGAATATAGCGGGCTAATTTTTGGACTTGAGGAATCAAATATTGGTCGCGAATTAAATCAGCCACTTTAAAATCAGCAATGCCGGTTTGTTTAGTACCCAGCAATTCACCAGGACCACGAATTTCAAGATCGCGCTGCGCTATGACAAAGCCATCACTGCTTTCACGTAACACCGCTAATCGTTTTTGAGCTGTTTTAGTTAGCGGTGCATGATAAAGCAACACACAGTGGCTAGCGATTTGACCTCGACCAACGCGACCTCGAAGCTGGTGTAACTGAGCGAGTCCAAGTCGCTCTGGATTTTCAATCACCATTAAACTGGCATTGGGTACATCAACCCCAACTTCGATAACCGTGGTGGCAACCAGCAAATCAATATCACCAGCTTTAAAACTTGCCATAATGGCTTGTTTCTCTTTGGGTTTCATTCGACCATGAACTAAGCCTACCTTGAGCTCTGGCAGTAGCCGAGTTAATTCATCGGCAGTATCAGAAGCTGCCTGCGCCTCTAATACTTCCGACTCGTCGATTAAAGTACAGACCCAATAAGTCTGTCGACCTTCTTGTTGGCATGCAGCGCGAATACGTTCAATAATTTGCGGGCGACGATTGTCAGGCAACGCTACTGTTTGAATTGGCGTTCGTCCTGGTGGTAACTCATCAATTACTGAAGTATCCATATCTGCATAAGCCGTCATGGCAAGAGTGCGCGGGATCGGGGTTGCAGTCATGACTAATTGATGCGGGTAACGTCCATTTGTTGCGCCTTTTTCTCGAAGGTCAAGTCGTTGATGGACACCAAAGCGGTGTTGTTCATCAATAATAATTAGCGCGAGGTTATTAAATACTACTTGGTCTTGAAATAAGGCATGGGTGCCAACCACCATTTTGGCCTCACCACTGGCAATTTGCAGCAGCTCTTTTTCACGGGCTTTGCCTTTGAGCTTACCTGCCATCCAGCCAACTTTAACCCCCATCGGGTTAAGCCACTGGGCAAAGTTAAGTGCATGCTGTTCTGCTAATAATTCTGTTGGCGCCATTAATGCAACTTGATAGCCATGTTCAATGGCGCGTAAAGCGGCAAGGGCTGCAACCAAGGTTTTACCTGAGCCTACATCCCCTTGCACTAAGCGCATCATTGGCTGTGATTGGTTTAGATCAGCCTCAATATCTGCTACCACTCGTTGTTGAGCGCCAGTGGGCGTAAACGGTAAGCTGGCTAGCAATTGCTGTTTAAGGCTATCTTGCGGTGTTAATGACCAACTTTGATGTTGCTGACTTTTACTACGTAGCGCCAGCATCGATAAATTCTGGGCCAATAATTCTTCTAAAATCAGTCGTTTTTGAGCAGGATGCTTTCCTGCATCAAGTTGTTCTAATGAGATATCAGCTGTAGGACGATGCATCAATTGTAATGCTTGAGCAAGGGTCATTTGTTGATCGTATAACCCGGTTGGAAGTAATTCTGTTACGGCTGATTTTTCAAGTAGAGCTAAGGCTTGATCGGTTAAATTACGTAATGTTGTTTGGCGTAAACCATCAGTGGTTGGGTATACTGGAGTGAGGGTTTCTTCGACACTTAATTCGGTCGGCTCTGAAAAAAGGCGGTAATCAGGATGAATGATTTCTAGTCCAAACTGGCTGCCTTTGATTTCACCATAGGCTTTAACTTGCTTGCCTTGGCTAAAGCTATTTTTCATCGCAGCATTAAAATTAAAAAACTTTAACGTCACCGAGCCTGTAGTATCGCCAATTTTTACCGTCAGCATCTTACGTTTGCCAAATTGAATACTACAATGGCTAACTTCGCCTTGAACCGTTAAAAATTGGCCGGGAGAGACGCGATTAATCGGCCAAATGCGGGTGCGATCCTCATAACGAAGCGGCAAATGAAACAGCACATCTTGAACATTATTGAGTCCAATTTTATGGAGTTTTTCTGCCATTTTTGCGCCGACACCAGACAGTTCGGTGAGGGCGACAGTATTGAGGAGTTGTCCGCTCATGGTTAGTCCTTTTTAATTACGCTAGCTGTGACGGGGTGTTTGATTTTTTTAGCTTGCATTGCAGCCCACCATTGTTCGTCGGCAACAATTTGGCCTTGATTATCTAATTGCGGGTACGGTAAATTTTTCTGTTTAGCAACATTGGCTAATACAGGGTGGCCACGCTCAAATAAAATGCGATTGACTACATTGTCATCAAGTAAGGTGGTGGTGCGATCATACATACCCGCATTTTGACGTTGGCGTTGTGCTTCATACAAAATTAATGCACTTGCAACGGAAACATTGAGTGACTGTACCATGCCTACCATTGGAATAATGATGTCTTGGTCTGCCAGTGCTAATGCTTCAGCGGTGATGCCATTTTTTTCGCCGCCGAGAATAATCGCGGTCGGTTTTGTGTAATCAATCTCACGAAAATCGACGGCAGTGGTCGATAAATTGGTAGCAAGCACCTGCATTCCCTGAGCTTTTAAGGCGCTAATGGCATTGACCATTGTTGTGTGAGTTTCAAGTTCAACCCAATTACGAGCTCCCGCTGAGGTATGACTCAATACTTTCATCGCTTCTTTGGGCCATACGGCATGCACTTTATGAACCCCAACTGCATCGGCGGTACGAATAATGGCAGAGACATTGTTGGGTTTATGGACTTCTTCCATACACACGGTGAGATCAGGTTGGCGAGTGGCTAAGACTTGATGAATTCGTTGAAAGCGATCTGGCGTCATCTGGTTATACTATTTATGAGAATAAGGATGACGTTATAATAATATGGATCGGAATCCAAATACACAAAACGCCCACAAGTGGGCGCTTTATTCATATCATTAACAAGCTATCACGCTGATAGTGTTAATTCTTTTGGCGAGCAACACGAACGACGTCGGGCATAATACGAATACGACGCATGATATTAGCTAAGTGCACACGGCTCTTAGTCGTCAGGCGAACAGTAATCGTATATAAACGGCCATCTTTTTCTTCGGTCGATAAACCTTGAATATTAGAGCCAGTTGCAGCGATAGTATTGGTTAAGTCAGCCAATGCGCCTTGGTGGTTTTGCATGTCTACTTTGAGGTTAGTAACAAACTCTTGCTCAAAATCTTCACTCCATTCAACCGCCATGTACTTATCGGGTTCTTTACGATAACCCCGAATATTGGCACATTCTTCACGGTGAATAACGAGGCCTTTGCCTGGGCTGACATGCGCCACAATAGGATCACCATGAATCGGATGGCAACAGTTAGCAAAGGTTAGCAAAATACCATCGGCACCTTGAATCGGTAAACGACGATCGTTATTTTTCGCTGTCAATTCGTCGGCATTACCCAATAATCGGCGCGCAATAACCACACTCATCAGTTCACCTAAGCCAATTTCTGTCAGTAAATCATCAACAGTTTCTAGTTTAAGATCGCTTAATACTTTGGCGATATTCTCTTCCGCAATTGTCTGCATGTTCACACCACCTAAGGCATGATTCAGTAGACGACGACCGAGGGTTATTGACTCATCACGACGCATGGTTTTTAAAATTTGACGAATTTTAGTGCGCGCACGTGATGTCACTACATAGTTAAGCCATGCAGCATTAGGTCGAGCACCAGGGGCGCTGATAATGTCGATGGTTTGACCATTTTTCAGCGGCTTACTTAATGGATAAGGTTGGCGATCGACGCGAGATCCAACGCAGGTATTACCAATGTCAGTATGCACGGCGTAAGCAAAATCAACCGCCGTGGCACCAACTGGCAATTCAACAATGCGGCCTTTGGGGGTGAAAACGTAAATTTCATCTGGGAAAAGATCAGATTTGACGTTTTCGATAAACTCAAATGAGCTACCGGCGCTTTGCTGTAATTCAAGCAGGCTTTGCATCCAACGTTGGGCTTTAATTTGAGCAGTAGTGCCTGGGGCTTCACCGTCTTTATATGTCCAATGGGCTGCAACCCCTTTATCCGCCATTTGATCCATGTCTTCAGTACGAATCTGAACTTCAACCGGTACCCCATGCGGGCCAACCAGTGAGGTATGCAGCGACTGATAGCCATTGGCTTTTGGAATGGCGATATAATCTTTCATTCGACTTGGGCGTGGCTTGTACAGATTATGTACCTGACCTAATACTCGGTAGCAAGTATCAAGATCATCGACTAAAACGCGGAAGGCGTAGATATCCATGATCGAATGGAAGCGTTGTTCTTTATTCTTCATCTTGTTGTAGATGGAGTATAAATTCTTTTCACGACCAGAAACGATCGCGGTTATTCCCGCATCACTGAGGCGACCCTCAATTTCAGCGTGAATTTTAGTAATGATTTCTTTGCGATTGCCACGGGCTGCTGCGACGACTTGTTTTAGGACGCGGTAGCGGTTGGGATATAACGCTTCAAAGCCAAGCTCTTCAAGTTCAGATTTGATGTTATGGATACCAAGGCGGTGGGCAAGCGGAGAGAAGATTTCAAGGGTTTCACGAGCAATACGACGTCGTTTATCAGGGCGTAAAGCACCTAACGTGCGCATGTTGTGAGTACGATCGGCAAGTTTGATTAGAATAACGCGAATATCATGCGCCATTGCCATGATCATTTTGCGGAAGTTTTCAGCTTGCGCTTCTTTACGATCGCGAAATTTGAGCTTATCGAGTTTAGAGACGCCATCAACCAATTCGGCAACAGTATCGCCAAAGCGGCAGGCTAGATCCTCTTTAGTGACCTCGGTATCTTCAATCACGTCGTGCAGCAATGCTGCCATCAATGCTTCAATATCGAGACGCATTTCCGCCAGAATACGGGCGACCGCAACTGGATGGATAATATAAGGCTCGCCGGTTGAACGAGTTTGGCCTTCATGGGCGTCGCGAGCAACAAGATAAGCCTGTCGAAGCACCTCAATTTGAGGCTTCGACAGGTACTTGGTTGCGACTTCTTTCAGGCTATCAAAAAGATACAATTCGCCTGGTTCCCTGATTAACGGTGATGGTCGCCAGCAATAGCACTAACAGCTGCTAATTCAGCTGCTTCTTGCTCTTGCAGTTCCTGACGCTCGCGAGCATCAAGGATATCTTTAGTAATTAGGCCTTCTTCGATTTCACGAAGTGCAATTACTGTGTATTTGTCGTTTTCTTCAGGAACCAATGGATCCTTACCGCCGGTTTGCATTTGACGTGCGCGGCGAGCAGCAATTTGGATCAGATCGAAACGGTTGCCAATTTTATCAACAGCGTCTTGAACGGTTACGCGTGCCATGGAGGACTCCAGTGGTTATTAAATTAGGAATAGAAAATTGTACAAAATAACTTACTGATCTGCTAGTAGCGCAGTCAACATGCTTCTATATTTAGCAGTTTGCTTGTCTTGCTTCAATCGTTCTGCACGAATAATTGCTTTAAAGTCAATTAACGCAACATCGAAATCATCATTAACGATCACATAATCGTATTCGTTATAGTGTGAAATTTCTGAACGAGCTTCTTCCATACGACGGGCAATAACGGCTTCGCTGTCTTGACCACGGGTATTAAGTCGACGCTCCAATTCCTCTTTTGACGGAGGTAGGATAAATAAGCTTTTGGCGGCTGGCATTAGTTTACGGATTTGACGCGCACCTTGCCAATCGATATCTAAAAAGACATCAATGCCTTTATTCAATTGCTGTTCAATCCATGGACGAGAAGTACCATAGTAATTGCTAAACACTTCGGCATGCTCAAGGAATGCACCTTGTTCTACCAAGTCGGTAAATTCTTCTACGCTAACGAAATTGTAATGAACGCCGTTTTCCTCGCCCGGGCGCATGCCACGAGTCGTATGGGACACGGATACTTTCATGTCATAGGTCGGGTTAGTTTCAAGAAGGGCATTAATCAAACTTGATTTACCAGCACCACTTGGGGCCGACACGATGTATAGAGTACCTTTGCTCATTGCCTATTTTCACTCAGTGATAGAAGGGCGCGAAGATTATCACGATCTGCGCATAATTGAAATTAGCTGATTGCTTGAAAATTCATCTTTTTTATTGAGTCAATACAACTTAAGCCTAGCTGGCTTTAATGATATTTCATAATCAGATGATATTTTCAAACAACTTTCCAAGCTAAATACTATCAACTTGGAAAGTTTGGGTAAGGGTTACTTACTCAATGTTTTGAATCTGTTCACGCATTTGCTCGATTAATACTTTTAGTTCAACGGCAGATGCTGTGACGTCAGTATTAATTGATTTTGATGCCAATGTGTTTGATTCACGGTTAAATTCTTGCATCATAAAATCAAGACGACGGCCACATGCGCCACCTTTAGCAAGAATTTTTTGGGTTTCTTTTACGTGAGAGTCAAGGCGATCAAGCTCTTCGGCGACATCACTTTTCTGTGCCAGCATGATCAGTTCTTGTTCAATACGGTTACTATCAAGATCAACTTTTGCTTCATCAAGACGCGACATAATACGCTCGCGTTGCCATACCATTATTTGTGGCATTAACGTACGAACTTTAATGGCTTCTGTTGAAATAGCGGCTAAACGATGGTCGATTAATTGTTTCATGTTATCGCCTTCGCTTGCACGTGCGGCAATAAAATCATCCATTGCTAGCTCAAAGCCAGTTAATAGATCTTTATTAATCATATCTAAATCTTGTTCTGGTGCTTCCATCACTCCCGGCCAGTTAAGCACTTGGAATGGACCAATATTACCTTCACCCGCAGTTTCTGTTACCCAACGAGCCGCATTAATGACTTGTTTTGCTAATGCTTCATTGATTGTTAATTCAGTATTAGCGGCAGTGTTGGCTTCGTAGCGAAGATTACATTCGACTTTACCACGTGCTAAACGTTTACGAAAGCGCTCACGCAATACCGGCTCAAGGCTACGAAATTGCTCTGGCATACGAATATAAGTTTCAAGATAACGTTGGTTTACTGAGCGGATTTCCCACACAGCTGTGCCCCAGTCGCCTTTTATTTCGCGACGGGCGTAGGCAGTCATACTATGGATCATTGGCTTGTGGCCCTTAGGTTATGATGGTTGCGGCGGCTAAACTTAGCGCATTTAACGGTAAGTCAGGTCTTCTAATAACAATAGCGATGCGTCGTAACCGAGTTTTATCATTATATGCGAAATCGCCTCTTGCGGGCTACTGTTGTAAATGCAAAACAAGGTTGAATCTATCGTTTTAACGGTGGTTTTCTCGTGCACTGGGATTGAGATGTCGCTATAATCGCCGGTTAATATCATCCAGCCAAAGGGAAATCCCTATGCGTCCAAGCGGAAGAAGTGCCACTCAGGTACGTCCAATCACTATTACTCGTAACTATACAGCCCATGCTGAGGGTTCAGTATTAGTTGAATTTGGCAACACCAAAGTAATTTGTACTGCCAGTGTTGAAGAAAATGTGCCGCGTTGGCTTAAAGGTAAAGGCCAAGGTTGGGTGACTGCAGAATATGGTATGTTGCCACGTGCAACACATACCCGTAACCGTCGTGAAGCCGCGAGTGGTAAGCAAGGTGGCCGCACCATGGAGATTCAACGTCTGATTGCGCGTAGTTTACGTGCGGCGGTTGATTTAAAAATCCTTGGTGAACAAATGATCACTGTTGACTGTGATGTTATTCAAGCTGATGGCGGTACACGTACTGCTTCTATTACCGGTGCGATGGTTGCTTTAGTGGATGCAATTAATTATATGCTTGAAAAAGGCATGATTAAGAAAAGCCCACTTAAAGGCATGGTCGCTGCTGTTTCGGTTGGAATCTATAAAGGTGAGCCAATTTGCGATCTTGAGTACCTTGAAGATTCCGCGGCTGAAACTGATATGAATGTGGTCATGACCGAAGACGGTAAGATGATTGAAATTCAGGGTACGGCGGAAGGCGAGGCATTTAGTCATGAAGAATTGTTGGCAATGTTAGCGCTGGCTAAAGACGGCATATTCGATATTATTTCGATGCAGAAACAAGTATTAGAAAATTAATTATTGAGCGGTTCCTATTAAGGAGCCGCTTTTTTTTATCTAAAATTTATAGGCTATAGGAATAGTCATAAGTTTTAGCTGCAACAGTTTTACATTCTTCGCAATGTAAAGGTTGTGTCCATTTCAACATTGTAAAACACGAAAGTCGTTTAAGGAGCCACAATGAAAGCATATCAGCGTCAGTTCATCGAATTCGCCCTAGAGAAAGGTGTATTAAAGTTTGGTGAGTTCACTCTGAAGTCCGGCCGTAAGAGTCCGTATTTCTTTAATGCGGGATTATTTAATACTGGTCGTGATCTGGCACGTCTAGGCCGTTTCTATGCTGAAGCATTGGTTGACGCTAACATTGAATTTGATGTGCTATTTGGCCCTGCATATAAAGGGATTCCAATTGCAACGACTACGGCTGTCGCATTAGCAGATCATCATGATATCGATACACCTTATTGTTTTAACCGTAAAGAAGCGAAAAACCACGGTGAAGGTGGTAATTTAGTCGGCAGTGAACTCGAAGGTCGCATAATGTTGGTGGACGATGTGATCACTGCTGGTACTGCTATTCGTGAATCAATGGAAATCATTAAAGCGAACGGTGCTGATTTAGCGGGTGTGTTAGTCGCTATCGATCGTCAAGAAAAAGGCCAAAGTGAATTATCAGCGATTCAAGAAGTTGAACGTGATTTTGGTTGTGCAGTCATTTCAATTGTGTCGCTAGGCGATGTGGTAACGTATTTAAGTGAGCAGGCAGATATGGAGCAGCATCTTGCTGCTGTAACTGCATACCGTGTTCAATACGGTGTTTAATGACTGTTTAATCAGTGATTAAATATAAAAAAGCGAGGACCAATTGATCCTCGCTTTTTTTATGGTGTTTACTGATAAGTCGGTTGATTTAGGCTTAACCTAATTGACCGCTCAGTAATTGCCAGTAGTCATCAAAATTCTCAGTGGGCTTATATTTAAAGCTTGAGCGAACATAACGACTAAGACTTCCTTCAACTTGGCCTAAGAGCTGTGCTGCTAAAATAGATTCATCAATAGGAAAGCCTTTGCCTTCACGTAATTTACGTTCTTTCAATATTTGACGTAATTGTGATTCAACACGTTCAAATAATTGGTTGATACGTGATTGTAAGCGATCTTGTTCAAACATCAGTGCGTGGCCTGTCATGATGCGACTGAGACCGGGATTACGTTCACCAAACATTAAGATCAGTTGTAACACCATACGCAGACGAGTAAGGGTATCTTTTTCGTCATCAAGAATGCGGTTAATTCGGGTGGTAATTGAATCTTCGATAAATTCAATCAGGCCTTCAAACATCCGTGCTTTACTTGGGAAGTGGCGATAGAGTGCAGCTTCTGAGACCCCAACATTAGCCGCCAGCATTTTGGTTGTAATACGTTGGCTTCCTTGATTAGATTCCAACATATGAGCAAGACACTGAAGTATCTCTTCGCGGCGATTGCTTTTTTTGGTGCCAGCCATGAATTATCGTTCCTTTGCAAAATGAGACTGTCCATGGACAGCATGAAACCCGCCTATCTTAGCGATGCCATTGCGTCGTGAAAAGCGATCGATGGTAAATGTATGCAGTTTATCAGCAAAAAAAGCGCCACCGTCAAAAGTTGCGCTTTGTACTTGATCGTTATCGGTTATTTTATCATCAAAACCATTTTATGCGCCAAGGGCATAATTGGTATATTGACAATGGTGGCTTTATTTTGTGCCTGAATGACCGAAACCGCCTTCACCACGATGACTCGCGTCATCAAAATCCGTCACAATATTAAATTGCGCTTGTACTACCGGCAGGAAAACTAGTTGTGCAATACGATCGCCAGGCTCAATAGTAAAGGTGGTATCACCACGGTTCCAAACGGATACCATCAATTGGCCTTGGTAATCAGAGTCAATCAGACCGACAAGGTTTCCTAAAACAATACCATGTTTATGACCAAGACCTGAACGCGGTAAAATTGTAGCCGCTAGATGAGGGTTACCAATATGAATGGCTAACCCTGTAGGTACAAGGTGAGTTTCACCAGGGGCGACGATTAATGCTTGATCAAGACATGCACGTAAATCTAGCCCTGCTGAACCTGTTGTTGCATATTCAGGTAATGGAAACTCTGTTCCAACGCGTGGGTCAAGAATTTTAAGATCGATAGTATTCATAATTATGCTCTAGTGCGTGACATGTTGATAAAGGCTAACAATTTCGGTAAGCAATTGCTGACCAAGATCAGTTTTAGAGGCTAATGGTAATGTTTTATCGCCATTAGGCCAGTATAAATGTAAGGCGTTATTATCACTGTTGAAGCCTTGCCCTTGGACAGATACGTCGTTGGCGCAAATCAGATCGAGGTTTTTATTGGCTAATTTACCACGAGCATAATGTTCAACATTTTGTGTTTCAGCCGCGAAACCGACAGTAAAGGGACGGTTTTCAGTAAGAGCGGCAACACTGGCAACGATATCTGGGTTTTTCACTAGTTGAATGACCATTTCATCATTGCCGTCTTGTTTTTTCATTTTTTGCTGGGCGACATGCGCTGGACGGAAATCGGCAACCGCGGCACAGGCAATAAAAATATGGTTATTTATTGCTTGCTCTAATGCGGCTTGATGCATCTCTTGAGCGCTATTGATGTTAATACAGGTGACGCCATCAGGAACGGCTAAGTTAACAGGACCACTAATTAAGGTCACGTTTGCACCACGTTGTGCGGCAACTTGTGCGACGGAATATCCCATTTTACCTGAACTGTAATTACTCAAGTAACGTACAGGATCAATGGCTTCGCGTGTTGGGCCGGCAGTGATAACAATGTTTAGACCACTAAGATCGGCTGGACGGAAAAAATTTTCACAGTGATGGACTAATTGCATCGGTTCTAACATTCGCCCTGGGCCAACATCGCCACATGCTTGTTCACCGCTGGCAGGCCCCCATAACATCGCTCCACGTCGTTGCAGAGTAACAAGGTTCTCTTGCGTGGCGACATTACGGTACATCTGTTGATTCATTGCAGGAGCGACGGCAATGGGCGCATCCGTAGCTAAACACAGTGTTGAGAGTAAGTCATTTCCCATACCAGCACTGATACGTGCGATTAAGTCTGCGGTTGCAGGTGCCAGTAAGATTAAGTCAGCCCATTTAGCTAATTCAATATGTCCCATTGATGCTTCAGCTGAAGGATCTAATAAGCTACTTGAAACGGGGTTTCCCGATACAGCTTGCATCGTTAATGGTGTAATGAATTCTTGTGCCGCTTTAGTCATGACGACTTGAACTTGTGCGCCGCGTTCAATTAAACGACGAGTCAGTTCTGCGCATTTATAGGCAGCGATACCGCCGCTAATGCCGAGAAGGATTTTTTTTCCTGCCAGAGTTTGCATGGTTTTGCCTGTGTTTAGATGCCAATAAATTTTGCAGACACGATAGCATCAAACGTATTAACGGTCATTGACTGCAATTCATCGTTTTATCTTTAGAGGTGATCATTTCGAGGTTCTGTTGCTGTAATAAGAAGCGTTAGGCATAAACTTTGGAGATGCTTTCAAGGAACACTGGTCATTAGGTTGTATAAAAGCGAAGGCCTGTTTTGCTAATAGTTGATCAAAATAGGAGGAAATATGTCGCTTAAGCAATTGCCATTAGCCTCTCGACCACGAGAAAAATTATTATCTCATGGTAGTGATGCGCTGACTGATGCCGAATTACTGGCTATTTTTTTACGTACTGGCATCAAAGGAATGAATGCGTTGGAATTGGCGACGTATTTGTTACAAGAATTTGGTTCATTACGCGCTTTACTTGCGGCAGATAAAGAAGCTTTTTGTCAGGTTAAAGGTTTAGGCCCAGCGAAATTTGCACTTTTAAAGGCTGTTTTAGCGATGGGAGATCGATATTTAGAAGAAATTTTAAAAAAAGATAATGCGCTCACAAACCCACAAAATACTCGTCAATATTTAGTTAAAAAATTACGTCATAAACAGCGCGAAGCCTTTTATATCCTATTCCTAGACAATCAACACCGAGTGATTACGGGGGAGGTATTATTTGAAGGAACGCTTGATTGTGCGAGCGTTTACCCACGTGAAGTTGTAAAAAGATCGTTAGAACTTAATGCAGCCGCGTTAATTTTAGCGCATAATCACCCATCAGGCGTTGCTGAACCTAGTCAGGCTGACCATCGAATAACCCGCAAGATCAGCGATTCGCTGGCTTTAGTCGATATTCGTGTTCTGGATCATTTTGTTGTCGGTGAAGGGGATGTTATTTCCTTTTCCGAGCGCGGTTGGCTATAAAATAGACAATTATCGAAAAAAAAAGTGAGAAAGGATCTGCTCGGGACTTGAGCAACTGGTTTTGACTTAGTATAATGCGCGACCTTTGATAGCTGTGGTTATATGTGAAATTGTATTTCGCATTAAATTTCCATGGTAGATATCGAGCGAAACGATTTGGAGAAGACAGTAATGTCCCGAGTATGCCAAGTAACTGGTAAGCGTCCTGTAACGGGTAACAACCGTTCACACGCACGTAATGCCACCAAGCGTCGTTTTCTGCCGAACCTGCAAACTCATCGTTTCTGGGTAGAAAGCGAAAAACGCTTCGTTAAACTACGTCTTACTGCTAAAGGTATGCGTATCATTGATAAGAAAGGTATTGATACCGTTCTTGCAGAGATGCGTGTCCGCGGCGAGAACGTTTAGAGGAATTTGAACAATGGCTAAAGGCATTCGTGAGAAGATCCGTCTAGTATCATCAGCTGGTACAGGCCACTTCTACACTACCGACAAGAACAAGCGCAACATGCCAGGCAAATTTGAGATCAAGAAATTTGATCCAGTAGTTCGCCAGCACGTGCTTTACAAAGAAGCTAAAATCAAGTAATTGATTTTTTAACTCTTTGATAAAAACCCAGCCTAGCTGGGTTTTTTTATATTTAAAATTTAGCATTCTTTTCCTGCTTTCCTGCTTTCCTGCTTTCCTGCTTTCCTGCTTTCCTGCTTTCCTGCTTTCCTGCTTTCCTGCTTTCCTGCTTTCCTGCGGTAAATTTTATTCTCGTCATTAAACAATAATCTAATTGTTTGTTGTTATTGATGATGGCAATGTTATCTTAACCCGCATCAATAAATACGCATAGGAGCGCCTGAGCATGCGGTTAACGCGACGTGGGTGGAATAACGTTATCATCATTGGTGTTTTAGTTTTTATCGCTGTCATACAGCTGCCAGAGCTTATTCGTACTCGTTTAATAACATCTACCACGCCAGTGCCATCATCAACGGTGATCCCATTATTTGCGCAAGATCGTATTATTCAACGCTTATTGTTACCAGCAATCACTTTTCAGCATGCTGATACAGGGTGGAAAAGCCAACCTGTGGTGACGTTTGATATCGCTAGTTTGATTATGCACTGGCAAACATTGAAGGGGACATTGGTAAGTGAGCAACAGTTGGCTGCTCTAAAAAGCCAGCTGACAACACCGCACACGATTGAAGTGTGGTTGGTTGGTCATGCTCAGCCGCAACGAATCACTGCCTATCAATTCCCTTCTTTTTGGTTGTTTAATAACGGTAATGGACAGTGGTTGGCGGTAACGGTTGATGCTGATTTTCTCTTTCCACCATTATCGTCAAAACTATAATGATTATTGGAGCAAGATAACGATGCCTGAATTACCAGAAGTGGAAGTGACCCGTATGGGGATCACTCCCCACGTTGTTGGACAAACGGTGACAAAAATAATTATTCGTAATGCCCGTTTGCGCTGGCCAATTCCCGATGCGATTAAAAGTCTTGAGGGCCAAGTGATTCGAAAAGTCACGCGCCGAGCAAAATATTTATTATTAGAAACGGATATTGGCTATGCGATTGTCCATCTTGGTATGTCGGGTAGTTTACGTATTTTACCTGTGGGCTCTGCTGTAGAAAAACATGATCATGTCGATGTGGTTTTAGGCAGTGGTGAAATTCTACGTTATAACGATCCTCGTCGCTTTGGGGCATGGTTATGGCAACAAGCAGGAGAAAGTCATGCAGTATTAGAGAAGATGGGCCCAGAGCCGCTCTGTGACGATTTTAATGTGGATTATTTAGTGGCGAAGGCCAAAGGAAAGCGTAAAGCAATTAAATTACTGATTATGGATAATCACATTGTGGTTGGGGTCGGCAATATTTATGCCAATGAATCACTCTTTGCGGCAGGTATTGATCCACAGTCTCCCGCAGGAAAAGTCTCATTTCTAAAATTACAGTTATTGGTCAGTGAAATTAAGACGGTTCTTAAAAAAGCAATCGCTCAAGGCGGCACAACGTTAAAAGATTTTAAAAATGCCGATGGTAAGCCTGGGTATTTTGCTCAAGAGTTGCAAGTCTATGGTAAAGGAGGTCAAGCTTGCCCTCGTTGTGGTGAGCCTTTAACCGATATAAAACTTGGCCAAAGAGCCACTGTTTTTTGTGGTAAGTGTCAGAATTAAATCAATTGTCTAGTGAGTTTTCGTTAACGATGGGTTCATTTTTATTGAGCAAAATAAAACGTAAACATTGTTATCATTAGTACGTAATTTATAAAATAGATAGCATATTGATGCTATACTAAGGGCTGAAAAATGAAATATTTAGTGACCGGTGTTGCTGGTTTTATTGGTAGTGCTGTTACTGAGCGCTTATGTCAACAAGGCCATCAAGTCATTGGTATCGATAACCTTAATGATTATTATGACGTGGCACTTAAACACGCACGTTTAGCTCGTATTGAGCACCCAAATTTTACCTTTATTGAAATGGATCTTGCTGATCGTGAAGGGATCGCGGGCTTATTTACTGAGCATCAATTTAATCGAGTTATCCATTTTGCTGGTCAAGCGGGTGTTCGTTATTCAATAGATAATCCAATGGCTTATGGTGACAGTAACTTAATTGGCTATTTGACTATCCTTGAAGGCTGTCGTCACAATAAAGTCGAACACTTGATTTATGCATCATCTAGTTCTGTGTATGGCTTAAATCAAAAAATGCCTTTTGATACCGCTGACAGTGTTGATCATCCGGTATCTTTATATGCGGCAACTAAAAAAGCCAATGAACTGATGGCACACAGTTATTCCCATCTTTATGGCATTCCAACCACGGGTTTACGATTCTTCACGGTTTATGGTCCGTGGGGTCGTCCAGATATGGCGTTATTTAAATTTACCAATGCGATTATGGAAGGCAAAGAAATTGATATTTATAACAATGGCAATATGAGCCGCGATTTCACTTATATCGACGATATTGTTGAAGGTGTAATGCGAATTCAGGATGTGATTCCACAATCTAATCCAGAGTGGACAGTTGAAGCTAATTCATCAGCAACCAGCTCTGCACCATACCGTATTTATAATATTGGTCATGGTAGCCCGGTTAAATTAATGGATTATGTTGAAGCTTTGGAAGAATCATTAGGTGTTGAAGCGAAGAAAAACTTTATGCCCATGCAGCCGGGCGATGTTTACATGACGTATGCTGATACTGATGATTTATTTGCAGCAACGGGGTATAAGCCTGCGGTTGAAGTAAAACAAGGCGTACAGGCTTTCGTTGAGTGGTATCGTGCGTATTATCAGCTATAGTCGGGAAATTAAGCCTCGAGAGGCTTAATTTATTATGCTTTATTGATACCATTAGCACAGGCAACAATATTATTTTCTTTCTTTTTTAAAAATAAGTTACGGCCATTTTGATTAGGTGGCTGAGTTTTATGGTTGAGGTGGTATTGACGACAACGACCTAGATAACCGCGCGGTGTTAATCCAATTTGTTCTATACGCCATAATAAATCGATATCTTCATAGCCCCAGCCCTCAAAGTCTTCATCAAAACCATTGATTTTTAGTAAGGACTCTCTACTCATTGCGAGATTAGAACCAAATCGAGTTAAATTCGGCTTTAATTTTTTTACAATGGGTAGTGACCAATCCGGAAAATAAATGGCTTGTTCTGGTTTTGACACATTACCACGTATTGATTGTAATAAAAGGTAGCATGTGTTTTTTAGCTGAGTGGCAGGTAAAGTTCCATTTCTAATATCTTGAGACAGTTTTTCTTTTAAGTAAACGCGTATTCCGACGGTGTAATGGTTCAGAGAGGCGAGATGGTGGTGATCCTCAATAAAATTTATGGCCGGGATACAATCGCTATCAGTGAATATGATGTAGTCAGCGGTGCTGGATACCAGTGCTTTATTGAGAATAGCTGCGCGTCTAAACCCTTTATCCTCATGCCATATATGACGAATAGAGAAAGGAGCATGCTTAAATTCAGTTAATAAGTTAGCAAGCTCATCCGTTGAACCATCATCTGCAATACAGAGGCTGAAATTATCATTTGTTTGGTTCTTAAATCCTTCAAGAACCAGTTTTAGATCTTCCGTATTGTTGTACGCACTCATAATAACTTCGATATTCATAAAGTTAAAATCCTTGAATTATTTTGCACTAAAGAGCTTATGTTTAAGAACTTTGACTACATGTTGTGGTACAAATTGACTTACATCCCCTTTATGGAGCGCGACTTCTTTAACAATGGTTGATGAAATAAATGAATTTTCTTCAGCTGGCGTTAAAAAGACCGTTTCAAGCTCAGGCATCAAACGACGATTCATATTAGCGAGTTGAAATTCATATTCAAAATCGGACACCGCTCGTAACCCACGTACTAAAATATTAGCATGATGCTCTTTGGCAAAATTTACAAGTAGACCTGAAAAACCAACAATTTCAACATTGGTTAAATGGGCTGTAATTTGCTGAGCCAGCTCTACTCGCTCTTCTAAACTGAATAACGGCTTTTTGCTAGGGTTGAAAGCGACACCAACAATGACATGATCAAACATTGCAGCTGCGCGCTCGATAAGATCAAGATGACCGTTAGTGATTGGATCAAAAGTGCCAGGGTAGATAACGCGAGTTGTCATAATGGGTTACTTATTTTGTTTAAGGTAAAGGCCAAGATATTTATTTAGTACATATTGCGCATTAATACAGGCAATAATAAAACCATGTTTACCATCAAGGAAGCCTTGTTTGATAAAATAGGTACGTATAAAGCTAAAAAGCGCATGTCCAATAGCTGATGCTACAGAAGTTTTTTTTCCTTGTAAGTGCTTTTCTTTTGCCCATAGTTCGGCATATTTTGATTGTTTTTTTTGGAATTCGAAAAAATCATCAAAGGTATAATGTTCTAAGTTTCCGACGATTTTTATTACTTGGCAGCTAGAAGGAATTATTACGGATTCATGTACCTGAACATTATTATAGTGGGTTTCTTGAGGGCGATATAACCGTACAATCCAATCTGGGTGCCAGCCAGCGTGGCGAATAAATTTTCCAAACGCAGTACTTAAACGATTAACGCTATAAACCACATTATGTTGATTATCTTGCAATACATTTTGAATTGATTGTTTTAGCTCTGGTGTGACACGTTCATCAGCATCGAGCCATAATACATAGTCACTGCTAACATATTGTTGAGCAAGTTGGCGTTGCCTACCAAACCCAGGCCATGGTGTATTGACATAAAACTTGTCTGTATAGCGACGAGCAATAGTTTCTGTTTCATCTGTGCTGCCTGAGTCTAGAATAACTATTTCGTCGACCCAGTCTTTAACTGTGTCTAAACAAGCTGCAAGATGTTTAGCTTCATTTTTAACAATTAATGCAACACCAAGTGTCGGTTTGTGTGCTGATACGCTCATGTGTTTTCCTTTGAAGCTTATGACATCGGTGATGATAACGATAGAATGAGATCAAGTTTTTCTCTGACCATCGCAACACTAATTTGCGGCATGATATAGCTCCCTTTGACGCGTGCTCCCCATGGTAACTCACCTAATGGTTTACCGTAATGTTGTTCTGCGACTTGTTGATAAACACTAACAGTATATGGCTGTGATAAATATGGTCCGGTACGCGCTGGATTGCTATGGCCATAAAGTCCAATGACGGGTGTGTTTTGGGTGGTTGCTAAATGAGCTGGACCTGAATCTGGTGCTAACACCACGGTTGCTGCGCGCAATAATGCCGTAAGTTGTAATAATGTTGTTTTGCCAATTAAATTGATAATTGGTGCATTACTGAGGCTAGTAATGTGTTGGCCTAATTGTTGCTCACGTTCACTGGGTGAGCCGCAAAGTATAATGGATAAGCCTTTGGTTGCCGCATAATCGGCAATAGCTGCATAACGTTCTGGAAGCCAATTACGTTCATCTTTACTGGCGGCGGGTGAGATCACTAATGTTGGTTGTTGAATATATTGTTCAGCAATACTGTTATCTTCAGCAGTAAGTGGAATATTCCATTCTGGCGCAGAAAAGGGAACACCAATGTAACGCGCAAAATCAGCCATATTATCGAGTACATGAACACTGTCAGTATTGGGTAAGTGCTTATTAGTAAACAACCATTGGCCTTCTTTGGTGCGATTTTTACTAAACCCAATACGATACTTAGCTTTAATACCTAAAGATAGTACACTTGCACGTAGGGCAACTTGCATATCTAACAGCGCATCGAAACGGTGTGATTTCAGTTGTTGCCAAACCTGTTTAATGCCATGCCAGCCAGCTTTTTTATCAAAACTGATCACCTTAATATTGGGTAATGCATTGATTAGCTGAGCCTCAACTTTACCAGTAACCCAAGTGATTTCAGTCGTTGGCCACTGGTGTTGGATAGCTTGAACAACCGCAATCGCATGGCATACGTCACCAATAGCTGATAAACGTAAAATACAAATTGAACGTGGTGGCGTTGAGAATAGAGCCATGAGATTACCTTATTAAAAGTGGTCGGTGAATTATGCCGCTAGCCATTGAAATTGTAAAATATTCAACAATAAATGCGAGAGAGGCTGTAGTGCAGGAAATTATCAGTAACAACCAGGCCATTTGGTTTGATAGCGATTATCTAAGTGCAGATCCGCATGGTTGCTTTGATATTGAGTATTGGCGTCAGCGTGATGCAGTTATTGGTTCCGCCGAGGGGCGTGGTACAACATGGTTTGTTGCCGATGAAAAACTGGAGATGGCATTACGTCATTATCATCGTGGTGGGCTGTTTGCTAAAGTGAATAATGACAGCTATTGGTTCTCTAATTGGCATACCACTCGCAGTGGGGCAGAGCTCGCATTATTAAAATTATTACGTGATGGTGGGGTTAATGTGCCACGTCCCGTAGCTGCGCGTGCAGTTAAAAAAGGTCTGACATATAAAGCAGATATTTTAGTGGAGAAGGTTGCCAATAGTCGTGATTTAGTGGCATTGCTACAAAGCCACACCGTCGCGGCAACAGTGTGGCATGATATTGGTCAAATGATCGGTAAGATGCATGATTTGCAAGTCTGCCATACCGATTTAAATGCTCATAATATTTTATTAGACGATAGTCAGCGCCCATGGCTGATTGATTTTGATAAATGTGATTGTCGCGACGGCGATGATTGGAAAGTCGAGAATTTGGCACGTTTAAAGCGCTCTTTTCTCAAAGAAGTCGATAAACGTGCGATTAAGTGGTGCGAAGATGATTGGATTGCTTTGTGTGATGGCTATGCACATAAAAATCAACTTCGTATTACCATCAGCTAAGCGTTAATCATCGGCTAAGTAATGGCTAATATTGGTAATAGTTTTCTTCACTGCACCTTGGTTTTCAAGTACGATCTTTTGACCCTGTACGCCCATTTTTTGTTGGCGCTCGGGATCATTAAATAAGATTATGATTTGTTGTGCGAGTTGGTGACTATTTTGACAAATTTCAATTGCACCTGCAGCCAATAGTTGTTGAGTAATATCTTCAAAATTATAAAAACTTGGGCCGGTAATGGCTGGTTTCGCCACCGCTGCTGGCTCTAATAGATTATGTCCACCCACTTTTTCACCAACTAAACTTCCCCCCATAAAAGTTACATCAGCAGTAGCCAGCATGACTAACATTTCTCCCATCGTATCTGCGAGGTATAATTGAGTGTTCGCTTTTATTGGTGTGGTGTCAGTACGGCGATGGACTTGTAAACCTTGCTCTATTGCCAGTTTAGCTACACTGTCAAATCGTTCCGGGTGGCGAGGCACAATAATTACCATCGCATTAGGATATTGTTGAAGCACTGTTTGATAGGCATCCAGTACTTGTTCCTCTTCACCTTGATGAGTGCTCGCTGCGACAAAAATCGGGCGTTGATTACCGAGTTGTTGGCGCAGTTGATGTGCTTGCTCAAAAACAGTGTCAGCAATACTGATGTCGTATTTGATTGAGCCAGTAACCGCGATTTGATGTTGTTGCGCACCAATGTCGATAAAGCGTTGAGCATCATCATCATGTAAACACAATATTTTATCTATTTTCTTGAGTAATTGATGAGTGAAGAAACTAAATGAGTGATAGCGCTTAGCTGAGCGCTCGGATAAACGCGCATTAACAATAATCGTTGGAATTTTTTGATTGTGAACACAGCTTAAGGTATTGAGCCATAATTCTTTTTCAACGATCAGGAATAGTTGAGGCTTAATTGTTTTTAAAAATCCTCTTACACACCAAGCAAAATCAATTGGCATATAACGATGTTCAACTAATTCGCCTAATTTAGCCACTTGTTCAGCACCAGTGCTGGTGGTGGTTGTTACCACAATAGCTTGTTCAGGATAGGCTTGTTTAAGTGCTTTGATAACCGGTACGATCGCAATAGCTTCACCGACTGACGCTGCATGAATCCAAATAGGAGCCGTTGTGGTCGTGAGTCGAGGGGTCAGGCCGAAATGTTCTTTCCAACGAGTACCAAAATTGGGTTTGCCTGGTTTGGTTCGGTACAGCCCCCATAATAAGATGGGAGCAATCAAGGTTAACAATAAGGTATATAAAGTTCGAATCATAATGTCTGTAAATTACTAATAGCGGTGATGACTTGTTGTGGTGAAATCTCAGTCATACATTTATTATGTTTAAGTGGACATTCACGTTTAAAGCACGGTCGGCAGCTGATATCAGTGTGTAGAATAACTTTTTTATCAGTCAGTGGTGGAGTGTAGTTAGGTGTTGTTGGTCCATAAAGCGCGACAACATTACATTGAACCGCTGCGGCAACATGCATTAAACCTGAGTCATTACCAACGACAGTGCGACAAAAAGCCAGTAGGTCAATCACATCTGTTAACGATGTTTTTCCTGCTAAATTATGGCAATACTGTTGTGCTTCAAGGGGTAAAGATTGCTTTATTTGATTGGTAAGCTTGTTCTCATTTTCAGACCCAAATAGTAAAATATTACAGCCCGTTTCGATAAGACTTTTAGCAACTGAAGTGTAGTGATCTATTGGCCAGCATTTAGCTGAACCGTAAGCGGCTCCTGGGCAGAGTGCAATGGATGTACGAGTTTGGTCAACGTTAAATTTTTCAAGTACTTGTTGTTGATTGTTAGTGTCAACAGTTAGCGCTGGGAATGGCATATCTGTTAAGCAGCCTGAACCAGTCATTGTCGATGCAGGGTGTGCTAATGCAATGTAACGCTCGATCATTAAATTGAATGATTTTTTGTTATTACGTAAATCATTAAGTAGTCCATAACGCATTTCACCTTTCCAGCCAGTACGGTTTGGAATGCTAGCGAAAAACGGGATCAAGGCTGATTTTGCTGAGTTTGGTAGAATATAAGCGTGATCATAATGGTCATCACGTAAGATCTTGCCTAATTGATAGCGAGCAAAGAAATTAAAGTCACCATGACCAATTGGCATTTCAATTGCCTTGTTGATCTCGGGCATACGTGCCAATACGGTTTTACACCAGCCTGGTGCCATTACATCAATGATACAATCAGGATGTTGTTTTTTTAAATCAATATAGAGGCATTGTGACATTACCATATCGCCAATCCACGATGGCCCAATGATGAGTATATTCATAAATTTATTTCAAATTATATTTAAATTTTGTCCATAGTATACTTAAAGGGAGATAGAATACTCCTGTTTTAATTTTTGAACTTGAAATATAAGTTTTTTTGTTATCTCGTCTACTTTCTCATCAGAACTTAAAATAAATGAGTTAGAGTCTTTTATGCTTTTTATACTGTCAGATAGTTGAGTGATCTCTGTTGAACTAGCTTTACAGAAAGTAACGGGTAACTTTGACCATTTCTCTTTTTTAATATTAAAGTATTTTGCAAATAGATACTTAGTACCGTTTAGTATATTTTTACTTAAGTCGCTGTTGTTCTGGTTTATAAATTTTAAAGGTATGATATCAGTTTTTATATCCATACTTTCCATGAAGTCGAACCATTTTTCATTACAAAAATTTGGAGCGAAGCTGACCGCTTTCCATGGGATTCTTAAGGCATCGGCTGTTATTGCACCATGCATTGCTTCTGTAATGATAGAATCATATGATTGAATTTGAGATAAAAATTCTTCAACAGGTTGTTTTGCTGAAATAAAATCCACATCAGCTTTTTTGCATATAGTATCCCAGTCTATATAATCTTCACTTCTATGATGAGGAATAAAGGCTGTTTTTGATTTTTTTTGTATTGGAGGAGGAAGGGAAACCTTTCTTAATAGATAAGCTCCATCGCCAATAACGTATGATTGATCTAGCCCTAGTTTTGCTGCTGTTCTAGGTCCTCTTACACCATAGAATTGCCATTTTTTTGATATTTTTGGAATGTCTCTATCGCTACATCCAGAGCTTAATACAATTATTTTATCTGCATGGTGCAAATATTTGTCATAACGACTTTGTGATAATATCGTCCCTATGCCAAGAAGGTATACATTATCTTTTTTATTTAATTCTTCTGAAAAAAAATTTGACCATAACCATAAGTTTAGGTCATCTCCAAAATTATATGTTTTGGATCGAGAGTACTCTATTATCATTATATTTTCCTGTTTTTTAATGAAATATATTAAACGTATTTAAAAATAAAATCTGTTTTTAGTGGTTTTTTATTGATAAATATTTAGATAGTTTAATTCTTGCTTATTATCCATATTGGATATTGAATTTTTATCTAAATTGATGTGTTTTTTTTGTTTAGCAATACACCTATTAATATTATTATGAACAAGTTCTTTAAGATCACTTGTTATAGTGGAAAGCTTTGCCATGGTCATGGCTTCAATAAATATTTTAGTTTCGGAGTGAACATTGTTCCATACATCATGATAAGAACTGATAACTAACATATTCAGTTAGTTGACTTTTTATGTGAAGTTATTGATTGTGCTAATAGACGTTTAAAAAATGCCAAGTGTTGCTTTGCTGTATTGTCAACGGATAGCGTGGTAGCAATGTAGTTCTGAGCTTTGAGCCCCATTGCTTTTGCTTCATTGTGATGATGATAAAGGTAGTTAATTTTATCTGCAATTGCATGGGCGTTATTAGTTTCTACGACAAACCCTGTCACGCTATCGGTTACGATTTCTGCATTACCACCAGTAGTAGTAACAATTGAGGGAATAGCCATTGCCATTGCTTCAATGACTGTTTTTGGTAGACCTTCACCACTGACAGATGGTTGTATTTGTACATCAGCAGCAGCCATGAGTTCTGGCACATCTGTGCGGTAACCGAGAAAGTGAATATTGTTAGGGAAAGGTGCTTGCTCAGCAAGTTGCTGATTTTCTATTGTATCTATTCCACGTCCAGCCAGTAATAAATGAATATTGGGCTCTTTTTCTAGATATTGTATTGCTTCTAATAATATATGTACGCCTTTACTTGGGCGTGCATTAGCAACACAAATAATAACGAAGTCATCGGCAGCAATATTTAAAGATCTTAAATCAGCAGCTTTGGTTTGGTACCAAGATAGATCGTGGCCTTTGTGGATGGCGACGACATTATGTTTGTTTGACCATACCTGTTTAGTTACATCTTCACGAACTTTATCCGCTACACAGGAAATACCATCTACTCGCGGATGTAAGTGGGTTAAATATGCGCTGGGATCATGACGATATAAACCGCCAACGGTACCTCGGTAAGTAACAAGTTTTGTTTCCGGAAAGCCGATACAAGCAAAAGCTGCGTTGGGAATAGTTCGTGAGTTGGTTGCATAAACGATATCGTAATGGTTTTGTTTTAGTTCATGGCGAAGTCGCTTAATGGTATTACAGCATATTTTTTTTGTTGGGTAAGCATCAATGACCGTCAAGCCTTGTTCTCGAAACCGTGTCACATAATCAGCATTACCTTGAGTAACAACAGTCACTTGATGGCCTTGCTGCGCTATTGCTATGAGCATTTCAGCTTCAGGTCTAACGCTGTTCCATGCATCCATATATGAACTGAATATCATTATTTTCATTATAGATCTCAATATTTAGTAAGAAGAAGTTGATAAGCGTTTGTAGACATTTTTATAGGTTACAATACACGAAAACATTATGAAATATTGGTCTGAATTTTTATAGTGTAGATAATTACTTTTTTAAATAAAAGTTAGTTATTACAGATAATAAAGTCACCACTATTTTTTGCTATTGATAAGTGCAATGAGTGATTTAAAAGGATATGATGAAAGTACTTCTTATTAGTCTCGCTTCTTCAACAACCAGAAGAAATAATGCAGAGGCGATACTCAAGAGACATGAGATTAGCTATGATATTATTGATGCTGTTGATGGTCGGTTAGGGCTTGATCCCTTGTTGCAGCGTTATGATAAAAGTGGCTTTATTCGTCATAGGGGCCGCAAAGCTTTGGCTGGAGAGTTAGGCTGTTACGCGAGTCATATTTTAGCTTGGCAACAAGTCATTAAACTTGATCAGCCTGTTGTTGTTCTTGAAGATGATTTTATTCTTCGAGATGATTTTTGTGCGTTAATTGAGACGGCTGAATTATGGACGAATAAACACCATTTTATTCGACTTGAGCCATGGAAAACAAAATTGTTTTATTCGGTTGTCCAGCAGAATGAGGTTAAGTTAGTTAAATTCTTAAAGGTACCTCAATGTACAACGGGGTATTTTATTACACCATCTTGTGCACAGGCATTTTTGGATGCAAGTGAAAAAATGATATTACCTGTAGATGTGTTTATTCGTAATACATATTTACATCGACAAGCGATTTATGGACTTGATCCGGCACCTGTAAAACCTGGTGGTGATAAACATTCTACGATAGGTTGCCGTAAGCAAAAAATGACGCAGCCACAAGTAAGAATGAAAAAGTTAATAACACGATTATATTCTAGTTTCTTCTGTGCGTTAGTTAATATAACGTCTCGATAGCTATTATGATTCAAACTGATTTTTAGTGTTGTTATTCATAATTTATATTTATATATTTGCGACGGCTGAACTGTTATATGAATTGTGTAAAAAAAATAAAGGCGGGATGGCGCTTAATCCGTAATAAAGTGAAAGCATTAAAACTTAATCTTTATCGAAAAGTATACGATAAGCGCGAGCAAGAGATAGATTTTGAATCATCGAAGATCAAATCCGTCTTGCTCTTGCGTTGGGATAATAAGTTAGGTGATGCCATTATGTGCGGTGGCTTCATTAAGGTGTTACGTCAATATCGTCCTGATATTCATATTACCGTTTTAACTGGCGCCACGACAAAGTTATGGTTAGAGAAAGCCGCTCCTGCTGATGACTATATTTTTTATAGTAAAGCACAGAGAAAGCAAATAATTGCCAATAATATTGGTAAGTTTGATCTATTTGTCGATCTCGGTACGAATTGTAGTCATAAAGATTTGTGCCTATCCTCTCAGTTTAAAGCAAAGCATTATCTTGGCTTTAATAAACAACAATATCATTTATTTGATGTTGAAGTTGCACCGCAATATCTTCATTTTAAAGATAGATACATTGCTGCCGCACAGCAACTTGTATCTCAACCAATTGATGATCAATGCCAGTTACCTATTGCTGAATTTAGTCAGCAGCGAGTTGCTTTACAGCAATTGATTAATCAATCACAACAAAAATTTAAACATGTGGTTGGTATTAATTTTTTTGGCTCAAGTAAATATCGTCGTTTTTCATTGGAGCATGCGAAGACATTGATCTGTAAATGGCGACAGCAGTTTCCTGATGATTTATTGATTATTATCCCGACGCCTGGAGAGGATAAATTTATTGCGCGTTTAGTCGCGTCAATAAAGGATGATATGGTTTTGTCACCTGATTTTTCTGCAAGTTTTGAGGTGTCATTGGCTATTATTGATATTGCTGATTTTACCTTTACTCCAGACACTGCTGTGGTACATATGGCATCGGCACTCAATAAGCCTGTGATTGGTGTTTATCGTCACAACATGCAAAATTATGAAGAATGGAAGCCTTTAGGAAAGTATTCGCAGCGTTTGCTTAATCGTAAACCTTTTAGCGATAATGATTGTGTTCATGTAAATGAGTTTGACTGGTTGGATTTAGTTTTGGCCCGGGCAACTATTTTAAAGGCTTTGGTATGAGAATTGGTTTCTTTTTACGGGATTTGAAAATCGAAGGCGTGCAAGTTGTAACTCTTCGATTAGCAGAAACATTAGTTAACATGGGGCATCAGTGCGAGCTAATCACATTAAATGGTGCTCAAGAGTTAGAGTTGGTTTCAGGAATCTTACATCATAGCCTTGATATTGAAAAAAGAGTGAGCTTTAAAAAATCAAAGCAGTATGTTGAAAAGTTTCTATCTTGTATTGAGAGACTAGAAGAGAATAACGATAAGTTTGATGCTGTTTTTTCTGTTCATGGTGAGACTAATGATATTATTTCATATATAGATAACCCTAAACTTATTCATTGTATTCATAATTCAGATGAGTATACCTATAATAATAAGAATTGGTTTGATAAATTAAAATTCAGAAGAAAGTTAACTAAAAAAATTAAAGCTAAACATGTTATTTGTGTCTCAAATGGTATTCGTGATTTTGTTAAAGCAAAAACTAATAGTAGTGCTTTATCTATTTCTACCATTTATAATCCTTTTGACATTGAAAAAATCAAACAATTGTCATTAGAAGAACCGGTATATAAATTGCCTCAAGATTATATTTTATTTGTGGGGCGATTAGAGATGCAAAAAAACATTCCGCTGTTATTAGAAAGCGTGAGTAAAATGAAGACTAATATACCTTTAGTGATTATAGGTGAGGGTAGTTTAGAGGCTGAATTAAAGCAGCAAGCCATAAAGTTAGGTATTAATCATAAGGTGTTATTTTTCCCTTTCTGCTTAAATCCTTATTCAATAATGCGTAAAGCAAGAGCGTTGGTATTGACTTCTCATCATGAAGGATTGCCGACAGTATTAATTGAAGCATTAATACTAGGTACTGCGGCTGTAAGTTCAAATTGTCCGACAGGACCTGCTGAAATATTAATTGGGAATTATAGTAAATATCTTATTGATAGCGAACTATCTAAAAAAATAGCGCAGCATATTGATAGTGTTTTAGCTGATATTATTCAAGTAAATGAAAATGATATTATACAACGTTTCTCTGCTGATATTATTGGTCACCAGTATTTGGATATAATAAAAAAGGAGGTTTAACCCTCCTTTTTAGTTTTTTAGTTTTTTAGCTGTTGTTTGTTTCTACCATACATGATGCCAATCATAATGAAGAAAATAAGAAAAAGTTGCTTATGAAAAAATGGGACATCAGTTAATCCTGCAAGAATAAGAATACTAGTATAACTATAAATCAATAATGCCTCATTATTGGTTTTACTTGTCAGCTTAATTATTGGGAATATGAGTAAAACCAATAAAGCAAATAGTCCAAATAGACCACATTTTACACTAATATCTATAAATTGGTTATGAAAGTGTGGAGGTTTATAAGATGCAGCATATTGAGGAATTATATGCTCGTTGGCAAGTAGATCAAGTTGCTTGAAATAATGATGACCATAACCAATAAATGGTGATTTTTCAATAAGATGAAATGCTGCTTTCCAAAAGTCTAATCGTAAACCAATGGAGGTATTTGTATCTCCTGATTTTATTAATGTAATATCAGCAGTTGTTTGAGTGATTCTTTTTTCAAGTATTGGATAACTTAAGGTACAAAGAATAACTAAACCAATAGTTGAAACTATCATATTACGTTTGATAGTTTTATTTTTATATGAAATATATAGTATGAGACCTAATAATGTTGGAGCTAAAGCTACAAGAGCTCCTCGAGTTTCACTGATGAATATCGCTGAAATATTCAAACATAGGCATGATAAGATTAGAAATCTCATAATATTATTTTTAATATTAAAAAATAATATTAGTGCAGTTACAGTAATAAAACAAATATATGTAGTATAAGGAATGGCATTGATAGGCCAAAATTGACGATTAACTACTTGGATATAGGTGAACCAATAAACAAAAAAGAAACTACTAATACTTGCAAGGATTATAATAGGAAATAATGTGTTACGAGATATTAATTTAAACGGTAAAAAGCACAGTAAGACTGTAATAATGGCAATTGCCCTGAAATTAATTGGATTGTAAATATGTAATGATTCACAAATTATACTAATAAACAGTAGTGCGAACATTAACCATAGATATGGGTTTTTTATGTTTTCTTTATAAATTGAGGTTTTATATATTAGTAACGATATTGTAGTCGAAACTAATGTTAAAATAACAAGGATCTTATCACCGTCTTTTAATATAAATAAACCAGTAAAAATCCAAAGTATCGGCAGGAGAATTAAAAAATTAGCGCCTTTTTCTATTATGTTATCTTTTAGCATAAGGCTTCTCATCATTATTTGGACGCGTCTTCAACAAGCGTAAAATCCACATGTATTGTTCTGGGCGCTGATTAACATATTGTTCAATACATTGGTTCATCATTCGCGCATCTTGTTCTTCTGTCTCTGCAGGGAAGGGCAGTGCAGGATAAAAGTCCAATTCATATATGCCAGTTTCACTGTTGTACATTGCAAATAACGGTACAATTTTAGCGCGGCTTAATTTTGATAAGCGGCCAAGACCTGCCATTGTCGCTTTGGTGGTACCAAAGAAATCAACGAATACACTGTGCTCAGGACCTAAGTCTTCATCTGGTAAGTAGTAACCTAAATAACCTTCTCGAATGGACTTAATAAACGGCTTAATACCGCCACTGCGCTCATAAACACGACCCCCATATTGCACCCGTTGGCGATGCATAAGCCAATCAGAAACAGGGTTCTTTTGTTTTTTTGCCATTGCTGAAACGGGCAAACCTCGCGATGCAAGTAACACTGCTGGAATATCAATTGCCCAAGTATGTGGCACCAACAAAATGACACTTTGCTGTTGCTCTGTAAGGCTGGTGAGGTTTTCCATGCCACGAATAACGGTATGTTGTTCAAGCCATGCTTTATTGCGCACCGATAGTGAGGCAAAGCCAGTAAGAAAGCTGCCGGCAGTGATTAGATTTTGCAATAAAATGTGTTCGCGTTCGGCGTCTGATTTATCAGGGAAACACATTTTTAGGTTCACACGTGCGCGATGATTAGCGCCACTTTTTAGTTTGATAGCTTGTTTTGCAAAAACAGTCGCTAATGAACGTCGTGCACCATGAGGCAGTAAGCTTAATAGTGAAGCAATCATCACTGCGAGCCATGTTCCCCAATAACGCGGGTGCACAAAAGACCACTCAAATTGAGGGTTATATGCTTGCTTATCGTAATGGTTTTTAGTCATATGAATTACGTCTATCTCACGAGTTATAGTGTTGGCGAAGATCTGCCACAATGTATTTGAGTGCTTATGGTTTAGCGATTATTGCCGTTGTTTTTCTATATTCTACCTTTATTGAACAGTAGAGAAAATGACAACATAGTTAACTATTTAGCTTATATATCCATCGTCATAAAGTATTCATTTAATGAATGTACTGATTATTTATGGGATTGAATAAAGGCATGTATATTATTGCCTCACTAAGCTGATAAACATCAAATTATGATAACATTATATTCACTGCAAGGGCGAAGGATGATAATAAAATGAAAACCCGCGATCGAATTATTCATGCAGCATTAGCATTGTTTAATGAACATGGTGAACCTAATGTGACCACTAATCATATTGCTGCTGATTTAGGGATCAGCCCTGGTAATTTGTACTATCACTTTCGCAATAAAGATCAAATAATTCATTGTATTTTTGATCAGTATGCTATTGATTTAAAAATTAGTTTTGAACCTGTTGATGTAGTGGAAACAATAGAAGCGAGTTTATTACGTTATCTTGATGGCGTGTTTTTATTGATGTGGCGCTATCGTTTCTTCTATGCCAATTTACCTGATATTTTACGTCGCGATGCTGAGCTTCAAGATAAATATTTAGCGGTGCAGACTCAACTTCAGGTTAATATTAGTCAAATAATGATTAATTTTCGTGATGCAGGTCTACTCGCACTTGCTGATGTTGATCTGAAAGTATTGGCTGATACGTTAAAGTTGGTCGCTTCATCTTGGATCAGCTATCAAACCACTCAAGTGGCTGGTGCTAAAATCACTCAAACAGTGATTTATCATGGTGTTCAACAAATGCTAAATATTGTACGACCATTAGCAACAGAGTTAGGTCAGCAGCGGGTTGCAATATTACAACAATATTATTTAGAGCAAGAACAACAGTATTTAGAACAACAAAGAATAACTATCAATAAATTGTCATGAAAAAAGGTTGGCTATCCGCCAACCTTTTTTGTTCAAGTACTTAATTTAGCGTGTTAACCATGGTCTAGGATCAACAGGGGTACCTTTACGGCGAATCTGGAAATATAGCCCAGGTTGTTCTTGACCACCACTATCACCGACTAAGGCTATTGGTTCACCGGCTTGTACCGAATCACCAATTTTTCTGAGTAGCGTTTGGTTATAGCCATAGAAACTCATATCACCTTTGCCGTGATCAATGGCAATCATCAAACCGTAACCCCGTAACCAATCGGCAAAGACCACTTTACCTGAGTATATCGCTTTGACTTGGCTACCAACGGGTTTGCTGATCACCATCCCTTTCCAGTGCAGCTCACGTTGTAATGGCGCACCATAATTGTGAATGATTGGTCCACGAAGAGGCCATTGCAGTTTACCTTTATAACGAGCTAATCCATCCATAGGTACTTGCATTTTAGCGTAGCGTGCTCTGAGTTGTTTTGCTTGTGCTTCTGCAATTGCTCTGGCTTTTGCTTCTTTGGCTGCAGCAATACGGGCCTGAGCTTCGGCTTCGGCTTTTGCTCGTGCAGCAGCTTCGGCTTTTGCTCGTGCAGCGGCTTCAGCTTTCGCTTTTGCAATTGCCTTGAGCATATTTTGCTCATCGGCGCGTAAATCAGCAAGGGCTTCGGTGCTGGTATGAATTTGTGCTTTTATTTTATTGAGCGTTAATTGGCGTGACTGTTGTTGACTATCAAGTTGTTGTTTTTGCTGATTGAGTTCAGCTAGCGCTTGCTGTCGCTCTGTTTTTTGCTCTGCAAGTGCATGAATTTTAATTTGTAATTCTGTTTTAGTCGCATCTAGTGCATCAATAGCAGAGGCGCGTGCTTTACTAACATACTCGGCATAAGTTGTCATACGATCTAATTTTGCCGTATTTTCGCCACTGAGTAGATTCGCAAGATCACTGTTATTACCTTGGCGATATTGCGCGTTGATCAGCGTTTTTAATACCCCAAGTTGTTGTAATTGCTGCTTTTGTAGTTGTTGCTGTTGCTGTTCTAACTTGGTAATTGATTGGGTTATTGTTGTTAATTGGTCATTAGTTTGGTGGATTTTATTGGCAGTTTGAGCGATATCCAGTTCGTGTTGTTTAAGTTGTTTTTGTAATACAGCATAGTTTTGCTGTTTACTATCCAGCTGATTTTTTTGGCGTGATATTTCCTGTTTTACGCCATCAAGCTGTTTTTGACTGGATGCTGCACATGGAGCTGCAAATACCACGCATAGAAAAGCGCCAGTGCATAAAGCACTGGCGCGGATTTTTAGGTTGAGGTGTCTATTAATAATATCCCGCATGGGATAATTATTTCAGATTGTATAGCACCTGACCAGACATCTCTGCAGGGATTTCGATATCTGTTAGTGATAGCATTGTTGGTGCTAGATCAGATAGCTTACCGTTTGGCTTAAGATCAAGGTCTTTATTACCTACGTAAATTAATGGCACTGGTAAGTTAGTATGTGCAGTATGGATACCACCAGTTTCAGGGTTAACCATCATTTCTGCGTTACCATGGTCAGCTGTAATTAATAACTGGCCATCCATTTCTTTAATTGCGGCAACAACTTGGCCGATACAACTATCAAGTGCTTCACACGCTTTCACTGCTGCATCATAAACACCTGTGTGACCAACCATGTCACCGTTAGGGTAGTTACAGATAATAACGTCAAACTCGCCGCTCTTAATTGCAGCGACTAATTTTTCAGTCAGCTCAGGTGAACTCATTTCAGGTTGAAGATCGTAAGTTGCTACTTTTGGTGATGCAACAAGTGAACGAGATTCACCGTCAAATTCGTCTTCTTTGCCGCCGTTAAAGAAGAACGTTACGTGTGCATATTTTTCTGTTTCAGAAATACGAAGCTGCTTTTTGCCTTTCTTCGCTAGCCACTCACCTAATGTATTATCTAGGCTTGCTGGTGCAAAAGCTGTGGTTAGCTCAATGTCTGCAGCATATTGCGTTAGCATTACGAAGTCTGCTAATTGAGGGAACTGAGCACGAGCAAAGCTAGTGAAATTAGGCTCAAATGTACGAGTGATTTCACGTGCACGGTCAGCGCGGTAGTTCATGAAAATAACGCTATCGCCATCAGCCATGATTGCAGCTTCTTGACCTTCTGCACGTAGTTCTGTTGCTTTAACAAATTCATCGTTTTCGCTGCGCTCGTAAGCTGCAGCTAGACCTTCTGTTGCATTAGCAAAGGTAAATTCACCTTTAGCTGCAGTTAGCAAGTTGTAAGCAACTTCAACACGATCCCAGTTGTTATCACGATCCATTGCGTAGTAACGACCAACAAGAGAAGCTGTACGGCCTTTACCTAATTTTGCAAATAGGGCATCGAAACGCTCTAGTGAGTGTTGCGCACTACGTGGTGGCGTATCACGACCATCGAGGAATGCGTGCAGGTAAATTTTCTCTGCGCCACGTTTTGCTGCCATTTCAATTGCGGCAGCAATGTGGTCTTCGTGGCTGTGAACACCACCTGGAGATACAAGACCTAGAATATGAACCGCTTTACCTGTATTTACTGCTTTATCAATCGCATTAACCAGTGCTTCATTTTCAAAGAACTCACCATCGCCAATTGCTTTAGTGATACGAGTAAGATCTTGATATACCACACGGCCAGCACCAATATTGGTATGACCCACTTCAGAGTTACCCATTTGGCCTTCAGGTAGACCTACTTCTAGGCCTGACGCTGCGATAAGCGTATTAGGATTGTTCGCCATTAACGCATCCATTACGGGTGTGTTAGCGTTTGCAATCGCATTATTTGAGTTATCTTCGCGGTAGCCCCAACCATCTAAAATAACAAGTGCAAGTGGTTTCTTCGCAGACATATCCTGTCCCTCTTCGAATTAAATAAAATACATCAATTACCTTAATAGGCTCAGTGTCCTAAACACCTTTTAAGGTAATTGATATAATAATTATCACGATTTTACTACAAAAGCACATCAAAGCAGTAGCAGTAGATGCAACTAAATCATTGCTTGCATGTTTGTACTCTTCGTCGAATATAGGCATTTATTCATTAAAGTGTAAGCTCTGGATCACAGTTTTTTTCTATTTCATTGATAGGTCATCAGTCAATAAGCTTTTATACTCAAGGTCGCTGTTACAAGATCAGCAACCTAGGTATACTCACAGTCATTTTTTTCAACCGTAATATCATGGCTTGCGATAGCGAACCATGACAACAGAGTAAAGTAAATGCATCAATATATTGAATTTTTAACAAGTAACCCTGTTTTATCATTGGCTTGGATTGGTATTGTTATCGCACTAATTAGCATGATGGTAAAAGAGAAAAATGCTAAATATAAAACAATTGGTATAAATGAAGCGACAGCGTTAGTGAATAATGAACAGGGTGTGTTCCTTGATATTCGTAGCCGTGATGAGTTCCGTAAAGGTCATATTGTAGGCTCAGTTCACATTTTACCAAGTCAAATTCAACGTCAAAACACGCCAGAGCTTGAAAAACACAAAGCTGCCCCAATTATTGTTGTATGTAAGACTGGTCAGACGGCACAAGAGACTGCAAACCAACTAAGTAAAGATGGTTTTACTAATGTTAACGTTTTAAAAGACGGTCTTATTGCTTGGAATGAAGCTAATTTACCGCTTGTTGCAAGCAAGAAAAAATAATTTTATTCGATGTGATTTTGCAGCGTTATGAATGTGAAATGACGATCTAAATTGATGCAGCCTGTGGAATGCACAGTTGCTAGTATAATTAATAACTCGTGGTAGCGAGTATTTATAAAGGACTCCAAAAATGGCTGAAGCAGCAAATACCGAAGCACAACAAAACTTCCAAATTCAACGCGTATTCCTAAAAGATGTGTCTTTTGAAGCGCCAAATTCACCAGACGTTTTCCAAAAAGAATGGAATCCTGATGTGAAATTGGATCTTGATACTCAAAGCCGTGAATTAGCTGAAGGTGTATATGAAGTGGTACTTCGTTTAACTGTAACGGTTAAGAACGAAGAAGAAAATGCATTCCTATGTGAAGTTCAACAAGGTGGTATTTTCACTGTTGCTGGTATGGAAGCGCCACAACTAGCGCATTGCCTAGGTGCATTCTGCCCGAACATCCTATTCCCATATGCACGTGAAACAATCTCTAGCCTAGTGGTTAAAGGTACGTTCCCACAATTGAACCTAGCACCAGTAAACTTTGATGCTTTATTCATGAACTACCTAGAGAACCAAGCTGAAGCAAATACTGCTAATTCAGAAGCTTAATTTGTAAAAGTGACCAATATAATGAACGTTAATAATACGATTTCGATGGCAGTGTTAGGCGCTGGATCTTACGGGACAGCATTAGCAATTGCATTAGCCAGAAATGGTGCCAATGTCATTTTGTGGGGCCATGAGCCGCACCATATGGCGCAATTGGAAATCGATCGTGCCAATGAAGCGTTTCTTCCTGGAGTAAGCTTTCCTGATTCGTTGATTTTAACGTCGGATTTGCAAGCTGCAATTCAAGGTAGTCGTGATGTGTTAGTCGTTGTACCAAGCCATGTTTTTGGTGGTGTATTAGCGCAAATGAAACCTTTTTTGCGTTCAGATTCTCGTATCTGTTGGGCAACGAAGGGTTTAGAACCTGACACTGGGCGCCTACTTAAAGATGTTGCGGTTGAAGTGTTGGGTGATCAAATACCTCTTGCCGTATTATCAGGGCCTACCTTTGCGAAAGAGTTAGCGGCTGGTATGCCGACTGCAATTGCTGTTTCTTCACCTGATGCTGATTTTGTGGCTGATTTACAGCAAAAAATTCATTGTGATAAGACATTTCGTGTTTATAGCAACAGTGATTTTATTGGCATGCAACTGGGCGGCGCGGTTAAAAATGTGATCGCGATTGGCGCTGGAATGTCAGATGGCATCGGCTTTGGTGCCAATGCACGTACTGCGTTAATAACTCGTGGTTTAGCTGAAATGTGTCGTTTAGGTGCAGCGCTTGGCGCGCAACCTGAAACCTTTATGGGAATGGCAGGTTTAGGCGATTTAGTGCTGACATGTACCGATAATCAATCACGTAACCGTCGCTTTGGGTTAGCGCTTGGTCATGGTTGCAGTGTCGAGCAAGCACAACAGGATATTGGTCAAGTAGTAGAAGGTTATCGTAACACTAAAGAAGTGTGGTTATTGGCTCAACGACACCAAGTTGAAATGCCAATCACTGAGCAAATTTATCAAGTGCTTTATCTTGGTAAAGATGCACGCGAAGCGGCAAAAGATTTACTCGCACGTGAGAAAAAGTACGAATAAAGTTGCTTGCTAAGGGCGATAACTGGTATCTATAAAATAACGCGAGCTTAGGCTCGCGTTATTTTTTATAACTGTACTAAAATACAATAACGTTCAGTATTCTGAGTGTGTAATGTTATTCGATTCATAACCGACTAACTCATGAATAATGATGATATTGGTTTGATGAACATCAATAAGTGGATTCGAGGGAACTTGTGAAGGAATGTCAGCAATATCAACTATGGCTAGAGATCGAGCAAGAGGCACGACAACAAGCCGAACAAGAACCCATGCTAGCGAGCTTTTATCATGCCACGATTATTAAGCATGAAAATTTAGCGTCAGCATTGAGTTATATTTTAGCCAATAAACTGGCAACGCCATCAATGCCTGCGATGGCTGTGCGTGAGGTAATAGAAGAAGCGTTCGTTAGCGATAGTAATATTGTTGAAGCCGCAGCTTGTGATATTCGTGCCGTTGTTGAGCGAGATCCTGCAATTAATGCTTACTCTATTCCATTACTCTATCTTAAAGGGTGTCATGCTTTACAAGGCTATCGAGTTGCTAATTGGCTGTGGAAGCAAAATCGTAAAGCACTTGCTGTGTATTTACAAAATCAAATATCAGTGGCTTGTCAGGTTGATGTTCACCCAGCAGCGCAGATCGGTTGCGGTATTATGTTTGACCACGCGACAGGGATCGTGATTGGTGAAACGACGGTAATCGAAGATGAAGTCTCAATTTTACAGGATGTGACTTTAGGGGGTACAGGTAAAGAATGTGGTGATCGCCATCCTAAGATTCGTCAAGGGGTGATGATTGGTGCAGGTGCTAAAGTCTTGGGTAATATCGAAGTCGGTGCTGGTGCTAAAATTGGTGCATGTTCAGTAGTATTAGAACCGGTACCACCTCATACAACGGTAGCAGGTGTTCCTGCAATTGTTGTTGGTCGTCCTAAGACAGCGAAGCCTGCTACTGAAATGGATCAGCAATTTAATGGCAGTAATGACATTTATAACCATACAGATAAGCCATAGCTACTGATAGTGATAGACTAAAGGCGATCACATGATCGCCTTATGATTATTGAGATGATGCTTTAGATTGCACCATTAAAATCTAATTGACGCCAAGCTTCAAACGCAATAATAGCGACTGCATTTGAAAGGTTTAAGCTGCGGCTATCGGGTTGCATTGGAATACGAAGCCGTTGTTCTAATGGCAGGCTTGCAATAAATTCAGCGGGTAAACCACGGGTTTCTGGCCCAAAAAGTAGCACATCACCTTCGCCAAATTTCGCATTAACATGGTAGTTAGTCGTTTTGGTCGTACAAGCAAAAATACGACGTCCCGCCATGGCTTCCATAAATGCTTCAAAGTTTTTATGGCGGTAAACATGGGTTAGATCGTGATAATCTAAACCTGCTCGGCGTAATTTCTTCTCTTCTAAATCAAATCCTAGTGGCTCAATTAAATGTAAGTTGGCACCACAGTTAGCACTAAGGCGAATAATATTGCCAGTGTTAGGGGCGATTTCAGGTTCATATAACGCAATATCAAACATAGTTATTCAGCTTTATTTAGTGCAAAAAGAAGGCTTATTGTGACAAGCGTAACGGCAACAAGCAATCATCTTTATGCATTAGCTTAACCGTGATGGTTAGCGGGCTAAAGGGAGTGTCATACTTATCCGTAATCCTCCCAGTGGACTTGATGTTGCTTTGATACTACCACTATGCTGTCGAAGGGCGCTTTCTGTGATTGCAAGCCCTAAGCCGGTGCCACCACTACTGCGATCACGTGCGGTTGAAACACGGTAAAAAGGACGGAAAATATCATTAAGTTCATCACTTGGCACACCTTCACCATTATCATCAATAGTGATCAGTAATTGCTGTTGGTGCTGAGTAAATGTAACCTCAATAATATCGTTGCCATATTTAATCGCATTACGAATAACGTTCTCTAATGCACTGATTAATAAATTAGGATTGCCTTTTAATGGCCAAGCTTGAAGTTGATTATAGGTTAAGGTTTTATGATGTTGTTCGGCTTCAAAGCGGGCATCTTCTAACATTTCATACCATAAACTTTGACTATCGATTATTTGCTGCTGTTGATGGCTATTTACCTGCATACGAGATAGCTCTAATAGTTCACCAATCATTTTTTCTAATCGCTCGGCTTCGGTATCAATCCGTGATAGCTCATTACTTTGGCCTTGTTTGCGTTGTGCCAGTGCCGTTGCCATACGCAGTCGCGTTAAAGGAGAACGTAATTCGTGAGAAATATCAGATAACAACCTTTGTTGGCCACTGATTATATTATTAAGTGCATCGACCATTTGATTAAAGCTAGCACCTGCTTGCTTAAATTCTTGAGGCCCTTGTTCTAAGGTGGGATCCGCTTCAAACTCTCCGCGGGCGACTCGTTCTGCTGCTTGTTGTAAGCGTCGTGCCGGACGAGTGACTGCCCAAGCTAACCATAGTAAAAACGGTGTGCTGACTAACATCGTAAATAGTAATAGTTTAAAGGGCTTGTCCATTATTTGAACGAAGAAGGGCGGAGCGCCTCGCCATACTTGACCACGGTACATATACAGTGGTTGTTGTTCTGTGGTGATCACAAATGGGCCCGCAATGAGCCAACGTCCATAAAGTCGTTGCTGAGGTTTGCTCGGGTTATCTGCAATAGTGATAAAATTACGTAGCGCTTTAGTGTGTTTTTGTGGCGCAATGATATCACCGTCAACCGTCGTAAAATAAAGCTGACTATTATGATTATCGCGACGATGTGCCAGCGTTTTTATTCGTCGAACAAGGCTAGTGTAACTTGAAGGCGAAGGCGTATTTAAGCGTTGATTGATTTGCGCTGTTTGAGATTGAAAGCGTGTTAATTGATGATCTGGAATCGTTTGTACAGAGCGCGGATCATATTGAAACATCAACACAAGGGTGATAACGACCACCAATAATGTGGTCCAGAAAATAGCGAAAATACGCCCGTAAAGGTGAGTAAATCCGGGGATTTTCATTATATTGCCTCAATAAGTAAATAGCCTTTACCACGTAGTGTTTTTATTAGTGGCTTACCATCGCTACGTAAGGGTAATTTTTTGCGTAAATTTGAAACATGCATATCGATAGCACGATCAAACTGAGCAAAGCGTTTACCGAGTACTTCAAGACTTAACTCTTCTTTTGCAATAATCTTACCCGGGTGTTGTACAAAATAGCTTAAAAGAGCGAATTCGGTCCCCGTCATTTCAATCGGTTGTTGATTGTATAGCACTTCTTGTCGACCAGGATAAATGGTGAGATCTTGATAAATTAGGCATTCACTGTGGTTGGCTTTTGGTTCGATATTTGGTTGAGTTCGTCTTAATACCGCTCGCATACGGGCTAATAATTCACGATCACTAAATGGTTTGGGTAGATAATCATCAGCACCAAGCTCAAGTCCTAGTACGCGATCAATTTCATCACCTTTGGCGGTTAACATCATTACCGGAGTGGTGTGTTTTTCTCGTAAGCGGCGTAACATTTCAGTGCCATTCATTTTTGGCATCATTACATCAAGTAAGATTAAATCAATACTGCTATCGATCTTTGCTAACCCTTCAAGGCCATTATTGGCTTCTTCAACCTCAAAGCCTTCTAGCTCAAGAATATCTTTGAGAAGTGCCGTCAGTTCTATATCGTCATCAACTAAGAGAATTTTTGCCATAATGGTGTCCTGATGTACAAAGGTGGTTATTCGTAAAGTTGGTTTAGTATCGCTAATCTTTGCTGGTACGCCAAGTTAAGCTGCATTAGCTTTACGCTAGTTTACGTTTGCTAGACAGCATTTTACTTTCCAGCCGTTATGATAACTCCCAAGCCAAAAACGCTGGCAACTTATTCATGATAATGCTGGAGAAACAACGATGAAAATATTTAATAAAACACTTGTTATCGCGATGGCATTGCCATTAGCACTGGGTTCTATGTCTGCATTTGCAGGCCAAGATCATCAAGATCACCAAGGCCGTATGATGAAAGGTCATCATGGTGGAAAAATTTTTAGTCAGTTAGATCTTACTGCAGCCCAAAAACAAGAAATGAAAACCTTACGCCAAGCAAATCGTAGTGAGCATCAAGCACAGCGACTAGAAAATCATAAGATGATGATGGCTGAACGTCAGCAATTAGATAAGTTGGTATTAGCAAGTAATTTTGATGAATCAGCAGTACGTGCTATTGCTGAAAAAATGTCGCAGCAACAAGTTGAACGTCGTGTTGCGATGCTAGAGCAGCGTCATAAGATGCTTAATATTTTGACACCAGAACAAAAGCAAAAATATACAGAGCTAAAGCAACAGCGAGCAGAAAAGCATTTAATGCGATTAGAGGCTAAAAATAGTCACTAAACATCAATAGATAAGCGTTCAACGCCATCCATTAGCCATAGTCTTGACTGTGGCTTTTTTTGTTTTTGATATTAAGTTTATTATTCAGTGATTTTTTTAAGATCTTTACTCTGAAATGGTATGAGAATAAAGCAGTGATTGTATTTTTATGGTAGGTTTCGTTATTAATTTTTATCATAAAACAGCTATACTGCGTGATATTAGCTATTGTCTACATTTCTGCAACCATTAACGGTACCCGCGATTGTTAATTATGATTGGTTTATTCAAAAAATTATTACAATAATCATGATGACGGATGATAAGTATCGGTGACGGGGAAGTGATGTGCTAGCGTGATATGAATCAACAAAATATTCCATTTAAATTGTAATACTCCTACATAAGTAGGAAAATTTCAGTTTTCACGAACACAGTCTGATAAGTATTGATTGTGATATCGAGAAGGGGAACCTCGGTATGTCGTGTTGGATTTGATTTTTCAATTCCCAAAGTCAGAGGGTAACCATGATTAAGAAGATTGGTGTTTTGACCAGTGGTGGTGACGCACCTGGTATGAATGCAGCGGTTCGCGGCGTAGTTCGTGCAGCGTTGACAGAAGATCTAGAAGTTTACGGTATTTTTGATGGCTACCAAGGCCTCTACAATAACTGTATTAAAAAACTTGATCGTCAAAGTGTATCCGATGTGATTAACAAAGGCGGTACATTTTTAGGTTCAGCTCGTTTTCCTGAATTCCGTGAAGTGGAAATTCGTGAAAAAGCGATTGAGAATCTGAAATTGCACGGTATTGATGCATTGGTTGTTATCGGTGGCGACGGCTCATACATGGGTGCGAAGAAGCTAACTGAGATGGGTTACCCTTGTATCGGTATTCCAGGTACGATTGATAACGATGTTGCAGGTACTGATTACACTATCGGTTACATGACAGCAATGAACACTGTTATCGATGCAATTGACCGCCTACGTGATACGTCATCTTCTCACCAGCGTATTTCTATTGTTGAAGTCATGGGTCGTCACTGTGGTGATTTAACCCTAATGTCTGCAATTGCTGGTGGCTGTGAGTACATTATTACTCCTGAAACGGGTCTTGATAAAGATCAACTGATTGCACATATCAACAAAGGTATTGCGAAAGGTAAAAAGCACGCGATTATCGCAATCACTGAATTAATGACTGATGTGAATGTATTGGCTAAATTCATTGAAGCAGAAACTGGTCGTGAGACTCGTGCAACAGTACTTGGCCATATTCAGCGTGGTGGTCAACCAACAGCGTTTGACCGAGTATTAGCATCTCGCATGGGCGCATATGCTGTTGATCTTCTTCAACAAGGAGAGGGTGGTCGTTGTGTGGGTATTCAGTGTGAAAAACTGGTACACCATGACATTATCGATGCAATTGAAAATATGCGTCGTCCAGTACGTAACGATTTATATGAGTTGGCTGAAAAGCTGTTCTAAAATTACGTTATAAAAATACTGAAATCATGAAGGTCGATATTTATATCGGCCTTTTTTTATGGGGTAATTGCTTTGATGCTGCGCTTTATTTACGACAATAAAAAGGCCACCCAAAGGTGACCTTGATCTAATCAATCATTAAGAAAGATTATTTTTTAGCTTCAGCCGCTGCTTTAGCGATAGCTGCAAAGCTTTGTGCGTCAAGTGCCGCGCCGCCAACTAGAGCACCATCGATGTCTGGTTGTGCAAAGTAAGCTGCAGCGTTTTCAGGCTTAACAGAACCGCCGTATTGGATAACAACGTTCTTAGCTACTTCTTCAGATTTCTCTGCAATGTGAGCACGGATTTGAGCGTGGATGCGTTGTGCATCTTCAGCTGTTGCTGCTTTACCTGTACCGATAGCCCAGATTGGTTCATAAGCGATGATCGCGCCGTTTAGTGCTTCAACGCCTTGAGTGTTGATTACTGCGTCAAGTTGACGAGCACAAACTGCAACTGTTTCGCCTGCTTCGTTTTGTGCTTCTGACTCACCGATACAAAGAACAGGTGTTAGACCATTTTCTTTTAGGAAAGCAAATTTTTCAGCAACAAATTCGTCTGATTCGTGGTGGTATTCACGACGCTCAGAGTGACCAATGATGATGTGAGTAGCACCAAATTCTTTCAGCATAGCTGGAGACATGTCGCCAGTGAATGCACCGCTGTTGTGTAGGTCAGAGTTTTGAGCACCTAGGATGATCGCGCTACCAGCGTCAGTAAGCGTACGCTCAGCAAGATCAATGAAAAGTGCTGGTGGAGCAACTGCAACGTCTACGCCTGTAACACCTTCAAGTTCAGTGTTAAGACCGTTTAGTAGAGCAACAACCATTTCTTTGCTGCCGTTTAGTTTCCAGTTACCCATAACTACAGGATGGCGCATAGTTTTTCTCCAAATTTAAATGACGTAATTAACTTAACTACGTAAAAATATACCAGTCGAAACTGAATTTTTACTGTTCAAAATCATTAATGTGCTTGGTTGTACCCTTTTCGAGACAAAAAGTGAACTACAAATAGAAAAATATTTCAATATATGCAGTTTTTTGTCGATTTTTTGTGACGTTTTGGCGGAATATGCTGTTGAGGGGAAACCATGATTTTATCATTTAAAGGGCAATATTTTTGCTGGCTGTTGCGCTGATGGTGATTGCAGTGCTTGGCTGAAACGTTGTAATTGGCGCTGTAATTCTTGCTGCAATAAAATGTTGCTATGGAGTGGGTTTTTCGCGTGGCTAATAAGGCGATCTATATGGCTTTGTTGAGCTTGTAATCGTGGTTGCATATTAGGAGCGGCTTGGGCAATAGCTTGTTCAACTAACCGTTGGCGCAATAATGCGAACTGATGGGGATCTGTTGTGGCTAGGTGTACCAGTTGGTCGAAGTCAGGCAGTGAGTGCATCCGCTATTCCTTGATGGAAGTTCTATCATAATGATAGACGCTAGCGGCGAAGGCGTTTTTATTATAGTTGAGATTGAGCCCGACGCTTCAGGCTCAATAATAAGCAATGACAAAGTAGCGTTAACAATTACCAGTAATGTTCCATGGTTATTTGCCCTGGCTTACGACGCAGATTTTTAGTCAGCCCTTTTGCTTCAAGTACTGCTTTTGTATCGCGTACCATTTGTGGGTTACCACAGAGCATTACTTGGCTATTTTCAGGGGTTAGGTATAAACCCACATGCCGCTCTAATAAACCATCAGCAATGGCTTGTGGTATGCGGCCAGTTAAGCAAAGTGGTGCCGGTTCGCGACTCACAAATGGCTGCACGATAAGTTGATCGCCATATTGTTGTTTAAGGGCACTGATCTCAGCTTGATAACTTAGATCTGCAGCAAAACGTACCGCGTGGATAACAATAATCTTACGGTATTTATGCCAGACTTCTTTTTGGCCTAAAATTGATAAATAAGGCCCAATTGCTGTTCCCGTTGCGAACAGCCATAAATGTTGACCTGTCGGTACTTCATCAAGGGTAAAGAAGCCACTGGCTCGTGCTGATATTTGGACGGTATCGCCTGCTTGTAATGCATGTAATCGAGGTGATAACAAACCATCAGCGACACGTGTCGCGTAAATTTCAATATCAGATTCTTGGGGCGGGTTTACAAACGAGTAGGCGCGTTGGATCAAATTATCACCGTTCATTATGCCAAGCTTAGTAAACTGTCCCGCTTTAAACGGTTCAATATTGGCTCGTAGCGATAAACTGAATAAGTCTTGGTTCCAGTGACGGTTAGCAATAACTTGTGCAGGGATCCAATCAGCCATAATGGCCTCCTCGTTATTTGGATGTTATTCGATAAGCACAGCGCCTTTGGCCTGTAATAATATGTTCTTGACGTTGAATATGTGCCTGCTCGCCTAAAAGTTGTTGAAAAATAGCCAGCTCAGAATGGCAAAGTGATGGACAGCGAGTCGCAGCCTGGCAAATTGGGCAATGATTTTCAACTAATAAAAACCCGTTATCATCGCTGATTAGTTCTGCCATATAGCCATCATGCTGACGTAATTCGGTGAGTGCGACGAGTTTACTTTTTAAATCAGAGCAATCAGCAATAGCGGCCTGATAGTGATTTAATGTGTGTTGTTCTCGTTTTTCAATGATCGCTTGTAGACCTTGTTGACCAAATAAATCACTGACAGCCTCTAGGGTTTGTACCGCAAGCTCACCATGATGATTACTAAATTGTTGGTGACCTTGAGACGTGAGTTGCCAATGGCGCGTTGGACGGCCGACTTTAACTTTTACATCATAAGCATCCACTAAGCCTTGTTCTTCCATCGATTGTAGATGTTGACGAATACCCATCGTGGTTAGCTGAAATTTATCGGCTAATACTTTAGCCGTAACGGGGCCATCATATTTGATGTGATAGAGGATTTTTTCAATAGTTTTCATAATCAGTCATCATTGTTGCTCTTATTATATTATGGGATCAGCTTATTAAATAAAGCAATATCTTTACAATATAATAGTGCGTTAAAAATAGGACTTCTTAGGTTTAAGAATGGCGTATTTATGATGTGAGTGATCTGAAAATAAGATCAGGGTTAGGCGGGTAAGGTGCGCTAAGAGAGATAAAAAATGCACCGAAGTGCATTTTTTATTGATAACGAGGGCGTGTTATAGCGTGTGTTGCTTAACGGCGTCATGTTGGCGATTTAAGTCGTAGCTTGATTTTATACGACGCATGGTGCCACAGTTGCCGCTAATCAATAGTGTTTCAGTGGTGGCGATATCACCTTGGCGCTGAATACCATCAACTAAATCACCTTTAGTAATCCCTGTGCCTGCAAAGATCACATCATTACTGCGTGCCATGTCTTCAAGGCGCAGTAGTGTGTTTGGTTCAATGCCCATTTCTTCACAACGACGAATTTCCATTTCACCTAAACGGCGATTTTCTTCAGTGTCACCTTTTACTTGATGGCGAGGCAGTAAACGGCCTTGCATGTCACCACCTAATGCGCGAATAGCGGCAGCTGAAACCACCCCTTCTGGTGCGCCACCAATGCAATACATCACATCAACATCACTTTCAGGCATACATGTAAGAATAGATGCTGCAACATCACCGTCAGGGAAAGCAAATACACGCACACCCATGGCATGCATTTCAGTGATAAGTTGATCGTGACGAGGCTTCGCAAGAATAGTAACAACCAACTCACTCAGTGGTTTGTTTAATGCAGTAGCAATCGCTGCAAAGTTGTCAGCTAGAGGTTTATCAAGATCGATAACGCCTTTAGCTTGTGGACCCACAACCAATTTTTCCATGTACATATCTGGCGCTTTTAGCAGGCTACCTTTTTCACCAGCAGCAAGTACTGCAAGGGCATTATTTTGTCCCATTGCCGTCATGCGTGTGCCTTCGATAGGATCAACGGCAATATCAACCGCACAACCACCACAGCCCACGTGTTCACCAATATAGAGCATTGGCGCTTCGTCGATTTCACCTTCACCAATAACAATTTCACCATTGATATTAGTGTGGTTAAGCAGGGTACGCATAACTTCAACTGCCGCATTGTCTGCTGCAATTTTATCGCCGCGGCCTAACCATTTATGGCCGGCAAGGGCTGCGCCTTCGGTAACACGAGCAAATGCTATTGCTAAATCGCCTTTCATGATAACTCCAGATATAGATATCGGTAGGTTCAAGGGTATAAAAATTCAGCGCAAATTCTAGCATAATTGGTTCCTCAACACGGTGGGAAATTAGATTGTCTAGGCAGTAGATTGATGATCTAACGCAACGGAATTAGGATTATGTGGTTGTAATAAAAATAAAAAAGGCCTGCTATAATAAGCAGGCCTGATCTTAGAGGGTATTAACGTGAAATTTATTCGTCGTCATCTTCTTCGTCAAATGCCCAACCTTTGGCACACTCAACCGCACGTTGCCAACCACGGTAACGACGGTTACGTTTTTTATCGTCTTCACACGGTGTAAAACTTCGATCTAATTGTGATTTGTGTTGAAGCTCATCAATACTATCCCAGAAACCAATTGCTAGGCCCGCCAAGTACGCAGCACCAAGTGCGGTGACTTCGGTAACTTTTGGACGATGTACTTCTGTTGCTAAAATATCTGCTTGGAATTGCATTAAGAAGTTATTGGCAACAGCGCCACCATCAACCCGTAAAATATCAAGTTTAATGCCTGAGTCAGCCTGCATCGCATCAAGTACATCGCGAGTTTGGTAAGCAACACTTTCAAGGGTGGCACGAATAATATGGTTAGAGTTTACGCCGCGAGTAAGTCCAACAATAGCGCCACGTGCATACGGGTCCCAATAAGGAGCTCCTAAACCAGTAAAGGCTGGTACGACATAGACACCGTTAGCGCTGCCCACTTTTTCTGCAAAGTATTCTGAATCGTTAGCATCACTAAGTAGTTTTACTTCATCTCGTAACCATTGAATGGAAGCGCCGCCCATAAAGACTGCACCTTCAAGGGCGTAAGCAACATCACCTTTAGGGCCACAAGCGAGAGTCGTTAATAGTCCATTATGTGAGGTGACTTTTTCTTTGCCGGTATTCATTAATAAGAAACAACCGGTGCCATAAGTATTTTTAGCTTGGCCTGCTGAAACACACATTTGACCAAATAATGCGGCTTGCTGATCGCCAGCAATACCTGCAATAGGAATACGAGTACCGCCTTTACCACCAATGTTGGTTTGGCCATAAACTTCAGATGATGCTTTTACTTCAGGCATCATTGATAATGGAATATTCAATACCGAAAGTAATTTCTCATCCCACTGTAGTGTGTTGATATTAAATAGCATGGTACGAGAGGCGTTGGTGTAATCAGTAACAAATACACGTCCTTGGGTCATTTTCCAAATTAACCAAGTATCGACAGTACCAAATAATAACTCACCTGCTTCTGCTTGTTCGCGAGCACCTTCAACGTTATCTAGAATCCATTTAACTTTAGTACCAGAGAAGTACGGATCAACCACTAACCCTGTGGTTTCACGAATATAATCTGTTAAGCCTTGTTGTTTTAGATCTTCACATATGTCGGCGGTACGGCGGCATTGCCAGACGATAGCGTTGTAGACAGGCTTACCTGTTTTTTTGTTCCAAACAATGGTGGTTTCACGTTGGTTAGTAATACCAATTGCTGCAACTTGATCGCTGCGAATACCTGCTTTAGCTAATGCTTCAACCATGGTTGAACTTTGGGTCGCATAAATTTCAAGAGGATCATGTTCAACCCAACCTGCTTTAGGATAAATTTGAGTGAATTCGCGTTGTGACGAACAAACGATATTGGCATTGTGATCGAGCACAACGGCTCGAGAACTGGTTGTTCCTTGATCTAACGCCACAATATATTTTCGTTCAGTAGTCATGATGAGTTCCTCGTTATCTTTATTATATAGAGTCAGTTTCAATTGAGGGGCGAGGTTAATGCCCCTTTGATTGTGTTGATGGATTAAATTTTATGCTTCAACCGCAGGTGTATCCGTATTGCCTTCGCATTTATTCGGTAGGGTACATTTGTTGCCTGGTAGATAAATCCCAATCAGTTTAGGGTAGGCCCAGCCACCAAAAAGCGCACCACAAATTGGCGCCAGAATAGGAACGATAAAGTAAGGAATATCTTTAGCACCAGTGAGTGCCACCGTGTCCCAACCTGCAAAGAAGGTCAGTAGTTTAGGGCCGAAATCACGGGCGGGGTTCATAGCAAAACCCGTTAGAGGACCTAACGAACCGCCAATAACAGCAATTAGTAAACCTATCAATAATGGTCCCATAGCGCCACGGGGAGCACCATTTTTATCATCACCGATAGCTAAAATGGCAAACATCAATACTGCGGTAATAGTAAATTCAACGGCGAAAGCACCACCAAAACTTAATGATGGGTGAGGGAAGGTTGAAAAAATAGAGGCAGTATCTAGGCTAGCAACTGTTCCTCGAACAATATTATGGCTGGCTTCATAATCAGTAAATAAATTGCTGTATAGCCCATAAATTAAGGCTGCAGCAGCAAAGGCTCCCAACACTTGTGACATAATATAAGGCAATACTTTGCGTTTATTGAAACCATGGAAACTGGCTAATGCAATAGTCACCGCTGGATTTAAATGGGCACCAGAAACCCCTGCCGTGACGTAAATCGCAATGGCAACGCCAAGACCCCACATGATACTTACTTCCCATTGACCAAAGTCAGCACCGGTTAATTTCAGGGCAGCGACACAGCCAACGCCAAAAAATATCAGTAGTCCAGTACCGATAAATTCCGCAAAACATTCTCCGACGAGCGCATTAGGTTTGGAACTTGTCATATTGTCAGTCCTTTTGATGGGTAATGTAGGGTATTGCGTTATCCTTCATGCGCTGTAATTTACAATAGTTACTTTTTTTTAAAATAATAACGGCTCAAAAATGTGCGTTCGAGCGTAAATTGTTTTCTAAAGTGAGCGTTTGGTGGCTTTTTATTGTCGTGTTGATGGCGTGAGATCATGGATCGTGATATTAGGCTGATACTGCAATCATCGTTATTCGCGATAACTGCGGCATATAAAATCGCAGGGGTAAATTATCATGGTAATGTGGAACAGAATTTGAGAAAGTTCATAGATACCACATTATTGGTAGCAGAATGTGAAACGAGGCGAGAAAGGTATCTGGCGCTATAAAACACGCTGAGGTCGTTGAATTTAGCTGTTTTTAGCGACTAAGTAAGGCTGATATTTACTGACTTTGCAATAATTACATCAGACTTGTATGATTTTCATTCATTTGCACTAATGTGGTGGAAATGTAGATGTCAGCAAGCCAATGCCTCGTTAGAATAGCTGTTAAATGTATATAACCCTGTCCGTAGAGATTACCTTGAATTGTTAAGGTAAATATATGGGCATAGATCAGGTGAACAATATGTCTCTAGAAATGTTGGAAAAATTGGAAGCCAAAGTTCAAATGGCTGTGGATTCAATTTCTTTACTACAAATGGAAATTGATGAACTAAAAGAAAAAAATGATAGCCTAGCTATGGAAGCACAAGAACTACGTTCTGGTCGTGAGAGTCTTGTTCAAGATAACGAAAAGCTACGTGGTGAGCATAACGTATGGCAAGATCGCGTACGTACACTGCTAGGTAAAATGGATAGCGTAGAATAATCGCGTATTTATTTTAATACGATTATCGGCTCGGTATAGCTCCCTTCACAGGTGATATACCGAGCCGATTTTTTGTATTGTAGCCATTTTATTTATGAGTGATTAGTCTATATCTAATGCTTCTGGCGATAAAATAACGCCAGTATTATCCGCATAAATATGATCTTCAGGTAAAAAGGTTACTCCACCAAAATTCACCGCAACATCAATCTCACCAATGGTTTGTTGATCTGCACCAACAGGAATCGCAGCGAGTGCCTGAATTCCTAGATCGAGTCTATCCAGTTCATCAACATGGCGGACGCTGCCATAAATAATGAGCCCCTCCCAGTGATTTTCAACGGCTAATTGAGCGAGATCGATATCAATTAAAGCACGGCGTAATGAGCCTCCACCATCGACTAGCAATACTCGCCCAGCGCCAGGCTGGGATAAAACGTCATGAATAACCCCATTATTCTCAAAACATTTAATGGTCGTGATTTGACCGCCAAATGCACTGCGACCACCGTAAGAGCTGAACATAGGTTCAACCACATCAACTTGGTCGAGATAGATATCACAAAGCTCAGATGTATTATATTCCATGGGCAGGCTTCTTATTGGTAGCTGAAAACAAAAAAGGTTGTTTAAATTATAACCAGTTGATATCGCATTGCAATTTGTATCAGTGATTATGCTAATACCATACCAATAGCAAATAATAGGTTAGTGATTAACGCACACTTAACCATGGTTGCCATCATTGGACGAAGCGCAGCGCCATCAACAGAATTGTACACTTGTCGACCATGATTGATCAGTAGTGGTAGGCTTAAAATGAATAGCCACCCAAAAAGAGATTTCACTTCTAATAGCGCGAATAAACTAAAAAATATCACGCTAGTAGAAAGTAATATCAGATGGTATTTACGGCCCCATTGTGGACCCATACGCACCACTAAGGTTTGTTTGCCACATGCTTTATCATTATCAATATCACGTAAATTATTGATATTTAGTACACCGACAGCCAATAAACCACATGCCGTTGCCGGTAACATGATCAGTGAGTCAATCTGTCCCGTTTGAAGATAATACGTTCCTGCAACACCCAGCCAGCCGAAAAATATCAGTACAGATAGATCGCCAAGACCTTGATAGCCATAAGGTTTATTGCCCACGGTATAAGCAATCGATGCTGCTATTGCAAGTAAGCCCAAGATTAAAAAACCGATAATGTCATGCGGGTTCTTACAAGCCACTAAAATTAAGGTTAAGCCACTGATAGCGGTAAGAATGATGTTTATAATCATCGCTTTACGCATTGTGGCTGCAGTAACTAAGCCTGATTGCATTGCCCGTTGTGGGCCTAAACGGTCATCATTATCTGTGCCTTTAACGGCGTCGCCATAATCATTAGCAAGATTAGATAGAATTTGTAATAACAAGGCAGTTAATAGCGCAAGAGCTGCAATACTTGCAGAAAAATTGTCGTGCCATTTTGCTACTGCGCTACCGCAGACAATAGAAGCGATGGCAAGGGGTAAGGTTTTTGGTCTTGCGGCATCTAACCAAATTGTCAGTGAAGAGGGTGAGTTCATAAATTAGATACTTAAAGTGAATACTGAAAAGGTATTATGGCGTAAATTTGGTCAGGCGCAAATTTATCCGATCAATGTTTGTTAAAGAATAAAAAAAACGGTGCGATAAAACGCACCGTTTATTGTGTTAACTGTTAGTCTAAATTCGATTATAAAATGAAGCGACTTAAATCTTCATCAGCAACGAATTCGCCTAAGCGTGCTTGTACATACGCGTCATCGATAAGGAATTTCTCGCCAGATTTTTCACTCGCATCATAAGAAATCTCTTCCATTAGGCGTTCCATTACCGTATGTAAACGACGAGCACCTATATTTTCAGTACGCTCATTTACCTGCCATGCTGCTTCCGCTAAGCTTTCAATACCTTCAGCCGTAAATTCTATATCGACAGATTCCGTAGCCATTAGTGCTACGTATTGTTGCGTTAACGATGCTTTGGGCTCAGTAAGAATGCGTTTAAAGTCATGACTGCTCAGTGCATCCAATTCAACGCGGATCGGTAAACGACCTTGTAGCTCAGGAATTAAATCTGATGGCTTAGCAACTTGGAATGCACCTGATGCCACAAATAGAATGTGGTCTGTTTTAACCATGCCATGTTTAGTTGATACTGTGCTGCCTTCAACTAATGGTAATAAATCACGCTGTACACCTTCACGAGAAACGTCAGGGCCTGATGATTCGCCACGCTTACAAATCTTATCGATTTCATCAATAAAGACAATACCGTTATTTTCAACCGCGAAAATGGCTTGTTCTTTTAATTCTTCTTGGTTAACCAGTTTTGCCGCTTCTTCTTCAGTCGCTGCTTTTAACGCATCTTTGATTTTCATTTTGCGTTTTTTACTGGTGTTACCCGCAAGATTTTGGAACATGCCTTGTAACTGGTTGGTCATTTCTTCCATACCAGGAGGCGCCATGATTTCAACGCCCATTTGTGGCGCTGCAATATCAATTTCGATTTCTTTATCATCAAGTTTACCTTCACGTAATTTCTTACGGAAAGATTGACGCGTCGTTGATTCTGTTGCTACTTCTTCGTTTTGTCCCCAAGCATCGCGTGCTGGTGGCAATAACACATCAAGAATACGTTCTTCTGCGAGTTCTTCTGCATGTACACGTACTTTTTCAGTCGCTTGCTGATGTACCATTTTTACAGCGACATCAGTTAGATCACGAATGATAGTTTCAACTTCTTTACCGACATAACCGACTTCAGTAAATTTGGTCGCTTCAACTTTAATGAACGGTGCATTCGCCAGTTTTGCTAATCGGCGTGCGATTTCTGTTTTACCAACACCGGTTGGACCAATCATTAAAATATTTTTTGGGGTTACTTCTACACGCAGCTCTTCAGGAAGCTGCATACGACGCCAGCGGTTACGCAGTGCAATCGCCACCGCTCGCTTGGCTTTGTCTTGGCCGATAATATGGCGGTCAAGTTCATGAACGATTTCGCGAGGAGTCATTTCAGACATTGCAACTTCCTTACTTAGTTTCTAATTCTTCAATAGTATGATTGTGGTTAGTAAATACACAAATGTCACCCGCAATATTTAGCGCTTTTTCAGCAATTTCACGGGCGCTAAGATCGGTATTTTCCAATAATGCAATGGCAGCTGCTTGAGCAAAATTACCACCAGAACCAATCGCAACTAAATCATGCTCAGGCTGTACGACATCACCATTACCAGTAATGATTAATGAGCCTGTTTCATCAGCAACAACTAATAAAGCTTCAAGCTTGCGTAGAGCACGATCGGTACGCCAATCTTTGGCTAACTCAACGGCTGATTTCAATAGATGGCCTTGGTGCATTTCTAATTTACGTTCGAAACGTTCAAATAAAGTAAAGGCATCAGCGGTACCGCCAGCGAAACCTGCAAGTACTTTATCATTATAGAGACGACGAACTTTGCGAGCGTTGCCTTTCATTACCGTATTGCCAAGTGAGACTTGGCCGTCACCAGCAATTACGACTTTGTCGTTACGACGAACAGATACAATAGTTGTCACGTTAAACCCTCTTTGATTCAGCTCCGACGTTAGCCGGGATCATTAATGCTATTAGATCTGGGGATAGAGAGGCAGGTTTTCAAGGTGTATATAACAATTGCTGGGTGGGGTGATGTTAAGCTTTAGAGAATAAAAAAGGATGCCATGATGGCATCCTTTATTGTTATTCATGCTAATGATGATTATTCCCAGAACCAAATTGCACAAGGGCTAATGCCATGTTGTTGTAATTTATTCTGATCATTCATTGCTAAACGTTTATTTTTGTAAGGACCAAGTACAACACGATACCAAGTACCTTTGTTATTCGTTGATACTTTTATTTGGCTATTTAAGCCTTGAAACGCAATCATCGCTTTACGTTCATCTGCTTGAGTTTGGCTGTGATAAGCGCCGCATTGTAATAAATAAGGCTTAGCTGGCTTCTCTTTAGCAATGATTTTTTTGGGTGTTAAGTCGGGAACAATGACTTTTTTATTTTCTAGTTCCTGAATGTAACGCCATTTTTCTTCTGGTTTAGGAGGCAAAGCGGTGGTGTTAACTTTTGCTGGTGGTTGTGGTTTGATAATAACAGCCGCAGGAATGGCGGGCTCATTTTCAGGAACATCAGTACCAGAAAGGAAAAATAAACTCGTAATCAGCCCACACACTAAAACAACAGCGAAAGCAGCCCACTTGGTTGGAAAACCAGTTGTCGGCACTTTTTTGCCTTTAGGGTTAGCTTTTGCTTTTGGTGACGCTGATTTTGTTGAGCGTCCACGTTTTACATAATCTTTAGTAGCCACGATATCGACAAATTAGTTTGGGTAGATAGATAGGACGCTATGTTACAAAGTTGGATTGATCCTGACCAGTTATTATCGCTGTTTCGCTGATAATTAACCCCATATTGTAACAAAGATGCCAGATTTTATGATCTCTGTGCAGTAACGTATTAAATATGGGGATAGATAAATTAGCGACTTGGCGGCGCCGCACTTTCACGAATAACCAGTTTGGCATCCAATAATCGTGATCCCGCTTGGACATCTTTGCCTTTCAGTAATTCTAATAACATCAACATTGCCTGACGGCCAATCTCATAACGGGGTTGTGAGACAGTTGTTAATGGTGGATCGCAATATTCTGCAAATTGAATATCATCAAAACCAACAATAGAAATATCGTGTGGTACGCGTAAACCTAACCGTTTTGCCTGTTGCATGGCGCCAATTGCCATTACGTCTGAGTGGCAAAATAATGCTGTTGGCGGCTCAGGCAAAGCAAGTAATGCCGTGATAGCACGGGCACCTGCTGCAAAACTAAAATCACCTTTAATAGTGTAGGCTGGATTTAAAGTTATACCTCCACGACGAAGGGCCTGTTGATAACCTTGCTGACGAAATTGTGATAAAGCTGCTTTATCTGGCCCTGTAATTTGAGCTATTCGCTTATGGCCCATTTGAGTCAAGTAATTCACCGCATCAAAGGCTGCAGTTAAGTTATCAATGTGCACTGTTGGTAATTCAAGTTCCGGCGCATATTCACATGCCATGACTAATGGCGGCAGATTTTTTTGTTCAGGTTTACTGACGTCAAACGGTAAATTATTACCTAATAGCAACATACCATCAGCTTGCTTAGTAAACACTAAATTAGCGAATGAGTTTTCACGACGCTGTTGTTGACCACTGTCACCCAGTAGCACTAAATAACCATTTTCCATTGCCGCTTCTTCAATTCCTCGAATGATTTCTGTGAAGTAGGGATCACAGATATCTGGAACAATAGTCACGATAGTTTTCGATTCATTGCGGCGTAAATTGCGTGCTAGTGAATTGGGTGAATATCCAGCTTCCATTACGGCTTGCTCGACCTTTTTCCTGGTTGAGGCCGATACTTTTTCCGGGTTCATGAGCGCGCGTGAAACTGTCGCGGTTGATACCCCGGCTAGCTGGGCAACGTCCTTCATTGTCGCCATAGTGCTTTCCTCTTGTGCTATATCTTTCTAATTTACAGTTGACTATCTGATTTGAAAATATATTCAGATATGCTCATCAACTAATTGTAACTGACTGAAAAACGTCAATTCATATACATATTGTAGAATGGATGCATAAGCTGAAACATGCTTCCAATAGCATAAATTACATTCGCTATGTGAGATGCATCGCATTGTCTAGTTTAAGTTAAATCTTGTGGTTCAACATCAATCGACCACCTGATTTTTTTCGCTAACGGTAATAGTTGAATCGCTGGCTTAGCAATACTGAGTATTTGCTGAAGTTTATTTCTATTAGGTATTTGTAAAATTAATTGCCACCGAAATCGGCCAGCACGACGAGCAAGGGGAGCTGGATTTGGCCCTAATACACAACAGTCTTGATCATATATCGGGCTTGCTTCAAAAATCCCTCTTACTTGTTGTAAGAACTGGCACACAAGGTCGCTATCATTGGCTTCTGCACGTAATAATACTAAGTGAGTAAACGGCGGTAATAATGCCTGACGACGCTCAGTTAATGCTGCTTGAGAAAAAACGCCATAGCCTTTATGCAGTAATGATTGTAGCAGTTGATGCTCTGGATGGTGGGTTTGTAATAAAACAGCTCCCGGTTTACTGGCGCGACCTGCACGACCTGCAACTTGAATAAACAGCTGTGCTAATCGCTCAGAGGCGCGAAAATCATTACTGAATAATGCACTATCAACATCAATTAATGCCACTAAGGTTACATTAGGAAAGTGGTGACCTTTAGCAAGCATTTGGGTGCCAATTAAAATTTGATATTCATTATTTTTAATGGCTTCTAAATAGTTTTCTAATGCCCCTTTACGACGAGTACTATCACGGTCGATTCGTACTGTTTTAAATTCAGGGAACAATTCGGCCAATTGGGCTTCAAGTTGCTCTGTACCCACTCCAACAGGTAACAACTGAGTCGAGCCACACTGCTGGCATTGGTGCATAATCGGCCGTTGAGTGGCACAGTGATGACACCGTAATTCTCCAGATTGCTGATGGAGGGTGTAATACGCATCACAACGATCACACTCGGCGATCCAGCCGCACTCATGGCACATCATCGCGGGTGAAAATCCACGCCGATTAAGAAACAGCATCACTTGATTGCCCGCATTGAGGTGCTTACGCATTTCTGCAATTAATGGTGCTGATAACCCCGCGTTTAAATACAGGCCTTTGACATCAATAACACCATGACGTGCAGCACTCGCATTACCTGCACGTTTAGAGAGTGTCAGATAGTGATATTTGCCTGTTTGTGCGTTATGCAGTGTTTCCAGTGCTGGCGTTGCTGAACCTAACACTATTGGAATATTTTCTTTATTGGCTCGCATTACGGCTAGATCGCGAGCATGGTAACGTAAACTATCTTGTTGCTTGTATGAAGCATCATGCTCTTCATCAACAATGATAATGCCAAGATTAGCAAAGGGCGTAAACAGTGCTGAACGGGTGCCAATAATGATCCCTGCCTGATTATCTCGCCCTGCCAACCATGCTGCCATGCGTTCGCTATCGTTTAAGCCTGAATGTACGGTTTCTAATGGCACATTAAAACGGCGCTTAAAACGATTGATTGTTTGTGGCGTTAGGCCAATTTCTGGCACTAAAATTAACGCCTGTTTACCCGCCGCTAAAATGGGTTCAAGTAAATTAAGATAAACCTCGGTTTTACCCGAGCCTGTAACGCCATCAAGTAGATAACAGCCAAATTCTGGATTGCTGTTAACCGTTGCAATTGCTAACGCTTGCTCTTCGTTTAAACGCGGTTTCTGCTCTGTAATCTCAAATTGTGGTTGCCACTGACGTTGCTGCGGTTGATGTTGTTGTTCGCTAATCCAGCCTTTTTGCTCAATAGTTTTGAGGGTGGAGCTGCTGACCTCATGAGTGAGTAAACTTTCGTGGCTGAGTGGACCATTACGTAATAGATTTAGGATTTGCGCTTGTTTAGGCGCACGTTTTAAACCATTTAACGGCTGCTCTCGACCCGTTTCAGTAAGGTGCCAGTACTTTAATGGTGCGGTTGATGCTTCTCGACCTTTACGCAGTAATGTTGGCATCGCATTGGCTAGAGCGTCACCTAAAGGGTATTGATAATAGCTACTGGCCCATTTTAATAAGCTAAATAGTGATGGTTGCCATAAAGGTTGCTCGTCCAATACTTGCTGAATAGGTTTTAGCTGTTGAATGGGAAAATCAGAATCATGTCCAATAGCAACCACAATCCCAACTAATCGTTGTCGACCAAAAGGCACCAGCACACGCCCACCGATAACAGGGGTAGTGTTGGGCTTGATGAGATAGTCAAAAGTTTTATCTAGTGGGACAGGTAAAGCAACGCGTGCTATTGGGTGGGTCATATTTTATCGCTTTAATTGAGCTTGTACTAAATAGTAACAGATCGTGTGATATGGGATAAGTACTGCTATGTTGCAACCATTATTTACTGTTTTGGTGATCAATAAAAGAGCGATAAAAAAACAGTGTCTGAGTTGATCTCTGGAGAATGATTGATTACTATACGCCGCCTGATTTGTCGTAAATTTACGACAGACTATTTTATTAACCACGTGTGGTGCCCGGCTTTGGATCGGGAGAGCGACACGGCCTTAACTTGAGGTTTCCCCATGAAACAAGGTATCCACCCAGAATACAAAGCAGTAAACGCACGTTGTTCTTGCGGCAACACTTTCGTATTTAATTCTACTATGAGCAAAGACGTTAACCTTGACGTATGCGATAAGTGTCACCCATTCTACACTGGTAAGCAACGTCAAGTTAGCTCTGGCGGTCGTGTGGACAAATTCAACAAGCGTTTCGGTGCGCTTTCTAGCAAGTAATTATTTGCCAGATGAATTTAAAAAAAAGGGATGCGCAAGCATCCCTTTTTTTATGGCTGAGATTTATCGCTATAAAAAAACCAGCATAAGTGCTGGTTTTTTGCTATTTCATGTCCATATTATTCATTAATATCTTCGTAGCTGATACCCATAGCTTCCATCAATGCTTTAGCTTCTGCGGGGAGATCATCGGGGTGATCTTTACGAATATCATCATCAGTAGGTAATGGTTGTCCAGTGTAGGCGTGTAGGAAAGCCTCACAGAGTAATTCACTGTTGGTAGCGTGGCGCAGGTTATTGACCTGACGACGAGTACGTTCATCAGTAAGAATTTTAAGAACCTTTAATGGAATAGACACTGTAATTTTTTTTACTTGTTCATTTTTCTTACCGTGTTCTGCATAAGGGCTAATATATTCGCCATTCCACTTTGCCATGTTTTACCTTCTCAGCGATGTTTAATTAATGATGATAACAATGTCGCGACGACGGTTGTTAGTACATAGTCATGATAGGCGGCGATATTACGTGAACATCACTGATTTGTCCTCTACAGTGATAGACAACAGTTGCTAGATCACGACTATTTTTTTCAATTACTAAATTTTAGCGGGATTTACCGCTATAAGCAAAGACATATAGACGTCTAGAGGTGTTGACGTCTTGTTTTGATGTGGTTAAGGTTGTTAACAGCCACCATTATTTATTTACAGGGTTCACCCCCTTATAACAAGGAACGTTATTATGAGTGATAAGCAGCCTGCGACTATTGCCGTTCGAACCGGTATTGACGTTGATTCACAATATAATGCTGTTGTGCCTCCAATCTATTTAACGTCCACCTACAGTTTTCCAGCATTAGGTGAGTTACCGCAATATGATTATTCCCGTTCAGGTAATCCAACTCGTAACACACTAGCTGATGCTCTCAGTGACATGGAAGGCGGTGCGGGTGGTGTCGTCACCAATTGTGGTACTGCTGCGATGAATTTATTGGTGTCTGCGGTTTTAGGTCCTGATGATTTATTGATTGCTCCTCATGATTGTTATGGCGGAAGCTACCGTTTATTTAATACTCGTGCTCAAAAAGGTGACTTTAAAGTTCTGTTTATAGATCAATCAGATCCAGAAGCCTTAGCTGCTGCATTGGCACAAAAACCAGCGCTATTATGGCTTGAGACTCCCTCAAACCCTTTAGTGCGCGTGATTGATATTACTGCGATCTGCCAACAAGCACAGGCGGTTGGTTGCCAAGTTGCCGTTGATAACACTTTCCTGTCGCCCTTATTACAACAGCCATTATCGCTTGGTGCTGATTTTGTAGTGCATTCAACAACCAAATACATTAATGGCCACTCTGATGTTGTCGGGGGTGTTTTAATTGCTAAAGACCAAGCTGCGGCTGAAAATCTCAGTTGGTGGGCTAATTGTATTGGGGCAACTGGAGCACCATTTGATGCCTATTTGACACTACGTGGATTACGTACTTTAGCGCCACGAATGAGAATGCATGAAGAAAATGGTGCGGCAGTGCTGGCTTATTTACAACAACAATCGCTGGTTGGCACTATTTATCATCCAAGTTTACTTACCCATCCAGGGCATGAGATTGCTAAACGTCAGCAGCGTGGTTTTGGTTCAATGATGAGTTTTGAATTTGCTGGAAGTTATCAGCAACTGGAATTATTTGTTAAAAAACTGCAATTATTCTCACTAGCAGAATCATTGGGGGGAACGGAAAGTTTAATTGCTCATCCTGCTTCAATGACTCATCGTGCAATGACTGATGAAGCACAACGAGCGGCAGGGATCTCTACGTCTTTGTTGCGGTTATCGGTAGGTTTAGAAGACCCACAAGATTTGATTGCTGATCTTAAACAGGCGTTTGCTATTGCAAAGGAGGGCTGCTGATGAAAAAAGATCTGCGCCAATTACATAAATTTGGTGGAAGTAGCCTTGCCGATGCTGAGTGTTATCGCCGTGTCGCTGATATTTTACAATCGTACTCTAATAGCACCGATTTAGTGGTGGTATCGGCGGCAGGAAAAACGACGAATCAATTGTTGTTATGGTTAGAGCTATTAGCTACCGATGGCCGCCAAGCCCATGAAACTTTATTATCAATCAGATTATTTCAGCAGCAATTGATCAGTGAGTTACTTGAGGCTAAATATGCAGAGCCATTACAACAGCAGCTATTTTCGGAGCTGGCGTTAATTGCTCAGTGGGGACAGTCACCAATGACGACCGAGGTTACAAATGCGGTTTTAGGTCATGGTGAATTATGGTCAGCACGTTTATTAAGTGCACTACTTAATCAATCACAATTAGCCGCGACAGCCATTGATTCTCGATTATTTTTACGAGCCGACCATGCAGTGCAACCGGAAGTCAATAAAGCTTTATCTGAACCTTTATTGGATCAACTTATCGTACAATATCAGCAGCAGCGATTAGTGATCACTGGTTTTATGGCTGCAAATCAACATCAGCAAACGGTGTTATTAGGCCGTAATGGCTCTGACTATTCCGCTACGATCATCGGTGCTTTAGCTAAAGTAGATCGAGTCACAATTTGGAGTGATGTCGCGGGGGTTTATAGTGCCGATCCTCGTAAAGTCAGCAATGCTTGCCTGTTGCCCTTATTGCGATTAGATGAGGCTAATGAATTAGCACGTCTTGCCGCACCAGTTTTACATAGTCGAACGTTACAACCTGTCGCACAAAGTTGTCTCGATTTAACCTTACGTTGTAGTCACCAACCGGAATCAGGCTCGACGCGGGTTGAGCGAGTATTAGCATCTGGTCGCGGGGCTAAAATTATTTCATCACTTAATGATGTGTGTTTAATTGAGCTTGATGTGCCGCAAGGAATGACAGTGGCACATATTCAACATGACGTGCAGTTATTATTGGATCGAGCACAATTACAGCCATTGGCTCAAACCATGGATAAAGGGAAGCGGCGCATTATTTTGGCCTATACCCAAGAAATGGTAAATAGCGTGCTGAGGTTATTGCAAGATAGCGGTGTTGCGGCTGAGCTTCGATTACGAGAAGGTTTTTCAATGGTTGCCGCTGTTGGTGCTGGCGTATTGAATAATCCGAATCATTGCCATGGTTTCTATCAGCAACTTAAAGGCTTACCCGTTGAATTTATGACGGAGGCTGAGTCAGGTTTAAGTTTAGTGGCTGTGTTGCTCGATATTGAAACGGATGCGTTAGTTAATGATATCCATCAAGCGTTATTTCAAGCGCAAAAAAGTGTGGGTATTGTGTTATGCGGCAAAGGCAATATCGGTAAGCATTGGTTAGGGTTGTTTAATCGTGAAAAAGCAGCATTAGAGCTACGACATGGAATGCTATTTAATTTAATCGGTATTGTTGGTCAGCATAAATGTTGGATTAATAGTACAGGCATTGCGCCTCAGACAGCGTTAGCGCAGTTTCATGATCAAGCGATAGATTATCAATTACCGCACTTATTATCTCAATTAGCTGCGGTTGATTATGATGATGTGGTTGTGATTGATGTAACCGCAAGTTATCAGCTGGCGGCATTATACCCACGTATTGCTGCAAGTGGATTACATCTTATTTCTGCGAATAAAATAGCCGGTTCTGCGACGACGATAGAGTATCAAGCGGTTATTGATGCGTTTGCTAAAAGTAGCCGTTATTGGCTGTATAACGCGACGGTTGGTGCGGGGTTACCCATTAATCATACCGTACGTGATCTGCGAGAAAGTGGCGATCGTATTTTAGCTATCTCTGGTATTTTTTCTGGCACGTTATCATGGTTATTTCAACAGTTTGATGGTAGTCAGCCATTTTCTGAATTGCTTGAACAAGCGTGGCAGCAGGGGTTAACTGAGCCCGATCCTCGTCACGATCTGGATGGCAGTGATGTGATGCGTAAGCTGGTTATCTTAGCACGTGAATCGGGGTTTGAAATCGACCCACAGCAAGTGGAGGTTGAATCATTGGTTCCTGCTTGCTTACGTGAATTAACGGTTGATGCCTTTTTTGAGCAGGCATCTGAACTCGATGTGGTGTTAGCGAAAAAATTAGCACGAGCGGCACGTGAAGATAAAGTACTACGCTATGTAGCACGTTTAGATCGTCATGGTAAAGCGTATGTTGGATTAGAAGCATTACCCCATGAGCATGCATTAGCAAACTTATTGCCTTGTGATAATATTTTTGCGATAGAAAGTCAGTGGTATCGTGAGAACCCATTAGTGATTCGAGGTCCTGGGGCTGGACGAGATGTGACTGCGGGGGCGTTAATTTCTGATATTAATCGCTTAGCGACAATGTTGTAGCCATGATTATATAAGATAAGTTGCAATAAAAAGCCACAGTTCAAACTGAACTGCGGCTTTATTTTTGATACTGACTTAGTTAATAGCAACTGCGCTATTTTCACTGTCCATATCTTTCAGTTCAGCTAGTACTTCTTCTGCCCATAATATCCATGCTTGGCGGTTGTGAAGGCCGCGGCGCAAGGTTAAACGGTCGAGACGTTGTTGACGATCCATGTTTTTGTAATCGCTAAAATGAATTTGCTCTAGTTCTTGATAATGACCCATTAAAATGTGTGATTCATCAATTAAAGCTTCAAGTTGCTGCTGCATTGGTAATGAATTGTGAACACCACAAATCAGCAGTTTTGCAGAAAATTCATCGCGGGTAGTTGGATTACGTGCAGGTTCTTGGAACCACTCAAATAATGCCTTGCGACCAAGATCGGTAATAGAATATACCTTACGATCAGGTTTACCATCTTGCGGTTCAAGACGGCAAGTTACTTGATCGTTAGTCGCCATTTTATTGAGTTCACGATACACCTGCTGGTGGCTCGCTTTCCAAAAATAACCGATACTGTGTGAAAATTCTTTGGTTATATCGTAACCAGTCGCTTCGCGAGTGCTAAGCACCGTTAAAATTACATGTGGTAGTGACATCTCTTCTATCCGTTAAATATATAAAATAAAAAACACAATAGGGCTTAGATTATGTAACGCTTCAAATGACGTTTTTAATTTATAATCGTGCTATTGCACTGCCTAATTGCGGTCGCATAGAATATCATTAATTGACTCAATATCGATACTTCTAGTTCAATTATCTGTTACTGAGGCGTTTCAATTTATTATCTTGTGAACTGTCACTAAACTAATTTAGCGCTAAAAAAATAATAATTTGATTGAAATATATTCATCTTTTCTCATATTGATACTTTTCTATCTTAGTCTTTATAAGCAATACAATGCTGTATCATAGTTGAGAATTAACAGTATATTTTAACAACATTGTAAATAACGATTAAAAAAAAAGGCTATCCGAAGATAGCCTTATGGTTATTTATCGAGGGTTAGCCTGTATTACGCATACCGGTTGCAATACCCGCAATAGTGACCATTAATGCTTCTTCAAGCTCTTTTGGTAATTCGCTTTGTTGGCGAGTACGGTAAAGTAATTCGGCCTGAAGCATATTAAGTGGCTCAACATAAATATTACGTAGACGAATAGACTCAGCACCCCATGGGTCTTGCTGCATCAAATGGTCATTATTTTCAACGGTTAATACTGCTTTAATATCTTGTACTAACTGTGAGCGTAATTGTTTACCAAGTGGCCATAAAGCTTCATCGGTTAAACGTTGATCATAGTATTCTGTAATGCCAAGGCTGGTTTTGCTGTACACCATTTCAAGCATACCTAGACGAGTCGAGAAGAATGGCCATTCGCGGCACATTTCTTCTAGTTGTGCCGTATCACCATTATTAATTGAGTGTTGAATTGCTTCACCTGCACCTAACCATGCGGGTAATAAGAGACGGTTTTGGCTCCAAGCAAAAATCCATGGAATTGCACGTAAACTTTCAACACCACCATTAGGGTTACGTTTTGCAGGACGAGAACCTAATGGTAACTTACCCAATTCAGATTCTGGCGTTGCGGCACGGAAATAAGGAATAAACTCCGGCGTATTACGGACTACGTTGCGGTACGACTCACATGAAACATGAGAAAGCTGGTCCATAATATGGCGCCATTCTTGTTTCGGTGCCGGTGGTGGAAGTAAGTTTGCTTCTAACGTCGCACTTGCATAAAGGCTGAGGCTATTGATTGCAACTTCAGGTAAGCCAAGCTTAAAGCGAATCATCTCACCTTGTTCTGTTACGCGTAAACCGCCTTTTAGGCTGCGTGGTGGTTGAGATAATAAAGCGGCATGTGCAGGAGCACCGCCACGGCCAATACTACCGCCACGACCATGGAATAGGGTAATTTCAACTTCTGCTTTTTCACAGACATCGACCAGTTTCTCCATTGCACTGTATTGTGCCCAACCAGCAGACATAACACCGGCATCTTTGGCGGAATCAGAGTAACCAATCATCACCATTTGGTGGTTTTGAATAAAGCCACGGTACCAGTCAATGTTAAGCAGTTGCTCAATAACATCAGCACCGTTATTTAAGTCTTCAAGTGTTTCAAATAATGGACACACATCCATTCGGAATGGACAACCTGCTTCTTGTAGCAATAAGTGAACGGCTAATACATCAGAGGCTGTACGTGCCATTGAAATAACATAGGCACCCAATGCTTCACGTGGTTGTTCTGCAATCGCTTTACAGGTTTCAAGTACTTCTTTAACGTCTGCTGATGGTTCCCAATTACGTGGAAGCAATGGACGCTTAGATGATAACTCACGGACCAAGAATGCGATCTTATCTTGCTCACACCACTGACTGTAATCACCTAAACCAAGGTGACGAGTTAACTCTGAAATAACATTTTCATGACGTGTGCTTTCTTGACGAATATCCAGTTTAACCAGATGGACACCAAAACATTTGATACGACGTAATGAGTCAAGTAATAAACCGTCAGCAATAATAGCCATACCACATTGATGTAATGACTGGTAACACGCATACAATGGATCCCATAGCTCAGCAACATCATTAATAATGTGCTTAGAAAGGGGGGCGTTACCATTGATTTGTGCTTCTAAGCTGTCACGCGTAACAATCAGCTTGGTACGCAATTGTTTTAAAATTGCACGGTAAGGTTCATGCTCTTCACCTGCAAGTTCACGCACTTCATTATTACATTGAATCATTGATAATTCATTGATCAATTCTTGAACATCGCCAAGGTAAAGTTCGGCGGCTTTCCAACGAGAAAGACGTAAAACTTCATGGGTAACATTTGAGGTAACAAATGGGTTACCATCGCGATCGCCGCCCATCCATGATGAGAATGTTACTGGCGCGGCATCTAATGGTAATTTTTTATCTAAATGTTGCTGTAGCTTTTCATCAAACAAGCGTACAAATTCTGGTACTGCTTGCCATAATGAATTTTCAACCACGGCATAACCCCATTTTGCTTCATCAATTGGGGTTGGACGTTGTTGGCGAATAACATCGGAATACCATGCTTGAGCAATCAGTTGTTCTAAGCGTTGTTCAACTCGCGCGCGTTCTGCGGTTGATAGTTCGCTTAATTCTAATTGTGATAAACATTTATTAATCTGTACCAATTTATGGATCATGGTACGACGTGCAATCTCAGTTGGGTGAGCGGTAAGAACCAAATCAATATTTAATTCATTAATTGCTACTAAAGAATCTGCAGGGTTAACATCATGCTGGACTAATTTAGTAAACAACTCATCGAGCGCATCTGGGCTACACAATGTTGTTTCACGTTGGCGTGAAACCGTATGGTATTGCTCGGCAATATTGGTGAGATTAAGGAATTGACTAAAAGCTCGAGCTACAGGAAGTAATTGATCATCTGGTAGGTTTTGTAATTCAGCAATCAGTTTCTCGCGGTCATCTTGATTACCTGTGCCTGCTGATTTAGAAAGTTTGCGAATCGTTTCAACTTTTTCTAAGAGTTCATCACCGCAAGCTGTTTTGATCGTATTACCCAGCAAATGGCCAAGCATACTGACATTACTTGTTAACGCACTGTATTTCTCGTTCATATCGTATCCATCTCGTAATTTTGTTACATCCAATTTAACCTTTACCCCACAATCTAGCCGTGAAGTTAGTAACAGGTCAACAGAGATTGTATTTATCGCCAATAAAAACTATCGATATTGATTTTGGTCATAATCTTGATTGAATTTTGTAATTTTGTTTCATTCTTGCCTGTGTTAGCCCACATTTATTGTTCATTATTAACAAGATAAAGCAAAAAATCGCCACTTAAAGAATGGGTTCTGTTATGGTTTAATGTTGTAAAAGTTAATGAAAAGCTAATAAAATATATTTTTTTATCGTTACGCTATTGACAGTATGTAATTTAACCAGTAAACATATTAATTCAAATTTATGAATAAATAGTGTTGGCTGTTTATTTATCCTCGAGCAACGGAACGCTCAGGGTTTATTGTTCAATGCAGGAAGTTATTATCATGAACCAAATCTATACATCTGCCTTTATCTCCCTTCGACGACGCTAAGTCTTTTGCCTTAGGTGCTTTTACGTGCCTTTTCTATGCTGTTTACAGCACACCTCCGTTAGCCGTTATGACAATTATCTCTACTTATGCCATAGCTCCAATTATTTGATGACGGCTCAAGAACACTATTACGATATGGAATTAGCAATGTTAAACACGGTTATTGTTGGCGCCAGTGGCTATACCGGCGCAGAACTGGTAAAAATAGTGAGTCGTCATCCGCAGTTAACGCTTCGCGGCTTATATGTTTCCGCCACCAGTTTTGATGTCGGAAAACCATTAAGTGCGCTGCATGGTCAATTACTTGGTGTGGTTGATTTACCGTTGCAGCCGCTGACAGACATTAAAACAGCGGCAGTAGACATAGATATTGTGTTGTTAGCAACAGCTCATGAAGTGAGCCATGATATTACTGCTGACTTTCTTAATATGGGGTGCCAGGTATTTGACCTATCTGGTGCATTTAGAGTGAAAGCGGATGGTTTCTATGATCAATATTATGGTTTTGAGCACCAATATGACGCATTGCTAGATAGTGCTGTTTATGGATTAGCGGAATGGAATCATGATCAAATTCGTCAAGCGCAGTTGATTGCTGTTCCCGGTTGTTATCCCACTGCATCACAATTAGCGTTAAAACCACTGCTGGTTGCTGGGCTGCTTGATACTCATCAATGGCCGGTGATTAATGCTGTCAGTGGTGTTTCTGGGGCTGGGCGTAAAGCCACCATAACCAATAGTTTTTGCGAGGTGAGCTTACAGGCTTATGGTTTGTTTACTCATCGTCACCAACCTGAAATTGCTCATCATCTTAATTGTGACGTTATTTTCACCCCGCATCTCGGTAATTTTAAACGTGGAATTTTAGCCTCTATTACCGCGAAGCTAGCGTCTGGCGTAACTGCTGAAGATGTGAGGGTAGCAATGGAGTCTGCTTATCTAAATACAGCAGATCAACATGCAGTACGGTTGCTTAACAATAACACGGCTAAATTGGATGATGTTGTCGGTAGTTGCTTTTGTGATATCGGTTGGCAGGTTCAAGGCGAGCATATTATTTTAACTGCCGCGATTGATAATTTATTGAAAGGGGCTTCTTCACAAGCAGTTCAGTGCATAAATATTCGAAATGGATTTCCTCAATTAACAGCATTGGTGTAGGAGTAATACAATGAATCAAGTTCCTTTAGTGATCAAACTCGGTGGTGCTGCATTGGAATGTAATGTCACCTTAGAGCGATTATTTTCAACCATCAATGCTTATCAATCACGTTCACAACGCTCAATATTATTTGTTCATGGCGGCGGCTATCTTGTTGATGAACTGATGAAAAAATTGCAATTGCCGACAGTTAAAAAGCAAGGGTTACGAGTTACTCCTAGTGATCAAATTGGCTTGATTACCGGTGCGTTAGCTGGCACTGCTAATAAAATGCTGCAAGGGCAAGCAGTTAAAGCTGGCGTGGCAGCCGTAGGATTAAGTTTAGCTGATGGCGGTTTGTGTACAGTTAGTCAATTAGATCCAGAGTTAGGTGCTGTGGGGCATGCTGAGCCTAATAACGGTGCTTTAGTGCGTCAAATTATGCAATTAGGTTTTGTTCCAATCATTAGCTCTATTGGACTAGATGCGCAAGGTGAAATGATGAATGTCAATGCTGATCAAGCCGCTGTTGCCGTTGCTGCCGCTGTTGGTGGAGAGCTGGTGTTATTGTCTGATGTAACGGGAGTGCTTGATGGTAAAGGTAATTTAATTAAGCAACTCACTGAAGCAGAGGCAGAAGCGTTAATTGCTCAAGCGGTGATCACCGATGGCATGATTGTGAAAGTACGTGCAGCATTTACAGCAGCTAAAGCCTTAGGGCGCTCGATTGAAGTGGCCAGTTGGCGTTATCCCGACAAGCTCAATGCCTTATTAGCGGGTGAGAGTATTGGGACTCGATTTACGTTGCCATCGATGAGTAATTAAACGGCATTGATGAACGTTAATTGATGTATTAAGACGAATAAATATTTTTGAAAATAGTGCCTGAACGGGATGACCGCGATAAGGCTGAAAAGGAGAGCAGCAGATGAGCAAAATTAATAAAGTGGTATTGGCCTATTCCGGTGGTTTAGATACTTCAGCCATTATTCCATGGTTAAAAGAAAACTATGACTGTGAAGTTGTCGCTTTTGTGGCCGATGTCGGCCAAGGTGAAGAAGAACTGGTTGGCATTGAAGCTAAAGCACTCGCCTCTGGTGCATCAGCATGTTATATCGCTGATTTAAAAGAAGAGATGGTAAAAAATTATATTTATCCATCACTTAAAACCGGAGCGACATACGAAGGTAAATATTTACTAGGAACCTCAATGGCGCGTCCAATTATTGCAAAGGCGCAAGTGGAGTGTGCATTAGAGGTTGGCGCGGATGCGTTATGTCATGGCTGTACAGGTAAAGGGAATGATCAAGTGCGTTTTGAAGGGGCATTTGCCGCTCTTGCGCCACAACTTACCGTGATTGCACCATGGCGTGAGTGGAATCTACGTAGCCGTGAAGCACTGCTTGATTATTTGGCTGAGCGTAATATTCCTTGTACTGCAACGTTAGAGAAAATTTATTCACGTGATGCTAATGCATGGCACGTATCCACTGAAGGCGGTGTACTTGAAAATACGTGGAATGCACCTAATGAGCTATGTTGGGTGTGGACTAAAGATCCACAACAGGCGCCAGATGTCGCTGAAACTGTGTCTGTTTTAGTTGAAAAAGGTGAAGTGGTTGCGGTTGATGGTGAACCGATGACGCCCTATAACGCGCTTAATTACCTCAACAGCAAAGGTGCAGAGCACGGAATTGGACGGATTGATATTGTTGAGAACCGTCTCGTAGGAATCAAATCTCGTGGTTGCTATGAAACCCCTGGTGGCACCATTATGATGGAAGCATTGCGTGCTGTTGAGCAATTAGTGCTAGATAAAGAGTCATTTGAGTTCCGTCAAACCATTGGTCTTAAAGCATCGCACCTTATTTATGACGGCCGCTGGTTTACGCCATTGTGTCAATCATTGTTAGCTGCGGCTGATACGTTGGCACAAGATGTAACGGGTGAAGTTGTGATTCAACTATACAAAGGCCAAGCAACCGTTATTCAAAAGCGTTCACTTAATAGTTTGTACTCGGAAGAGTTTGCTACGTTTGGTGAAGATGATGTTTATGATCATAGCCATGCTGGCGGTTTTATTCGTTTGTATTCTTTGGCAAGCCGTATTCGTGCGCTTAATAGTCAGAAATAAATAACCAATTAATATTGTTGCTTACGCTGTAATGATGACGCTATTTATTGCAACGTAAGCTTCTCAATATGACTTCGCTTAGACAGTAACAGGAGATTTAGCATGGCATTATGGGGTGGGCGGTTTAGTCAGGCAGCTGACATCAGATTTAAACAATTTAATGATTCGTTGCGTTTTGACTATCGACTCGCAGAGCAAGATATTGTCGGTTCAATAGCTTGGTCAAAAGCCCTACGCCAAGTGAATGTGCTTACTGAAATTGAGCAACAGCAGCTTGAATTGGCTCTAAATGAGCTTAAATTAGCGGTAATGGAAGATCCTGAACAAATTCTTGCTGCTGATGCTGAAGATATTCACAGTTGGGTTGAACAGCAGTTGATTGCAAAAGTAGGGGATCTGGGGAAGAAACTTCACACCGGTCGTTCACGAAACGATCAGGTGGCGACAGATCTTAAGCTATGGTGTCGTCAGCAAGGTCAGCAATTATTGTTGATGCTGGATAAATTACAGCAGCAGTTAGTGACCGTTGCGCGTCAGCATCAAACAACAGTGTTGCCTGGTTATACTCATTTGCAGCGGGCGCAGCCTGTCACCTTTGCTCATTGGTGTTTAGCGTATGTGGAAATGCTAGAGCGCGATCATTCACGGTTGAATGATGCTATGACGCGATTTGATACTTGCCCATTAGGATCTGGGGCTCTTGCGGGAACGGCGTATCCGATAGATCGTGAAGTGTTAGCGCATAACCTTGGCTTTCAACGTGCAACCCGTAATAGCCTTGATTCAGTGTCTGATCGCGATCATGTGATGGAATTATTATCTACCGCATCAATTTCAATGCTGCATTTATCTCGCATGGCTGAAGATCTGATTTTCTATAATTCTGGCGAATCTAACTTCATAGAGCTTGATGATACGGTGACCTCGGGCTCATCATTGATGCCACAAAAGAAAAATCCTGATGCCCTTGAGCTTATTCGTGGCAAGTGTGGCCGAGTGTATGGTGCGATGGCGGCGATGATGATGACCGTTAAGGCATTACCACTGGCTTATAACAAAGACATGCAAGAAGACAAAGAAGGGCTATTTGATGCGTTAGATAGCTGGCATGATTGTATGGAAATGGCTGCTTTATGTTTTGAAGGGATCAAGATTAATCAAGATCGTACTTTAGAAGCGGCGATGCAAGGCTATTCAAATGCGACTGAATTAGCCGATTATTTAGTAGCAAAAGGGATTCCTTTTCGAGAAGCACACCATATTGTCGGCGTCGCGGTGGTGGCCGCAATTGCCAAAGGTTGTGCGTTAGAAGAACTCTCACTTGAGGAGATGAAACAATTTTCGTCGGTGATTGAAAATGATGTTTATCCTATTTTAACCATTGAATCATGTTTAGATAAACGGTGTGCTTTAGGTGGCGTTGCACCAAATCAAGTTGACTATGCTATTGGTCAAGTAGAAAAGCGGCTTGATAAGCGTTATTCACCTAATGTTAAAGTACGAGGCGCGCGACTTACCGATCTTGATGCTATTGAAGGCATGGTGGTGTATTGGGCGGGGCTAGGTGAGAATTTACCGCGTAATCGTAATGAGTTAGTGCGTGATATTGGCTCGTTTGCTGTAGCTGAAAACCATGGTGTAGTCACTGGGTGCGCATCATTGTATGTTTATGATTCTGGATTGGCCGAAATACGATCTTTAGGGGTTGAAGCGGGCTGGCAACAGCAGGGCCAAGGAAAAGCGATTGTTGAACATTTGCTTGATAAAGCCACTCAAATGGCGATTAAAAAAGTATTTGTGTTAACTCGAGTGCCTGAATTCTTTATGAAACGTGGTTTTACGCCAACCTCAAAAGCCTTATTACCAGAGAAAGTAATGAAAGACTGTGATCGTTGCCCACGTCAACATGCGTGTGATGAGGTCGCTCTAGAGGTCTGGCTTGATCAAGCTCAGCATATTCCAACGGTGAATGTTGCTTAGCTCAATATTAGCGATGGATTAATATCAAAAAGCCCTCACTTTATTATAAAGTAAGGGCTTTTTTGTAGCTAATGACTATTGCTTAGCCTAAGAAAATTTCGAGTTCTTCGCTACCACCAATGTGTTTACCACCGATGAAGACTTGAGGAACAGTACTACGGCCAGTAATTGCACGTAGAGAAACCGTCGTTGCATCTTTTCCTAGAATGATTTCTTCATACTGTAGGCCTTTATCGATTAGATTCTGTTTTGCTTTAACACAGAAAGGACAACCAGGCTTTGAGAATACGGTGATTGATTCTTGTAGTTTTTGCTCAGGTGCAATGTAATTTAACATTGTATCTGCATCAGATACTTTGAACGGGTCGCCTGGTTCTTCGTTTTCAACGAACATTTTTTCAACTATGCCGTTTTTAACCAGCATGCTGTAACGCCATGAACGCGCACCAAAACCTAGATCGTCTTTTTCAACTAACATGCCCATGCCGTTAGTGAACTCACCGTTACCATCAGGAATAAAAGTGATGTTTGCTGCTTCTTGATCTGCTTTCCATGCATTCATTACGAACGTATCGTTAACTGACACACATAGAATGTCGTCAACACCATTATCAGCAAATACTGATGCTAGCTCGTTGTAGCGAGGTAGGTGGCTAGAAGAACATGTAGGTGTAAATGCGCCTGGTAGGCTAAATACAACCACTGTTTTATTAGCAAATAACTCATTAGTTGTTACGTCTACCCATTGATCACCCTTGCGAGTGTGGAAAGTAACTTGAGGTATTAGCTGACCTTCTTTAGATACGAACATAATGTGATTCCTTAAAAAAATATAAATAAATTTAATGCAATCGGAGCTTCGTTAATATGTTCTCCATATTGATGAAGAAATTATGCGATTTTACTCTTGATAGTTCTAATCGTTTACTGCTATGGTTTTGATAGTTGATTCCTATTGGTAACCTTAGCTAATGAATATTCGAGATCTTGAGTACCTTGTCGCCCTATCTGAACATAAGCATTTTCGTAAAGCAGCTGAAGCATGTTACGTCAGTCAGCCAACCCTAAGTGGTCAAATTCGTAAACTAGAAGATGAACTTGGGGTGTCGTTGTTAGAACGAACCAGTCGTCGCGTACTTTTTACCGATGCGGGATTGAGTTTAGTCGCCCAAGCTCAAAAAGTGTTGCTTGAGGTCAAAATATTGACCGAACTAGCTAGTTTACAAGGTGAAAGCATGGCTGGCCCGCTACATATTGGCTTTATTCCAACGGTTGGTCCATATTTATTACCGCAAATTATTCCAACGCTTAAAGAAGCCTTTCCTGAGTTAGAGTTGTTTTTACATGAAGCACAAACACATCAACTAGTGCAACAACTTGAAGAGGGTAAACTTGATTGCATGATTTTAGCATCGGTCAAAGAGAGTGAGCCGTTTATTGAGTTGCCACTCTATGATGAGCCGATGATGCTTGCGGTGCCTGAAACGCACCAGTGGGCACAAGAAAAAGAAATTGATATGTCACGCCTACATGGTGAAACCTTACTGATGTTGGAAGATGGTCACTGTTTACGTAATCAAGCATTAGGTTTTTGTTTTGCTGCTGGTGCACGTGATGATGGTCGTTTTAAAGCGACTAGCCTTGAAACATTACGCAATATGGTCGCGGCAGGCAGTGGTATTACTTTATTACCTCAGTTAGCGACGCCAAAAGAACATTGTCGTGATGGGGTCTGTTATATCGAAGCTGAGCACCCGCAGCCAACGCGTTTAATCACATTAGCTTATCGTCCTGGCTCGCCATTAAAATCACGTTATGAAAAATTGGCTGCAGTGATAAAGGCTAAAATGCCTGATATTTTTGAAAAGCATGTGCAGCAATAAGAAACAACAATAGTTAATACTCATTATCAAACATGATATTTGAGCAAAAAAAGAGCGCCAATCGGCGCTCTTTTTGATTGCGGCTAAAACCGTAATTAGAATAACTCTTCTGCTGTCTCAGTATCAAACTTTTGCTCAGAAGTCACTTGGCGAACTGATTGTGTTGGCTCTGTACCCTTGATGAAGTATTCAAACATTGAGCTTGAACCATCTCGATCAGACAGTTTACCCGTTGCACGGTCAATTCGTACTTTAACGATATCAGCAGGAACCTGTAGTGGTTGTTCTGGCGTGTTTTTCAATGCAGTACGCATAAAATTAATCCATGCTGGTTGAGCTGCATTACCGCCGTATTCACCACCGGCCACCTGGTTTTTACCGAGGTTTTTATTATAGCTAGTACGACCAAGTGCATGACGGTGATCATCAAAACCAACCCAAGTGGTTGCAACAATGTTAGGCCCAAAACCGGTATACCATGCATCTTTCGAGTCATTTGTTGTACCTGTTTTACCACCAATATCATGTCGATCTAATACGCGAGCTCTAAAGCCTGTACCATACGGATGGCCGGGTTCACCCCAAATATTACTGGTCAACATTTGACGAACAAGAAATGCATTTTGCTCACTGATCACTTCAGGCGCATAGCGTACCTCTGGGGGTGTGATCACTTGTTCTAGTTGTGCCAATGTTGGTTTTTCAACAGCAGATGATGGCGCTTTGTGAATAGGTGCATTTTGAGCGGCAGTTGCGAGTGCTACTTGCATTTTTGCTTGTGGATTTTCGTTTTGACAAACATCGTTACAAACAATTTTAGGATTCGCACTGTAGATCAACTCACCATTACTATTATCAACTTTATTGATAAGGAATGGTTTAACTGCATAACCACCGTTAGCAAACACTGAATAACCTTGGGCTAATTCTAGTGGCGTTAAACTACCAGCACCTAACGCTAATGGTTCTGCGCGAGGAAGATCGGCACGTTTAAAGCCAAAGCGTGTGAGGTAGTTAATCGTAAAATCTAATCCAGCCATACGTAATACACGAATTGCCATTACGTTGATAGAACGTGCTAGACCAATACGGGCACGGGTAGGGCCACCATAACGGCCATCAGCATTCTTTGGTCGCCATGCTGTGCCTTGCCATTTATCCCACTTAGTGATCGGCGCATCATTGATTAGGGTCGCAAGTGTTAGTCCCTTTTCAATTGCTGCCGAGTAAATAAAGGGCTTGATGCCTGAACCAACCTGACGAATTGACTGTGTCGCACGGTTAAATTTACTTTGGGTGTAGTTAAACCCACCGACCATAGCCAGTATTGCACCATTGTTTGGTGACATAGCAACAAACGAGGTATTAGCACCTGGCACTTGGCTTAACACCCAGTGGTCAGTTGTTACTGCGGCAGTGTCTGCTGTTGCAGCAACGGTAGTAGCTTTATTTTGAACCCAGATTTGTTGACCTGCAGTTAAGATTTGAGCTGCAGTTGTTGGTGCTGGTCCTTGAGCGCTACTAGTTTGGAACTTACGCGCCCATTTCATACCATTCCAACCTAAGGTTACCGTTTGGCCTTGTTTGGTCACCACCGTGGCTGTTTGTTGCTTCACCTGAGTAACGACCGCTGGAATTAATTCACCATAGGTAGGTTGGCTACTTAGCTTTTCAACAATTTGATTGGCATTCAGTGGCGTTTGGCCTGGTTTCCATATCACCGCTGTTGCACCACGGTAACCATGACGTTCATCATAGTTTAACAGGTTATCAACCGCAGATTGCTGAGCAGCATGCTGTAGCTTGGCGTTAATGGTGGTGTAAACGTCCATACCTTTGGTATAGGCATCTTCACCATAACGGTTAACCATCCATGCGCGAGCACGTTCTGCAACATAAGGTGCATACAATTGAATTTCAGCGCGATGGTAATGGGAAACAATCGGCTCTGAACGGGCTTGATCCATTTGTGCTTGGGTGATGTAACCTTCTTTAAACATACGATCAAGAACCACATTACGACGAGTTGTCGCGCGATCGATGGAGTAAATTGGGTTCATGGTTGATGGCGCTTTAGGTAAGCCAGCAATAACAGCCATTTCACTTAATGTTAGCTCATCAACACTTTTACCAAAGTAGACCTGTGCAGCAGCACCCACACCATAAGCACGGTAACCGAGATAAATTTTATTGAGATAAAGGTCAAGAATTTGATCTTTCGTTAAAATTTGTTCGATATGAATCGCAATAAATGCTTCTCGAATTTTACGAGAGAAGGTTTTTTTATTGGATAAGAAAAAGTTACGTGCAAGTTGTTGTGTGATTGTACTTGCGCCTTGACGAGCATGGCCAGAGGTTAGCATCACAAAAGCGGCGCGAGCGATACCAATAGGATCGACACCGTGATGCTCATAAAAACGACTGTCTTCGGTCGCAATAAAACCATCGACTAGCAGTGGTGGCATTTGTTTCAGTGTGAGTGGTATACGACGTTTCTCACCAAATTGTGAGATCAGTTCACCATCAGCACTGTACACCCTTAATGGGGTTTGCAGTTCTATATTTTTTAATTTAGCAACATCTGGAAGGTCTGGTTTTAGGTATAAATAAAAACCAAAAATTGTACCCACTCCAAGAGTGATGCAAATTATTGCAAGTATTAGTAATCGCTTTATGAACTTCACTTGAGATTTCCCGTTACGCCATCGTTCTGGCGGTCATTATCTATTATCTTTTACCTTCAAGTATAAAGATAACAAAAAATTAATTAATGCCGTTGATGGTGTTTATTCGAAATAGTTTGTTTTTTCGCCACATGGGAGCATAACACGGATGTTTCGGAACCCACTAAGTGTTGGGGTAGATATTGGTAATCACAGTATAAAAGCTGTGGTGCTACAACAAAAAAAAGAGCAGTTTGAGTTAGCTGCGTTTGTTGAAGTTGAATTGACTAAAACTGTCATAAACGATCAGCATAGCGTGAATAATGCTGAGCTGTTGTCAGCAATGCGTCAAATTAAAAAGCAATTACCATGGCAAGCCAAAGCCGTTACCTTAGCCTTACCCGATAGTGCTGTGATCAGCAAAGTTGTTCAATTAGACACAAGCCTCAGTGAAGAAGAGGCTGAGTTCGCCATAATGCAAGCATTGGGCGCGGCTTCGCCGTTTCCAGTAGAAGAGCTATGGTTTGATTATTTTCCTCTTATTAGCGATCGTTTTAGTGATTCTGCGTCGACAACACCATTTCAAGTGTTTGCTTCACGCCGAGAGACTATAGATAACCGCTTAAACTCATTATTAAAGCTTGGTTTTAAGCCCAAAGTAATGGAGCTACAAACCCATGCTTTATTGTGGTTAGCGGAATACCTTGCTGAAATGGGAAGTCATTATAACCAATGGGGTGTGGTTGATGTAGGTAAACGTCACACTGAGTTTTGCATGAAACCCCAGGGCAGTGCGGCTTATCATCGTGAAATTCGATTTGGTACTGGTTTGTTTGACAATCAAGAAACAACAATTGAACTTGGCAGTAATCATGCTGAACAATTTACCAAGCAATTAGCTGAACAGCTAAAACGTCAAATTCAACTGTATAACTCAACCCATCCGCGTAGTGGCATTAAAGGCTTATGGTTATGTGGTGGGGGGCAAAGTTTAGTTTCTGAATCTTTATTACAACGTTTGATTGGGTTAGATGTAATGTGGGTGAGCCCATTTCAGCATTTTAGTTGTGCTAAAAAAGTTGAATTACCCCACTTGATGTCGAGTCAATATGCCGTTGCAACAGGCTTAGCATTGCGGGGGCTAGCATGATCGATAAACTCAATCTATTGCCGTGGCGTGAGCAGCGGCGTAAACAACACAAGCAGCGTTTTATCGGATTATTGATGGCAAGTGTTGCGCTGGCTTTTATAGGTAATGGTGCGATTGGTGAATATATTGAAAGCCAACAGTTGCAACAACAAAGCCGTAATGATCAGCTGCAACAAGAACTAAACAGCTTAGAGCAGCGATTGGCTTTTTTACCACAGCTAGATAAACAGCGAGATGCTATTGAGCTGCGATTAAAGGTGATTGCTGATATTCAATTATCACGTAATCGCGTTACACAATTGCTGAATCAATTACCGGAGGTGGTGCCAGCTGGAGTGTATCTTGATGGGGTCAACTTAGCTTCGCAACGGGTAAAAGTTGATGGTTTTGGTGATACTAATGGTCACCTTGCTGCTTTATTAGGTAAAGCGGAACAATCCCCGTGGTTTGAAAATATTGAAATGCATTCGTTAGTTACTACCAAGAGTGCAGATAAACAGCAAAAGTCACAATTTAATGCATCTTTTGATTTAGTCGCGCCAGTTATTAAGAACAATCCATTAAAGGCGACCTTTCCTACTGCAATAGTGGAGAAAAACAATGATTGATTGGCGTGAATTAGAGTTAGATGAAATCACGGAGTGGCCTTTATTACCGCAAGGCTTAGTTGCGTTAATGCTAACTCTGTTGCTCTCTGCTTTTGGCTATTGGTATTGGTTAACGCCACTGACCGAGGCTTTAGAGCAACAAAAACAACAAGAAATAACCTTACGGTCTCAGTTAGTGAGCCGTGCAGCCCAAGTGGCCGCTTTGCCGCGCGTTAAAGAACAAGTTGCAGAGCTTAATCGTCGTTATCAAGAAGTTATTGAACAATTGCCAGAAGAGCAAGAACTCGCGAGCTTATTGGCAAGTATTAATGATATCGGGGTCAAAAATGGATTGATTTTTCAATCAATTAAATGGGCCTCTCGTATTGAGCATGATCTTTATTATGAGCTTCCACTTAATATGCAGCTCACAGGTTCTTATCAACAGATTGGTCAGTTTGCAGAAGCAATAGCTCAGCTACCGCGAATTGTTAACTTACGTAATGTTGAGTTGGGGCGAGTGGATAATCAAGGTTTTGATGAATTACTGTCGTTAACAGTTTCTGCTACGACCTATCGCTTTAAAACCCCACAATAATGAGGATGCTATGAGAACACTATTATGGCTGTTACCGTTAGGACTCGGATTAATGGGGTGCCAAGCTAACACTGATTCGATTGAGCAGTTTATTGCTAAAACACACACTAATGCGAAGGCAAAAGTAAAACCATTAGCAGCTCCTTATATTTTTGTTGCTGAATCGTTTGTGATGACCAGTAAACGAGTACCGTTTTTACGGCCAAGACCTGAATTATTATTAACCAAGCAAGGGGATAGTAGTTGTTGGCAACCGTTAACTGATCATAAACCAACCCCGTTAGAAGCGTTCCCATTAGAGCAACTTGCAATGAAAGGGGCAATTGGTCACCAACGTCAGTTATGGGGACTAATTTATACCCCAAAAGGTGAACTAGTGAAAATTAAGCCTGGACAATTTGTGGGGCTTAACCGCGGCAAAGTAATCAAAGTGAGTGATGAACTCATTGAAATTGAAGAAACATTACCCGATGGCAAAGGTTGTTGGCTAACACGGCCTGCAAAGCTGGCTTTAGTTCAGCATTAATCAAGGATGAGTTATGAAAGGGAATACATGGGGGCTTAGCCGCCAGATTTTCGTCAGTGTATGGTTAATGTGCTGGGGGTTACTGACTGTGACTAGCGTTACAGCAGCGCCAGCTAGCGGCATCACGAATCAAGTTCAAAATATTGAATTTCACCGTGATGGTAAAGGTCGAGGCGTATTAACGGTAAAGTTAAAACAGCCACAATCCTTGGTTGATATTCGCCGTCAAGGTAAGCAATTACAGCTAGATATATTTGATACTCAATTAACTAATGAGCAAATACACACTTTAGATGTGATTGATTTTGCTACGGTCGTCAATAGCATTGATACCAGTAACGTGGCTCGTGGAGCACGGTTTGTGTTCAATATGACAGGTAGCTACGATTATGATTATCGCATTCGAGGTAACAATCTTGAAGTTACGTTAATTAAACGGGTGCAGCCTAAAGCGACCTCAACGGCAAGTAAAGGTAACGTGTCTTACAAAGGCAAACCTATTTCAATTAACTTTCAAGATATTCCTGTGCGCAATGTCTTACAGTTAATTGCGGATTATAATGATTTTAACTTGGTGGTTGCCGATACCGTTAGTGGTAACGTTACTCTTCGATTAGATAATGTGCCATGGCCGCAAGTGCTTGATATTATTCTACAAGCAAAAGGGTTAGATAAGCGTGTCCGTGGTTCTGTGCTCCTTGTTGCCCCTAAAGCTGAATTAGCCGCGAATGAACATCAAGTGATGGAAACCGCCCGCAAGCAACAAGAATTAGCGAGTTTACGCTCTGAGTTGATTCAAGTGAACTATGCTAAAGCAACGGATATTTCTGCGTTATTAAGTGGTTCAAGTGATGGTGTGGGAATGCTATCAGAGCGTGGCTCTTTACATGTTGATGAACGAACTAATGCCTTGATAATTAAAGATACACCAGAGAATATCGCCAGTATTAAAGATATTGTTGGTGCCCTTGATATTCCCGTTAAACAAGTACAAATTGAAGCGCGTATCGTTACCATTGATGAAGGTAATATTGATGAGCTTGGTGTTCGGTGGGGTGTGTCAAGTATTGATGGCGATACCACTATCGGGGGCTCGATAGAGGGCAATCTTGGTAGCTCTGGTTTACTTGATGACACTACTGTTGATGATTTTCTTAATGTTAACTTAGGTGCAGGTCAAGCAGGGGCGGCAAGTATTGCATTTCAGGTGGCAAAGTTGGGTGATATTTTACTCGACTTGGAATTATCAGCATTACAATCAGAACGTAAAGCTGAGATTATTTCTAGTCCGCGCTTAATGACTACTAACAAAAAAGCGGCTTATATCGAGCAAGGTACCGAAATACCGTACCTCGAAGCATCATCAAGTGGTGCAGTATCGGTTGATTTTAAAAAGGCGGTATTGAGTTTGATGGTAACCCCTCAAATTACACCGGATAATAAACTGGTACTTGATCTTGAAGTGACTCAAGACAGTAAAGGCGAAGAAGTGCCAACGGGGGTTGGTACGGCGGTTGCAATCAAAACGCAACGGATTGGAACACAAGTGTTAGTCAACAATGGTGAGACGGTTGTATTAGGCGGTATTTACCAAAATCAAGTTAACAACACGGTTCGTAAAGTCCCTGTTCTTGGCGATATTCCAGTACTTGGTGCATTATTTAGGCACAAGATGGAAGAACTTGGAAAACGTGAATTATTGATTTTTGTCACGCCAAAGATTGTGATGCAATAATTTTTCACTGACAAATCATCTTGCTGATAACGCTTCTAAACAAAGCCTCAGCAAGGTGAGTATTGCTAAAAGTTGTTTGATTTCTATTGGTTACCTTAGCCCTTTGAATGGGTGTTGTGCATGTTATTCGGCAATTATTAGGATATTTACGAGCTTAATACGATTGACCTCTGACCTCGGGTAAGCCATTATGGCAACCTCTGTGGGTAAGACAGGCTTAATAAAATATCGATTGATGTCGACTAGCTATTGCAAAATAGTAGTCAGTCCTGAGATAATTTTCTGTCTTATCACGAATTATATGTGAGGAACTTGGCGCCTCGGGCTTATATTACATAGAGCCTGCGGGTGGTGTCGTTTTATTAACCGCGCGTAAATTGCTAAAAATGGCTGAAAAACGAAATATTTTCTTGGTTGGCCCTATGGGTGCCGGCAAAAGCACTATTGGTAGACACCTTGCACAGCAGCTGCATATGGAATTCTTTGATTCAGATACTGTAATTGAAGAACGTACTGGCGCTGATATTAGTTGGGTGTTTGATGTTGAAGGTGAAGACGGTTTCCGCGTTCGCGAAGAAGCTGTAATTGATGACCTAACACAAGAACAAGGTATTGTTCTCGCAACGGGTGGCGGCTCTGTTATTAATAAAGAGAACCGTAATCGCCTTTCTGCTCGTGGCATCGTTGTTTATCTAGAGACGACTATTGAAAAACAATTAGCTCGTACTCAACGTGATAAAAAACGCCCGTTACTTCAAACTGACACACCTCGTGAAGTACTTGAAGAACTAGCAGCAGAGCGTAACCCATTGTATGAAGAGGTTGCTGACTACGTTGTTCGTACTGATGATCAGAGTGCGAAAGTAGTTGCTAACCAAATCATCAAGATGTTGGAAGAGCGTTAATTAATTAAAAAGAGAAGCTGACCATGGAACGGATCAATGTCAATTTAGATGACAGAAGCTACCCTATTTCAATTGGCGCCGAGTTGTTCGACAACTCGGCGTTGTTTGCATCTGCGATATCTGCAGGCAAGCAAGTAGTTGTGGTCAGTAATGACACTGTTGCCCCGTTATATGCGGATCAGGTAATAGCAACCATCAGATCATTATCGTGCCAAGTGGCATTACTTTCTCTGCCTGATGGTGAACAATACAAAACCCTTGATACGTTTAATCAGATCATGACATTTTTACTGGAAGGTAATTATGGTCGTGATGTGATTTTAGTTGCTTTAGGTGGCGGCGTAATTGGTGATATCGTCGGCTTTGCTGCTGCGAGTTATCAACGAGGGGTTGATTTTATTCAGGTGCCAACCACGTTGTTAGCACAAGTTGATTCATCTGTCGGTGGAAAAACTGCGGTTAATCATCGCCTGGGTAAAAACATGATTGGTGCCTTTTACCAACCTAAAGCAGTGATTATTGATAATCATTGTTTGCATACCTTGCCGCAACGAGAGTTAGCAGCAGGATTGGCTGAGGTTATCAAATACGGCATTATTGCCGATCATGATTTTTTTGTTTGGTTAGAAAACAATATTGAGCGATTACATGCACTGGATAACGAGGCGTTGTGTTACGCCATTAGCCGTTGCTGTCAAATTAAAGCCGATGTTGTTGCTGCCGATGAAAAAGAATCAGGAGTAAGAGCATTACTTAATCTTGGTCATACATTTGGCCATGCTATTGAAGCAGAAATGGGCTACGGAAATTGGCTACATGGCGAAGCGGTGTCAGTAGGTACAATTCTCGCAGCACATACTGCCGCAAAGCAGGGATTAATCAGTGATGCTGATGTAATGCGGATTATTACATTACATCAACGAGCAAATTTGCCCGTTGTTGCCCCTGATACAATGTTTTTTGACGATTTTATTAAGCACATGATGCGTGATAAAAAAGTATTGTCAGGTCAGCTACGCTTAGTATTACCGACGTCGATTGGTAGTGCTGAGGTTGTGGCTGATGTTCCTTTTGATGTGCTTCAGGATATAATTGGTCACTAAATTGTAGCCAATTGATAATTCGCATGACAAAACGAAAAAGTCTGGATCTGGAAAGCCAGATCCAGTTGCTGACTCGAGTACAGTTCATTACTCGGTTTAGCTCTCACCTCATTCACCTTTCTGGTGCACAAGGCTCAGGTAAAACTTGGCTTGCACATGCTTTTCTTGAAGACTATGCCACTGATTGCCATCAAGTATTATTGATGTGTCAGCGTGGACAAACTGATATTCAACACCGTACTTTACTGCTCCAGCAATTTGTTAATCACGCTATGTTTAACGAACATGACTCTTTATGTCAGAGTGTTGAGCATTTATTAGCGAACCAACATTATAAATTAATGGTGGTGATTGATGATGCTCATTTTCTGAGTCCAGTCTTAATTGCTGAATTGTGGGCATTGGCACAATATGCAAATCAGCATGCTGAGCTACAACTGAATATTGTGCTATTTGCAAATCAGGGAGAGTTAAATCAAACCTTAGCTCATGTTGCACATGGCTCGAGTATCACTCCGGTTGAACTTGATATTGATGATTTTAGTCAGCAAGAAGTGATGCTATTTAGTGATATGCTAATGGCGACAGATGGATTAGATGCTCCTTGTCGGCGTTCGTTAAAGCAGCGCCTATTAATGGCACTGCCTCGTCCAGGTGTATTACATAATCTTCCGCAAGCAGAAGGAATAACCATGAACTCAAATATTAACAACAAACCATTATTACCGATTGTGATTGGTGGCGTGATCATTGTTTTAATTGCTGGCGGTTATCTCTTTATGACAGCGCAGACAAGTAATGAGCCTTCAGCTGCGGCTATAACGGCAACGACGTCTTTACCTTCAGCGGCAACAACAGCAGTAACCATTGATAAAGAACCCTTACCACCACAAGTTAACGTTAATCCACAAGGATTAACTGTGGGACGTCAAGATGACATTAAAGGTCAAGAACGAATTGTTATCTCGGATCAGCAAATTGATGCGATTATTGATGATCATGCGCTAAAAGGGCATGCTGTCACTACTGAAGCTACTGAAGCTACTGAAGCTACTGAAGCTACTGAAGCTACTGAAGCTACTGAAGCTACTGAAGCTACTGAAGCTACTGAAGCTACTGAAGCTACTGAAGCTACTGAAGCTACTGAAGCTACAGATACAACTAAAACGCCAGCCATCGCAGCAACAGAAGTCGGTAAAGTCCCATCTACAGCTTCCGCTAGTATTATGTCTGCACCGGTTTTTAGGTTAGATTGGTCGCTTAAATTAGCCGCAGATAAGCAACAATTGTCCACAGTGAAGCCAACGCATTATGCGTTACAACTGGCTGCAACCCAAAGTCTCGCCGCTGCTGCTGAGTTTATCACTACCCATAATGTAACTGATGCAATGATTTACCAAACAGAGCGTAATCAGCAGTCATGGTTTATTGTTGTGACCGGAAATTACGCCACAGCCACTCAGGCACGCACTGCAAAAAATCAATTATCTGCTTCGTTACAACAGCTAAAACCGTGGTTAAAATCTTATCGTAAGATCTCGCAAGAAATGGATCGCTTAAAATAAAGCCATAAATGGTAGTTATTTATGTGAATTGGTATCAGCACAGGGTGTAAATGAGGTACAATCCGCGACCTTTCGTGACATTCTTGTAAGTGGTGGTGGGTCAGCTTAATGAAAAAGCATCGTGCATTCCTGAAGTGGGCTGGAGGTAAGTATTCTCTGGTCGAGGATATTAAACGACACCTACCGCCTGCGCGTAAATTGGTTGAGCCTTTTGTCGGTGCCGGATCTGTGTTTTTAAATACTGATTACGAGCATTATTTGCTGGCGGATATCAACCCAGATCTGATTAATTTATATAATATTATTAAGCAAGAGCCTGAGCGATACATTGAAGATGTACGCCGATTATTTACGCCTGAATATAATACTAAAGCAGCATATTTAAGTATTAGAGAAGACTTTAATAACAGTACTGATCCTTATCAGCGTTCGATTTATTTTCTCTATCTAAATCGTCATGGCTTTAATGGCTTATGCCGTTATAACAAAAAGGGCGGGTTTAACGTTCCTTTTGGCTCTTACAAAAAACCGTATTTTCCTGAAGCTGAAATGTATTATTTTTCAGAAAAAGCTAAACGTGCGACGTTTATTTGTGAAGGGTACAGCCAGACATTTTCACGGGCGCGTAAAGGCAGTGTGATTTATTGTGATCCACCGTATGCGCCATTATCAACCACCGCTAATTTTACCTCTTACTCTGGTAATGGTTTTAGTTTGGATGATCAAGCGACCTTAGCTAATATCGCAGAGAAAGCCGCGACTGAACGCGATATCGCAGTATTGATTTCTAATCACGATACACCGTTAACTCGTCGTTTATATACCGGTGCTGATTTATCCGTAGTAAGGGTTAAGCGCACGATTAGTCGCAATGGCGGCGGGCGCAATAAGGTTGATGAGCTATTAGCGTTATTTAACACGCCACTTGCCACTGATAACGAATAATTCCTCCTGATTTTAGATTGCTATTGCTTGATGCGTGATAGCAATCAATATGATCACTAACAGCACGATAACAATCCCTCCGATGACAATAAATAGCCATGGACTTGAATGTTGAAAGTCTTGTTGGTGCTGTTGTTGTGATTGCACGCCAAACAATGCTGCTAAGACACTCTTTATTATTTGCCACACCGCTTTACTGTGTTTATTCATCGGCTTTCCTGTGAGTGTTTTATTTAAATGCTAGCTAGATTGTAGTGCCTATGTTGGTAGTAACACTGATAATTATTGCTAACTACAGTAATAAATAAATCCATTAAGACAACACCTAGGGGATCGGGTAGACTGACTGCAATTTATGAGCTTGGTACGCCGAGCCTGTGTTTTTATCGCTAGTGTAAAGAGGCTAACCATGAAGGACTTTTTGATCGCTCCATCTATTTTGTCTGCTGATTTTGCCCGCTTAGGTGAAGATGTAGCAAACGTATTGGCCGCTGGTGCTGATGTGGTACATTTTGATGTTATGGATAATCACTTTGTCCCTAACCTGACGTTTGGTGCGCCTATCTGTCAAGCATTGCGCGATTATGGTATTACCGCGCCGATTGATGTTCATTTAATGGTAAAACCTGTTGATCGTATTATTCCTGATTTTGCCAAAGCTGGCGCTAGCATGATCACTGTTCATGTTGAAGCGACTGACCACCTTGACCGTAGTTTGCAACTGATCAAAGAACATGGTTGCCAAGCTGGGGTGGTATTTAATCCAGCAACACCATTACACCACCTTGATTACATTATGGATAAAGTGGATATGATTTTGATCATGTCTGTAAATCCTGGTTTTGGTGGTCAATCATTTATTCCAAGTACGTTAGATAAATTACGTCAAGTACGTCAGCGTATTGATGCTTCAGGGCGAGATATTCGTTTAGAAGTGGATGGTGGTGTTAACGTTAATAATATTGCGGAAATCGCAGCAGCAGGTGCGGATATGTTTGTTGCGGGCTCTGCTATTTTTAATGAACCTGATTATAAAATTGCGATTGATAATATGCGTGCACAGTTAGCTGAGGCTAAGCGTTAATGGTTTCTGAAAACATGATTGAAAATATTAAATTTATAGCGTTTGATTTAGACGGTACATTGTTAGATAGCGTACCTGATTTAGCCGATGCGGCTGATTTGACTATGCGTCATCTTGGCCGTGAAGGTGTGACGGTTGAACAGGTGACAACTTGGATTGGTAACGGGGCTGATATTTTAATTGGTCGCGCATTAAGCCGTAGTATCGATATTGATCCTAATCTTGACCCACAATTACAGCGCCAAGCTCGTGAGTTATTTGATCACTATTATGCCGCAGGCGGTCACCAAAAAAGTGCGCTATATGCGGATGTGAAAACGACATTAGCTCATTTACATCAAGCGGGTGTTTTGATGGCGGTGGTGACGAATAAGCCATCACAATTTGTGCCTCATTTGCTTGAAGAACATGGTTTGAGTGCTTATTTTGTTGATGTGATTGGCGGTGATACTTTTCCATTGAAAAAACCTGATCCTTACGCATTACATTGGTTGATGGAAAAACACCATGTTGCAGCCACTGAATTGCTGATGGTGGGGGATTCGCGTAACGATATTTTAGCGGCGCAAGCTGCTAGTTGTCGCTCGCTTGGGCTGACTTATGGTTATAACTATGGTCAACCGATCAGTGATAGTCAGCCAGATGTTGTCTGTGATCACTTCAAGCAATTACTTGATGTGGTTAAACTAGGCTGCTAGTACATTACGGTGTACACTAAAAACCAATAACATTAGGTACTGATAACCACGTTATTAGTACCTTTCGTCAATACAATTACAGATATTAACAGGACAGCCTGATCATGAGTAAACCCATTGTATTAAGTGGCGTACAGCCTTCTGGTGAATTGAGTATCGGCAACTACCTTGGTGCGCTGCGTCAGTGGGAACAGATGCAGGATGATTATGATTGTCAGTACTGCGTGGTTGATTTACATGCCATTACTGTACGCCAAGATCCAAAAGCACTTCATGAAGCAACTCTCGATGCTCTTGCGATTTGCTTAGCCGTTGGTGTTGATCCAAAGAAAAGCACTTTGTTCGTACAATCTCACGTACCTGAGCATGCACAGTTGGGCTGGTTATTAAATTGCTATACCCAAATGGGTGAGCTAAGTCGTATGACTCAGTTTAAAGATAAATCAGCGCGTCACGCTAATGATGTTAATGCGGGTTTATTTGGTTACCCAGTACTGATGGCTGCCGATATTTTATTGTATGGCGCCCATCAAGTGCCTGTGGGTAGTGATCAGAAACAACATTTAGAGCTAGCACGTGATATCGCAACTCGCTTTAATAATCTCTATGGCAGCGTTGAAAGTCCTATTTTCCAAGTACCTGAACCGTATATTCCAACGGTAGGTGCGCGTGTAATGAGCTTACAAGATGCGACTAAGAAAATGTCGAAGTCAGATGATAACCGTAAGAACGTTATTACGTTGCTTGAAGATCCTAAGTCAATTCTCAAGAAAATTAATAAAGCACAAACCGATGCAGAAATGCCACCACGTATTGCACATGATATTGAGCAAAAAGCGGGTATTTCAAATCTAATGGGTTTGTATTCTGGCGCAACGGGTAAGACTTTCGCTGAAATTGAAGCGCAGTATGCTGGCGTTGATATGTATGGTCCGTTTAAGAAAGACGTTGGTGAGGCATTAGTTGCAATGCTAGAGCCTGTGCAGGCTGAATATCATCGTATCCGTGATGATCGTGCTTATCTTGATAGCGTGATGAAAGCCGGTGCGGATAAAGCATCAGCACGCGCTGCTGAAGTATTGAAAAAAGCATATCATGCAGTAGGTTTTGTTGCTCGCCCATAAATGCTAGCAATAATAATGACAATAAAAGCAGGGCTTAGGCTCTGCTTTTTTATCGCAAGTTAATTACTGTCGTCGACAGTAAAGAATAAGAGCTTAGTTGTAGTATGTTGTTACTTATTGATAACTACGATTCATTTACTTACAACCTCTATCAATACTTTTGTGAATTAGGCGCTGAAGTGGTTGTGGTGCGTAATGATGAAATTGATATTGCGGCAATTGAGGCTTTAGCACCCACGCATTTAGTCATTTCTCCTGGCCCCTGTACGCCTAATGAAGCGGGTATATCTTTGCAAGCCATTGAATATTTCGCAGGTAAATTACCGATTCTCGGTGTGTGTCTTGGACACCAATCACTTGCGCAAGTATTTGGCGGCGATGTAGTACGGGCTCGCCAGGTTATGCATGGTAAAACATCACCTATTTATCATACTGATTGTGGTGTGTTTAAGGGGCTGAATAATCCTCTAACGGTGACGCGTTACCATTCCTTGGTCGTTAAAGTGGCAACATTACCTGATTGTTTTGAGATCACCGCTTGGACAGAATTAGACGGTGAATTTGATGAAATTATGGGTATTCGACATAAAACGCTGGCACTTGAAGGGGTGCAGTTTCATCCAGAAAGCATTTTGACCGAACAAGGCCATCAACTGCTGGCTAATTTTCTGCAACGCTAATTCCTCTGTTACTGCTTTTCTAACGTACTTATTACGGCGTGAGTAAGTACGCTTTTCTGTTGTTATTACTGCTTATCTTCGTTATTTGAGTCGTTTCGTTTTTGTTGAAATGCAATTTTATGCATTTGATAAGAATTATTTCCTTAGAGGAAAGAGTGTTGGTCAATGATAGTGGTTAATAATCTTCCGTAAATAATGCATAACTATTGCTAGTGTATTCATTTATTAACACTTTTGCTGAAATAAAAAGCATTAACTTGCTTGGCAAAAAGTTAATAAAATGTAAATACTATTAATAATACGGCATACAGCACAGAAGGATAGTGTGATGGCAACAGAAGAGAAGCTGCAACGTTCATTGTTTAATGAGGTCATGGTACCTTGCTATGCGCCGATGGATATTATTCCCGTTCGTGGACAAGGCTCGCGCTTATGGGATCAACAGCAACGGGAATATATTGATTTCGCGGGGGGGATTGCGGTCAGTTGTTTAGGCCATTGCCATCCGGTGCTGGTGGAAGCATTAACAGAGCAAGCACAAAAATTGTGGCATTTAAGTAATGTGATGACCAATGAGCCCGCGTTGCGCTTAGCTGACACACTGACCCAACTCACTTTTGCTGATAAAGTCTTTTTCGCTAACTCTGGCGCGGAAGCAAATGAAGCCGCATTAAAGTTAGCCCGTCGTTATGCGGTCGATAATTTTAGTGCCGATAAAGATCAAATTATTGCCTTTCATCACGGTTTTCATGGACGTACCTTTTTTACAGTGACTGTCGGTGGTCAAAGTACTTATTCCGATGGTTTTGGTCCTAAACCCCAAGCAGTTACCCATATTCCTTATAATGATTTAGCGGCAATTACTGAATTAATGTCAGATAAAACCTGTGCTGTGATGATGGAGCCTTTACAAGGTGAGGGTGGGGTCATTAGCCCAACGATTGAGTTCGTGCAAGGAGTACGTGAGCTGTGTGATAAACACCATGCGCTGTTGATCTTTGATGAAGTGCAAACGGGTAATGGCCGTACAGGAGACTTGTTTGCTTACCAAGGTCTTGGTGTTACCCCAGATATTTTGACCACTGCAAAATCATTAGGTGGCGGCTTCCCTGTTGCTGCCATGCTAACAACGACGGCACTTGCTGCTCATCTTAAAGTGGGTACCCATGGCTCAACTTATGGTGGTAATCCTCTTGCGTGTGCCGTTGCTGAGGCGGTGATTGATACCATTAGTCAGCCAGCAGTCCTCGCTGGAGTAAAACAGCGTGAGCAGTGGTTTCGTGAGGGATTACAACAAATTAACCACCGCTATCCTATTTTTAGTGATATTCGAGGAAAAGGGTTATTACTTGGGGCTGTCTTATGCCCACAGTGGCAAGGACGAGCACGAGATATCTTAGTTGCTGCAGGTAAAGAAGGGGTTATGGTGTTGGTGGCAGGAGCGGATGTAGTACGCTTTACGCCTTCACTTGTCATTGATAAAACCGATATCGATGAAGGAATGCAACGCTTAGAGGCGGCAATTGCTTCGCTATATAACGCAGATTCTTAATTGTGATTAAATTATAATTGCGGGGGCTTAGTTAACATCAATAGCCCCATTCTGATGCTAATTTTGAGCGAGGCAATGGCAGGAGTCATTGTCTACATTAGGAGGGAATGCCATGCTCATTATTCGTCCTATTACTGCCGCTGATTATCCTGCACTGATGCAATGTGCAGAAGCCTCTGGTCATGGTTTTACATCATTACCTATCAATGAAGATTTGCTTCGTCACCGTATTCAACATTCTCAAACCAGTTTTAATGCCACCGTTACTTCACCAAATCAAGAAAGTTATTTGTTGGTTGCAGTTGATAGCGACACCGATCAAGTTGTTGGTACAACAGCAATTGAAGCAACGGTTGGGCTTGATGTGCCTTTCTATAATTACCATTTAAGTACAGTGACCCATGCTTCGCGTCAATTAGGCGTCCATAACACCGTTAAGGTGTTAACTTTGGGAAGCCAATATACAGGTGAGACTGAGCTGTGTAGCTTATTTTTATTACCAGAATGGCGTCAAGGTATTAACGGCCGCTTGTTATCGAAATCACGTTTTTTGTTGATGGCTGATCATCGGCAGCGATTTGCCGAGGTGGCCTTTGCTGAAATGCGCGGCGTCTCGGATGAGCTGGGTAACTCTCCTTTTTGGCAATGGCTTAAAGAGCATTTCTTTTCGATTGATTTTACTTATGCTGATTATCTAACGGGTATTGGCCGCAAAGGTTTTATTGCCGATTTAATGCCTAAATTGCCCATTTACGTCAACTTGCTAAGTAAAGAAGCGCAAGCTGTGATTGGACAGGTGCATGAAAACACTCGCCCTGCATTACAGCTATTAGAGCAAGAAGGATTTTGTTGTCGTGGTTATGTCGATATTTTTGATGCCGGCCCTAGTGTTGAATGTGACGTTCGTAATATTGAAACTGTGCGCCATTCGCAGCGGTATCAAGTGGATATTGGCGAACATAGTAGCCATCAACATTACCTTATTTCAAATGGGCAATTAGCGGGCTTTCGAGCCGTAGCTGCCGCTATTGCCATTAATGCACAAGGACAAGCACTGATGACGGTTGAGGTTGCTGCTGCACTAAATGTTGGAATGGGTGATGAGGTAAGATTAATAGCTCAACCATAAAAGGAGAGACGAATGAGTATATGGATAAATAATCATTGGTTAACGGGTGACGGTGAGCAATTTCAATCCTGTAATCCTTACAACGGCGATGTAGTTTGGCAGGGTAATGCGGCGAGTGAAGAGCAGGTTGAGAATGCGGTTGCTGTGGCAAATACAGCGTTTTTAAGTTGGCGTAACACGGCCTTTAGTGAGCGCTTAGCCGTTATTGAACGCTTTGCTCAATTACTGCATAAGCATCAATCTCAATTGGCACAGATTATTGCGTCAGAAACAGGTAAGCCACTGTGGGAAAGTACTACTGAAGTTGCAGCTATGATTGCTAAGGTCGAGTTATCAACCCAAGCTTATCATGAACGAACGGGCACTCGTCAGCGTCAACAGGCCGATACAACGATGATTGTGCGCCATCGCCCGTTGGGCGTAATGGCAGTCTTTGGGCCATATAACTTTCCCGCACATTTACCGAATGGCCATATTATTCCAGCGCTATTAGCGGGTAATACCGTGGTATTTAAGCCCTCAGAGCTGACGCCTAATACCGCTCAGCGAATGTGTGAGTTGTGGCAGCAAGCCGGTATTACTGATGGTGTTCTAAATTTAGTGCAAGGTGGGCGTGCAACAGGAGCCGCATTATCGATGGCAACAGGAGTCGCAGGCGTATTATTTACAGGAAGTGCATACACCGGACATTTACTGCACCAACAATTTGCAGGGCAGCCGCAAACCATGTTGGCCTTGGAGATGGGAGGCAATAATCCATTGGTAGTAGGTCAAGAGTATGGCGACATTGAGGCGGCAGTATATGCCATTATTCAATCCGCTTTTTTAAGTGCAGGGCAGCGTTGTACGTGTGCTCGGCGGTTATATATCGCTACTGGAAAAGCTGGCGATGCAATATTAGCGCGGTTAGTTGTTGTTGCTTCACAATTGCAGGTCGGTGATCCATTAGCAATACCGGCACCGTTTATGGGACCATTAATTTCTTCCGTTGCAGCGGATCAAATTATGGCACATCAGCAGCAATTATTTGCCGCTGGTGGAATTGCTTTATTAACGGCAACCCGTGGGCACGGTGCAATTGTAACACCGGCGATTATCGATGTTAGTGCGATCAGTGAGCTTGCAGATGAAGAATATTTTGGGCCGTTATTGCAGGTCTGTCGTTATACTGATTTTACTCAAGCGGTGGTAAGTGCTAATCAAACGCGCTATGGCTTAGCTGCAGGATTAATTTCAACCGATGAGCAGCAATGGCAGTATTTTATTGATCATATTCGTGCAGGGATTGTAAATCGAAATCGACCATTAACGGGGGCGAGTGGCGATGCGCCTTTTGGTGGCCCAGGTGCTTCAGGTAACTTGCGTCCAAGTGCTTATTATGCAGCGGATTATTGTGCCTATCCAATGGCATCAGTTGAAGGGGAACAATTACAATTACCGTCCCAATTAGCGCCAGGAGTGAGCTTGAACTAAGGTTTAGTAAGTAATAATGCTTTCAATAAGCAGGCTGATTATGGAATCTATAACACAACTTTTTGATGGTTTATGGCACGATTATAGTCAACGATTATGCCCCTCCGCGGTACAGATACAGCAGTTGTTAACTGAGGACACGACGTTACTCAATGATCATATTGCATTGCGCAGTTTTGGAATACCTAAGTGTGGATTAGCAGTGCTTGCTGCGCCATTTATTGCTTTAGGATACCAACCGCAGGCAAAATATCATTTTAGTGCTAAAAAACTGTATGCCGAATCATTTATCCATGCCAATCCTTTATTACCAAAGGTCTTTATTAGCGAATTACAACTAGCTGGGTGCTCCGCTGAATTGCAGCGTGCAATACGGGCATTGCTTGATCAGGTGGGTGATGATTATTTTCATCAGTCTGATTTTGTTTATAGAGGGCGTCCGTGGCAACTTGATTTTGCAACCTACCAGTTCTTAGCCGCAGAAAGTGAATATGCGGCATGGGTTGCGGCCCATGGTTTTGGTGCGAATCATTTTACGGTCAATATTAATCAGTTAGAGCAGTTTGCTAACCTTGAAGAGGTCAATCATTTATTGCGTCATAATCAATTTGTCATTAATCAAGCAGGTGGTGAGATAAAAGGCAATGCCGAGGTTATGTTAGAGCAATCAGCAACTATGGCTGACAAGGTTGGAGTCAGCTTTCGTGATGGCATTCATAATATCCCAGGTGGTTTTTATGAATTTGCTAAACGCTATCCTCAAGCGAATGGCGAATTATATGAAGGGTTTGTTGTTGATTCTGCAAATAAAATATTTGAAAGTACGGATCGCTAGTATATTTCGATGTGCCGTTGTATTTGCCGTAAAGACCGTCGATAGGCAAATTAACATAATACAGTGCTTAGCATATAAGCACTGTCATAAGGCTAGTTATCTAATGGTGAAGCCCAAACACCTGATTCATCTGCAGGGCAGCGACGTAACCCTGTTTGTTGTTCGAGATAACAGCGGCTATCACTAAACCCTGTCATTTCAATCGTCGTGGGTTGAGTGGTTAATACGCCAGGTACCGTGGTGAAACTATTCGCAGAAAAGCGTTCAATATCCATATTGGCCATCATTGATTTAATATCCGTTTGTGAGCAAAATGTAACACAAATGGGTGTTATTACAAATTAAATTTTAACAGTAATACTGACGCTGCCAATGATTGTTTTATGGAGGTAATTTTGGAAATGCAGAGAAAAAAAAAACCGCAGGTATAAGCTGCGGTTTCATCGGTGATCACGGTATCGCTATAATAATTAGCGTGTGCCGTAAACCACAATAGTTTTACCATGAGCAGAAATAAGATTTTGCTCTTCTAGCATTTTAAGAATACGGCCGACTGTTTCACGAGAACAACCTACGATCTGACCAATTTCTTGACGAGTGATCTTAATTTGCATGCCATCAGGGTGTGTCATTGCATCCGGTTGTTTTGCAAGATTCAATAATGTCTGTGCAATACGACCTGTAACATCAAGGAATGCAAGATCACCAACTTTTTGACTTGTCACTTGTAGACGACATGCCATTTGAGCAGATAAACGCATTAGAATATCTGGGTTAACTTGAATTAATTGACGGAATTTTTTAAATGAAATTTCTGCAACTTCACAAGGGCTTTTTGCGCGAACCCAAGCTGTACGTTCTTGGTCTTCTTCGAACAAGCCGAGTTCACCAATAAAGTCGCCCTGGTTTAGGTAAGAAAGAATCATTTCCTTACCTTCTTCATCCTTGATTAATACAGCAACAGAACCCTTCACGATGTAGTACAAAGTTTCTGCTTTTTCACCTGCGTGAATTAACGTGCTCTTTGATGGATATTTGTGAATGTGACAATGGGAAAGAAACCACTCTAAAGTTGGATCTGTTTGCGGTTTACCTGGAACCATATTACTAACTTCCTCTGCATATGTTGCCCAACAATATGTTCTGTAAAGATAACTCGACAAAACTGTGTGTTGGCAGGGTTTATTCACTCAGCTGATGGGCTGCGAGCTAACTTAAACTGGTTTAGAGTGTATCCTTTTTTTGGGGCTTTTTCTTGATATTGATCTCGATGACCCGCTCATTTATGAGAGATAAGTGTGCACATGATCACATCGTTGTGACTTAGTTACCAAAAGCGCTGTTTCAAAGTGGTTTTACTCTCTAATTCTAGCAATAGAAATATGCAACACAATTAGCATTAGGCGAAATAAATAACGTTTACATCGATGGAATTATCAACAAAAATAAGCTCAACTTTTAAATAATATAGCTAAAGGATATAAAAATGCAGTCACGTGTGAAATGGGTAGAAAACATGACTTTTGTTGGCCAATCAGCTTCAGGTCACAGTGTTGTTTTAGATGGTAACGGTGGTGAAAAAGCCCCAAGCCCAATGGAGTTGGTACTGATGGCTACGGGAGGTTGTAGTTCTGTGGATGTCGTTAGTGGTTTACAGGATTTACAGCAGCAGATCACGGCTTGTGAAGTAAATCTTTCTGCTGAGCGTCGTGAGCAAGCACCACGAATTTTCACTCATGCAAACTTACACTTTATTGTTACTGGTCATGATTTAAGTAGTGAGTTAGTGAGCAAAGTGGTGGCTGACTCGCTTGAAAAATACTGTTCAGTTTGTTTAATGCTGGGGCAGGGTGTTGAAATGAGTCACAGCTATGAAATTGTTGTGGCATAGTTCGCCCACGATGACGGTTGCTGATATTAGTAACCGTTTATTAATATCGCTGGTTGTAGTGTTTACTCATGCTATTTTCCCATTTTCAATAAGTTGTTCAAGCAACGGTCGCATAATCAGCTCCATCGCAAAACTCATTTTTCCCCCAGGAACGACAAGAGTGTTGTGACGTGACATAAAGGAACCTTGAATCATCGCTAGGAGATGTGGAAAGTCAACATTCTTTAAGCCTCGAAAACGGATCACAACAAAGCTTTCATCTAAACTTGGAATACCTTTGGCACTAACGGGATTGGATGTATCAACGGTTGGAACACGCTGAAAATTAATATGGGTGCGAGAAAATTGGGGAGTGATGTAATTAAGATAGTCATCCATTGAGCGCACAATTGATTCCATCACAGCTTCTCTTGAATGACCGCGATCTCGAGTATCTCGAATAATCTTTTGAATCCACTCTAGGTTAACAATAGGCACCATACCAATCAGTAAATCAACATGCTGAGCAACATTAGTTTCGCCATCAACCACACCGCCATGTAATCCTTCATAAAATAGCACATCAGTATTTTCAGCGAGCTGTTGCCAAGGGGTGAAAGTACCAGGCATTTGATTGTAAGGTACTGCTTCATCAAAAGTATGTAAGTAGCGGCGAAACTTACCACTGCCGTCATGAGCATATTGCTCGAAAAAGTAGGCTAATTGTTCAAAATCATTGGCTTCAGCGCCGAAATAGCTGATATGACGACCTTGCTCTTTAGCTTTACGAATTTCACAATCCATTTCAGGGCGAGTGAAGCGATGAAAACTATCACCTTCTAGCCATGCAGCGTTGATGTCCATCATATTAAACATCTTGCGAAAGGCTTCAGAGGTAGTGGTCGTCCCCGCACCTGATGAACCCGTGACTGCAATAATAGGATGTTTTACCGACATAACTCACCTTGTTGTTGTGATTAACACAGGTTTAATAACAAATAATGGATAACCATAAATGTTACTACAGGTTTGCTAAAATGTCGGTATTAAGTGATAAAAATGCAACTGAAGGCAAGTTTTAATGGTCATCGCTACAATAACGTGCTGATCACATTTGATTGCGAAGCTTAATATCCACTGATTCATGTAATTCAGAGAATACAATCACCGCATCTCCTGATTGTAGTTGGCATCGAACATAAGCCACTTTATCGCTGAGGCTGATCTCTACTTCGCCATAATCAGTACCTTCTCGTAAAATAAACTGCTCAATAAGGTTGGTTAATGTTTCTGGTGCGATGTCTTGCCAAGGAATAATCATTACAACTTCTTAAATGACTAATGAAATAATAACTGCAGTATATTCTTAAAATTCACGATAAAGAAAGTCAGCCATTAATTATTTAAGTGGCTGTGATTGATGCGAGTTGAGTTGGTGTTGAAACCATTCTGGCACTGTGTGCTCTAACCAAAATTGGGGTTTGAGTAAGCTGCCACAAATAAAACCAACATGACCACCTGTAGTGGATAAATCATAACGAATATTGAAGGGTAAAGGCTGTGATGGAATAACATCGTTATTCATAAATGGATCGTCTTTGGCGTGAATAATACGTAAAGGACTGCGAATGTTCGTTAATTGTTTTAAGCCACTGCAACGTTGATAGTAGTCATTCGCATTTTTGAAACCATGTAATGGTGCTGTTATCGCTTGGTCAAATTGCCACACACTACGAATTGATGCCAGTTGTTGGTGATTAATGGGCATTGTGTGAGGTTGACGGTCAATTTTTTTAGCGACGGTACGTTTGAGAGAGGTGAGTAAGTAGCGTTGATAAACTTGTGAGAATCCTTGTTGAATACGATCAGAACATGAAGCAAGGTTCAATGGTGGTGATATTGCTTGAGCTGCAATTAGTTCGCTATTATCAGGGTAGGTCGCTAAGTAATTAATCAATACATTACCCCCAAGAGAGACGCCAACAGCCATAAATGGGCGCTGTGGAAATTGTTGACGTAGCCAGTGAATGAAAAAGTGTACATCTTTAATATCACCAGAATGGTAACTTTGTGGATGACGATTCAATTCACCGCTGCACCCTCTAAAATGCATCATGACCCCAAGCCAACCTTGCTGCTTGGCTGCCATTAATAAGCCATTAGCATAAGGGCTGTTAAAGCTGCCTTCTAAACCATGTAATAAAATCATTAATGGTTGGTGGTGATTCGCGAGATTGGGCTGCTCTGTCCAAGCGAGATCGATAAAATCACCATCAGGTATTTCAAGCCGTTGAGTCGTCGGGGTGAAAAGAGGCTGGCGACGAATAAAGCGAGGTAATAAGGTTTGTAGGTGGGGATTACTTAATCCACTTGCGGCAGTGAATGGCTGCATATGATGTCCTTGATTCAAATAAAAACGCCGTAGTAATAAAACTATCACTACGGCGTTCAATGATCACTCAGCGTTAAGTTGGCTTTCCATTTCTTCTAATTGTTCTTGTAGCTCCATCCATGCTACTTCAATGTCTTCAAGATCCGACTTAGCATCGCCTTGAAGCTTTAACTGTTCATTCATTTGCGCTTTATTTTCAGGCTCATAAATGGAGCTATCACTTAATGCTGTTTCTGCAGCGGTGGTGATCGCATTAAGCTTATCCATTTGCTTTTCAAGCTTAGTGATCTCTTTGCGAATAGGTGCGGTTTGTTTACGGAATTCAGCATCTAAACGTTTTTGTTCTTTACGTGATGCAGCACTATTGTCTTTATTTGTATCCGGTTTGGCAGCCTGCTGCTCACGACGCTCATTACGTTGCTGCTCACTTAGCCACTTGTGGTAATCACTTAAATCACCATCAAAAGGCACTACTTGGCGATCGTGAACTAAGTATAAATCATCGGTCGTTGCTCGGAGTAAGTAACGGTCGTGACTAACAATAACCATTGCGCCTTCATAAGATTGCAACGCGAAGGTCAGTGCTTGACGCATATCTAAATCAAGGTGGTTAGTTGGCTCATCGAGTAACAATAGGTTTGGACGTTGCCATACGATTAACGCTAATACCAAACGTGCTTTTTCACCGCCAGAGAATGGACCTACTTTCTCAAGGGCTTTATCACCAATAAAACCAAAGCTACCTAAGTAATCACGTAACTGTTGTTCGGTTGAGTTTGGTGCAATGCGAGCCATGTGTTGAACCGGCGTATCATCAAGGTATAAGGTTTCTAATTGGTGCTGAGCGAAGTAACCAATTTTAACTCCTTGTGAAAACGCCATATCACCGGCTTTGGCAGGTAAGTCTCCCGCTAGCATTTTTATTAAGGTTGATTTACCCGCACCATTACGACCTAACAAACCAATACGACTGCCTGGAACTAGATTTAAGCGGATCTTTTCTAGAATCAGTAAATCGTCATAACCAGCAGCGACATGATCCATCATTAGAATAGGGTTTGGTAGGGCGCTTGGTTCGCGGAACTCAAAACTGAATGGATTATCAAGTTGCGCAGGCAATACTTTTTCCATCCGTTCTAATGCTTTAATACGACTTTGCGCTTGACGTGCTTTACTGGCTTTATAACGGAAGCGTTCGATATATGACTGCATGTGAGTCATTTGCTTCTGTTGTTTTTGGAACATCGCTTGTTGCAATACCAGTTTTTCTGCACGTTGGACTTCAAACGATGAGTAGTTACCGGTGTAACTATTCATGGTTTGGTTTTCAACGTGAATAATACGATTGATAACAGGATCTAAGAAATCACGGTCATGAGAAATCAGTACTAGCGTGCCACGGTAGCTTTGAAGCCATTTTTCAAGCCACATTACCGCATCAAGATCTAAGTGGTTGGTTGGTTCATCGAGTAATAACAGATCAGAACGGCATAGTAGGGCTTGGGCAAGGTTTAAACGCATGCGCCAACCACCAGAGAACTGAGTTAAGTTCCATTGCATTTGGTGTTGTGAAAAACCGAGACCATTTAATAATTCTGCAGCACGCGCATTGATACTATAACCACCGATGGTATCAATTTTACCATGCAGTTCAGCAACTTTATTGCCGTTATCAGCCAATTCTGCTGCGATTAATTGACGTTCAAGTTCGCGGTACTCGCGATCACCATCAATAACATATTCAATTGCCGCTCGCTCCAGTGCAGGAGTTTCCTGAGCTACCCACGCTAATTCCCAATTACTTGGAAACTGACAATTACCGCCATCTAAGCTGAGTTCATTTTTGAGTAATGCGAATAGGGTTGATTTACCACAACCGTTTTTCCCTACCAGACCGACTTTATCGCCAGGGTTTATGGTTGCTGTGGCATTTTCAAGCAGAACTTTACCACCACGTAGAAGTTGGATGTCTGAGAAGATAATCATCGATAGCGCCGGGGACGTGCCCGCTCCACAAAATTAAACTGGAATTATGTTCAGGAGTCTAACCCAAACTTGAACCAGTGGCTAACCTGACACCGAGTTAACACGGTACTTACATGGGGGAGATGCTGGTTTGTATAAAATAGAAAAGCCAACTAAATGATCATATTAAGTAACAATTAGGTATGATGGTTAACAATTGGACGCCGTAATACTCTAGCAAAGTATTACTTGGATCATCTAACGACGTGCAAAGGACAGTATGACCGATTTAAAAATATTAATTATCTTTGCTCACCCCGATCCTCAAGAATCCGTTGCGAATCAAACATTACTCAATGAAATTGAACAACTGCCTCATGTTACTGTGCATGACTTATATGCTACTTACCCTGATTTTTTTATAGATGAGGTCGCTGAGCGGGCACGGGTAATGGCTAATGATGTGATCATATTTCAACATCCATTGTATATGTACTCTTGTCCATCTCTGTTGAAAGAGTGGCTTGATCGAGTGTTAACTAAAGGGTTTGCCCATGGTGATGGTAAAGCAACGGCAGGTAAATATTGGCGTTCAGTCATCACCACTGGTGGTGCTGCAGAAGCTTACAGTCCTGATGGTTATAACCGGTGCAGTATTGACGATATTTTAAAGCCATTTGAATTGTGTGCTGACCTTTGTCGAATGCAGTGGTTACCGCCGTTAGTGGTGCATTGGGCTCGACGAATTCCAGAATTGGAGCGCCAGCAATATGCACAATGGTATCGGCAATGGTTAATTAATCCTCATCAAAACGATCCGAAATTACCGTTAATCGCAGGAGTTCGCCATGAATAATGACTTTTTAGTGGTGATGGTGATTTTCTTAGGGGCTGCAATTATTGCGGTACCTTTAGCGCAACGGTTAGGGCTTGGTTCTGTATTGGGGTATCTCATTGCGGGGATTGGCATTGGTCCATGGGGCTTGGGATTAATCTCTGATGTGGATGCAATGTTACACTTTTCTGAATTTGGGGTGGTATTACTGCTGTTTCTGATTGGATTAGAGTTAAACCCTAAAAAATTATGGCAAATGCGCAAACCCATTTTAGGGCTCGGTGGCAGTCAAGTTGTGCTTTCGACGGCGGTTATTGCAACTATAGCTCTTGGGTGCCGCTGGTTTTTTCCAGAACTTAGCTGGCGTGATGCGATTGTTATCGGCATGGGGTTGGCATTGTCATCAACGGCGATTGCGCTAAGGGTCATTGATGAACAACAACTAGGTGGTAGTGAAACCGGTCAATCAGGGTTCGCGGTGCTGCTATTTCAAGATATCGCGGTTATTCCAATGTTAGCGTTATTACCATTGCTGGCAGGTAATGCTGGTGGCAGTTGGCTTGATGGCATTTGGATGTTGAGTTGTATTGTGCTGTTTTTAGTGGCGGGGCATTTTCTGTTACGGCCGTTATTTCGTTATGTGGTGATGAGTGGTGTGCGTGAGTTGTTTAATGTGGCCGCGTTATTGTTAGTTATTGGTATTGCTTTAATCATGCAGATGATTGGTTTATCGATGGCGCTTGGTGCGTTTTTAGCGGGTGTATTACTGGCTGAAAGTGAATATCGGCATGAGCTTGAAATTGCTATTGAACCGTTTAAAGGACTATTACTGGGGTTATTTTTCATCTCGGTTGGTATGGCGGTTAATCTGGGGTTGTTACTGCAATATCCGTTACAAATACTTGTGGCAGTTATTGCCTTAGTGACCCTTAAGGCTGGTATTCTTTATCTATTGGCACGCATGTTTGGCGTTGGTGAAAAATCACGAAGTCAGATGGCAGTTATTTTAAGCCAAGGTGGAGAATTTGCTTTTGTGTTATTTACAGCAGCTAAAGCTGATGGATTATTAAGTGGTGAGTTAGCACCGTTGTTATTAGTGGTTGTTAGTTTATCTATGATGACGACGCCATTAATTTTACAACTACAAAAACAGTGGTATCGCCGTAGCTTTCAAGCTGAAGATACAGAGCAACCGGTCTCAGATGTCATTGATCGTCAACCGCGAGTTATTATTACCGGGTTTGGTCGATTTGGGCAGGTGGTAGGACGGTTATTGTTTGCTAATAAAATTCGCGTGACGGTATTAGAACGCGACCCTAGCCAAATTCAATTTTTACGTAAATTTGGCTATAAGGTCTATTACGGCGATGCGACTCAATTAGATTTATTACGCTCTGCAGGTGCTGAGAATGCTGAAGCCTTGATTATTTGTACTGATGATCCTAATGAGGTGATGGAAGTCGTCGCACTATGCCAACAACACTTTCCTCGATTGAAATTAATGGCGCGTGCGCGTAGCCGTGTTGAAGCCCATCAGTTATTAAGTTATGGGGTTGAATGTTTTTCACGTGAAACATTTGAAGGTGCTCTTGATTTAGGTCGTCAAGCCCTCATATCTCTGGGTATGCATCCTTATAAAGCGAATCGTGCTCAGGCGCATTTTCGTAAAATTGATAGCCAAGCATTACGTGATTTACTGCCTCAGCATAGCGAAGATGTCAATTTAGCTTCACGTCAAAAAGAAGCGCGTAAAGAGCTAGAAGATATCTTTGATCGTGAAATGCGTGGTGAGCAACAACGCCACCAAGATTGGAATTAATCAAGGAATGATTTAATGATCAAGAAACGATTTATTGCAGGTGCAGTGTGTCCGAATTGCCAAGCGCAAGATACATTACGCTGGTGGCGGCAACATGACATTGAACACATTGAATGTGCACTATGTCATCACCTTGATACACGTTTGCCACAGTCAGTAAAAGAAAGTGAACAACTTTCTTCGACAACCAAACAACAAGTGATAGGGATTTTTAAACCAGACTAATGTGATAATGGCATCTCAATGGTATTATCCTGTATGATATGGGAACAAAAACTATCACCCCAAGCTTAAATTTTGGAGTTAACATGAAAGTCGCTAAAGACACAGTTGTAAGCCTAGCTTACCAAGTGAAAACTGAAGAAGGTATCGTTGTCGATCAATCAACAGTTGAAGTACCTCTTGATTACCTACACGGTCACAACAACCTTATTCCTGGTCTGGAAAAAGCGCTTGAAGGTCACGTGGCAGGCGATAAGTTTGAAATCACTGTTGCTCCTGAAGAAGCTTACGGCGAGCACATGGACGAAATGGTTCAACGTGTTCCTGCAAATGTATTCCAAGGTGTTGATGAAATCACTGTTGGTATGCGTTTCCTAGCTGATACTGATCAAGGTCCAATCCCTGTAGAAGTAACTGAAGTTGACGGCGACGAAGTTGTTGTTGATGGTAACCACATGCTTGCTGGTCAAACACTTGGTTTTGACGTTGAAGTTGTTGCTGTACGCGCTGCAACTGAAGAAGAAATTGAACATGGTCACCTACACCAAGGTGGCGGTTGTTGTGGTGGTGAAGGCGGTTGTGGTGATCACGGTGACGATGATTGCTGTGGCGGCGACCACGATCACGGTAATGACGAAGGTTGTTGCGGTGGCGAAGGTAAGGGTGGCTGCGGCTGTTCTCACTAATCACATTTATTGTGATCATAAAAAAGGAAGCCTCGGCTTCCTTTTTTGTTTTTATTTTATCGAACCTCGAACCTCGAACCTCGAACCTCTATTTAATAATGTGGCGGCGGTGTTTCTTCTGATTCATCTGCCATATTAGAGGTTTGCATACCTTTAACTTTACCGACCATAAACTTAAGTTGTACTTCCATTCGATCAATCATAAATTGCTGCTTCGTTAGCGCATCATTTAATTCATCAATGGTCTGTTCTTGGAAGGCGAGTTTCATCTCGAGTTCATCAAGACGGCTTTGTAATTGTTGTATCTCATTCATGGGATATCTTTCAGTCGGTTGACCAGGCTTGAGCGTAACCAGCAGACGAGCCAGCGACAACATTACCTGTAGGGCTAATAGCGACATCATACACCACTGCAGTGGCGGGTCGAGCCCCTGACTGTACTTCCGCTCGCCAATTTTTGATATTTTCACCATTATCTGTGCGCCATAATTCGACTCGGCGTGACGGTGATCCCGTTACTAAAAATTGACCATCATCAGAAAAACGGGCACTTGAAAGGGGGTGATAGCGAACTTTCATCGCTAATTGAGTAATTTTGTTACCCGTGGTTAAGTCCCAAATAATATTGTCATTATTATCGGTAGCAGAAAAAGCGAATTTTCCATCGCGTTGCAGTGCGACTTGGTTAACACTGCTGCTATGCTTAAATGAATAAATAATCTGTCCGCTACGGGTATCCCACAAATAGGCGTGGTGATCATTACCTCCAGAAAGGGCATAGCGACCATTGGCTGAGAGAGCAACACTATTAACATTGTTTCGATGCGCTAAGAACTCTAGGCGTCGACCCTTTTTTAAGTCAATAAATAGTGCTTTACCATTATTTAATGCTAACAATACATCAGTGCCATTGTTGGCAATAGCCACATCTTCAATTGTTGCACTCTCAATCGACCATAACCCGTGGGCTTGTGACCATCCTAAATCCCATACGGCAAAGTTTTGAGTTGTCGCGGTTATAGCATAACGATTGTTATCAGATATATGGCTTGTTATCACGCTATTGTGATATTGATCTTGAGAACCAAAATCAGCTAACTTTTTGTTTTGCTGTAAGTCCCATAGCGCGATACCTTGTATGTTTGTGCTAATCAGTGCAAAACGGCCATCGCGGCTAAGGCTTAAACTCGTGCTACCTTGTTGAGCAAGATGCCAGCGTTGAACTTCTGAATTGAAGAGAAAACAACCGCTCAAGGCAAAGGTCGAGAAAAGTAGACTAACTGACAAAAATTTCTTGTACATTAAGCTCTGGTTCCGCTTGATTAGGGTAACTAGATAGAAGAAATGAATCTGATTAAATAACTGCAGCGCTAAGTATTTACAGTTACTTAATCAGACTGGTAGTAGTATATTGATATAATTTTGTTTTCATACTCATACTAATAAACACAGTGTAAAAGTGAGGCATGACCTCAATGACTGATGGAGAAATACATGAAGCCTATTTTAAAGATGTCTGTATTAGCAGCAACAATCTTCCTTGCTGTGGGTTGTCAGGACGATAATAAAGCAGACACCAACAAGCCTGCTGAACCTGCAAAAGTTGAACAAACAACAGCTTCAGCTGCTGTTGCAGCAACGGATGCAGCTAAAGTTGAATTTAAAACTGAAGATCAAAAAGCAGCATATGCTATTGGTGCATCACTAGCACAATATCTATCAGCTAATCTTGATCAACAAAAAGAACTAGGTCTTAATCTTAACCGTCAAGACGTTCTTGCTGGTGTTGAAGATGTGTTTGCAGGTAAGAGCCGCATGACACAAGAACAAACTCAGCAAGCACTACAATCTCTTGATCAACGTGTTGCAAAGATTGTTGAGCAAAAAGCAAAAGCTGAAGCTGAAAAGAACGTAAAAGTAGGTGAAGAGTTCCGCGCTAAATTCGCTAAAGAAGCGGGCGTAGTAACTACTAAATCTGGTTTGATGTACAAAGTTGAGAAAGAAGGTACAGGTGCAAAACCTGCTGCAACTGACACTGTTGAAGTACAGTACAAAGGCATGCTAACTGATGGCACTGTATTTGATAGTTCATACCAGCGTAACCAACCAGCAACTTTCCCACTAAATCAAGTAATTCCAGGTTGGACTGAAGGCGTACAATTAATGCCAGTTGGTTCTAAGTTTGAGTTTGTTATTCCGCCACAACTAGCATATGGCGCACAAGCTAATCCAAGCATTCCTGCTAATTCTACTCTTGTTTTCCAAGTAGAATTATTAAGTATCAAAGGTGCTAAGCAAGCTCAACAGCCTGCAGTTGAAGCTGTAAAAACAACAACTACAGCGACAAAAGCGCAATAATTTATCACTTTCTAGTGACAAAAAAGCGTAACTGTTGATCAAGACCCGGCATATGTCGGGTCTTTTTTGTTCAATTATCTGATAAACTTACTGAGAAGATTTTAAATTTTATCAATTATATTGAATGCTTGTAGTGATAGATCAGGGCGATCGCATTGTAGATAAGCAGCAAAATGGAAGGTGATATCGTGATTTCAGTAGATAATTTTGGAACAGAGATAATTGTTGATAGTGACATCGTTGACAGACGTATTTTTTCTGAACACGATGATAATATTCTGCGTGCGTATGAAGCGGTTGTTGACGGTTTAGCTGCATTGATTGGGCCATTTTGTGAAATTGTTCTGCACTCCTTAGCCGATTTAAATACCTCGGCAATCAAAATAGCCAATGGCCAAAATACCGGTCGTAAAGTGGGATCTCCAATTACGGATCTTGCGCTACGTTCTTTACGTGATATTCAAAATTCAGAACGCAATTTTTCACGTGCTTATTTTACGCGTGCTAAAGGCGGTGATTTAATGAAGTCAATTACCATTGCGATTCGTAATGGTGATAATAAAGTCATTGGACTGCTGTGCATTAACGTTAATCTTGATGTGCCATTTACCCAAATTCTGCAATCGTTTATGCCAACTGATGAAGCAAAGCAAGCTGCATCAAAAGTAAATTTTGCCAGTGATGTTGATGAATTGGTCGATCAAACCGTTGAGCGTACGATTGAAGAAATAAATGCGGATAAGAATGTCTCAAACAATGCCAAAAATCGTCAAATAGTAATGGAGCTATTTGATAAGGGTATTTTTGATATTAAAGATGCAATTAACCGTGTTGCTGATCGACTTAATATATCAAAGCATACTGTCTATCTTTATATTCGTCAGCGTAAAACAGAGGACGGTGACAAGTGAGTTTAACTTACGCCATTGTTGTTAATGGCCCAGCTTATGGTACTCAAACCGCACGCTCAGCATATCAATTTTCATGCGCAGTCATTGAGCAGGGACATACACTTGCTCGCGTTTTCTTTTATCAAGATGGCGTTTTAAATAGTAATGCGCTTACCGCGCCAGCATCAGACGAATTTGATTTGGTTGCCGCATGGCAGCAGTTAGCGCAAATACACCAGATTGAATTACATACGTGTGTTGCTGCTGCATTACGACGTGGCATTGTTGGTGAACAAGAAGCACAGCACCACCAATTGCCGAGTCATAATTTAGCATCAGGATTTGAAGCCGTTGGACTTGGCGGGCTTGCAGAGGTGTTACTTAGTGCTGATCGCGTGATTCAATTTTGAGGTTAATTGAGTGAATAACTTAGGGTTTGTTTTTCGTCAACCACCTCACGGCAATAGTTGTGGTCGTGAAGGGCTGGATGCGCTATTAGCGGCTTCTGCTTATACTGAAGCACTAGACGCATTTTTTATTGGTGATGGGGTATTACAACTGGTTAAGCATCAACAGCCAGACGCTATTTTAAGTCGTAATTATATTGCGACTTTTAAAATGTTACCTTTGTATGACATCGAAAATATTTATGTATGTCAGCAGTCATTAATTGAACGCGGATTAAACGTTGATGATTTATTAATTGATGTGATTATCTGTCCCCATTCCGAGTTGGTGACAAGATTGCATTGTTGCCACCAAATTCTCACATTTTGAGGTGCCGATGTTACATACTGTGACCCGATCACCATTTCAGAGCCATGCATTGACACAATGTTTACAGTTTATTTGCCCTGATGATGAGATCTTATTGCTCGAAGATGCCGTAATTGTCGCCTTGAGCGAAAATATTTACTTTGATTTAATAAAAAATATTGGCGTAAAAATTTATTTACTAGAAGCCGATATTATTGCGCGCGGTTTGCAAGATAAATGTGATAAAGGTCTAGATGTTATTGATTACAAAGGGTTTGTTTTGCTAACTGAACGGCATAATAAACACATGAAATGGGCGTAATAAGCCATTATTAGTAACAATATATGGACAAAAAAGTGATTGTTTAAGAAATGATCACTTAATTGATCGTTGGTTAGATCTTGACACCTTTAGGTGCGATGCCTAAAATTTCGCGTCCTCCTGTTGTTGGGAGGCAGATTTTTCACCTTACGAAAGTAACAATCAGGAGCTATTTAATGGCAACTATTAACCAGTTGGTACGTAAGCCACGTGCTAAGCAAGTTGTAAAAAGCAACGTGCCAGCACTAGAAGCGTGCCCACAGAAACGTGGTGTATGTACTCGTGTTTACACTACTACACCTAAAAAACCGAACTCAGCATTACGTAAAGTTTGTCGTGTTCGTCTAACAAACGGTTTTGAAGTAACATCATACATCGGCGGTGAAGGTCACAACCTTCAGGAGCACTCAGTTGTTCTTATCCGTGGTGGTCGTGTTAAAGACTTACCGGGTGTTCGTTACCACACTGTTCGTGGTGCACTTGACTGTGCAGGCGTTAATGACCGTAAACAAGGTCGTTCTAAGTACGGTGTGAAGCGTCCTAAGTCTTAATGGATTCCGTTAAGTAAGGCCAAACACTAAAATTATTTAATTTTGAAGAAACTGAAAAGTTTTGGATAACCTGAAGAAGACAACGGAGATAATCCATGCCACGTCGTCGCGTAATCGGTCAGCGTAAGATCCTTCCAGATCCTAAATTCAAATCAGAATTGCTGGCAAAATTCGTTAACATCCTAATGGTTGACGGAAAGAAATCTACTGCAGAAAAAATTGTTTACTCTGCACTAGAAACTATGGCTGAGCGTTCTGGTGAAGAACACTTATCTGTATTCGAAAAAGCTCTTGAAAATGTACGTCCAGCGGTAGAAGTTAAATCTCGCCGTGTGGGTGGTTCAACTTACCAGGTGCCTGTAGAAGTACGTCCAGTACGTCGTAATGCACTAGCTATGCGTTGGTTAGTTGAAGCTGCGCGTAAGCGTGGTGAAAAATCTATGGCTCAGCGTCTTGCAGGCGAAATGCTAGATGCAGCTGACAACAAAGGTTCTGCTGTTAAGAAACGTGAAGACGTTCACCGTATGGCAGATGCGAACAAAGCGTTCGCACATTACCGCTGGTAATATAGCTGGTAATACCGCTTGGGCACAGCAGGTTATCCTGCTGTGCCTAAACCATTTTCTAAGGTTCACCTTAGTAAGAGGATACAACCGTGGCTCGCAAAACGCCTATCGAGCGCTACCGTAATATCGGTATCTGTGCTCACGTTGACGCCGGTAAAACAACCACTACCGAGCGCATCCTGTTTTATACAGGTCTATCTCACAAGATTGGTGAAGTACACGACGGCGCTGCTACTATGGATTGGATGGAGCAGGAGCAAGAACGTGGTATCACTATCACATCTGCTGCTACGACCACCTTTTGGCGCGGTATGGACAAGCAGTTCGACGAGCACCGAATCAACATTATTGATACTCCAGGACACGTAGACTTCACCATTGAAGTTGAACGTTCACTGCGCGTACTTGATGGTGCTGTTGTTGTGTTCTGTGGTGCTTCAGGTGTAGAGCCTCAGTCTGAGACTGTATGGCGTCAAGCCGATCGATATGAAGTTCCTCGTATTGTTTTTATCAACAAGATGGATCGCACGGGCGCAGATTTCTTCCGCGTTATCGAGCAGATCAAACACCGTCTTGGTGCAACACCAGTGCCTCTGCAATTAAATATTGGTACTGAAGATGAATTTAAAGGTGTAATTGACCTGATCAAAATGAAGGCCATTAACTGGTCTGATGTTGATCAAGGCACCAGTTTTACCTATGAAGATATTCCTGCTGACATGCAAGAGTTAGCAGAAGAGTGGCGCATGAACTTAGTTGAATCAGCAGCAGAAGCTAATGATGAACTAATGGATAAATACCTTGAAGAAGGTGAACTGACTGAAGCTGAAATTAAAGCTGGTCTGCGTCAACGTACCCTAAACAACGAAATCGTACTGGCAACTTGTGGTTCTGCATTTAAGAACAAAGGTGTTCAAGCCGTACTTGATGCTGTTGTTGATTTTCTACCTTCACCAACTGAAGTAAAAGCAATTACTGGTGAAGACGAACACGGTAACCCTGTTGAGCGTCATTCAAGTGATGACGAACCATTCTCAGCACTAGCGTTCAAAATCGCAACCGACCCGTTCGTAGGTACGTTAACTTTCATGCGCGTATACTCAGGTGTTGTTAATTCAGGTGATACTGTTTTCAACACTGTAAAAGAAAAACGTGAGCGTTTAGGTCGTATTGTTCAGATGCATGCGAATAAACGTGAAGAGATCAAAGAAGTGCGCGCTGGTGACATTGCGGCAGCCATTGGTCTTAAATTTGCAACGACAGGCGATACCTTGTGCGATCAAAATCATAAAGTGATCCTTGAGCGCATGGAATTCCCTGAACCGGTTATTCAGATTGTGGTTGAACCACGTTCTGTTGCTGATCAAGATAAGATGACAATCGCGCTAGATAAACTAGCAGCAGAAGACCCATCTTTCCGCGTTGAGACCGATGTTGAATCAGGTCAGATTCTAATTTCTGGCATGGGTGAGCTTCACCTGGATATCATCGTCGATCGTATGAAACGCGAATTTAACGTCAACTGCAACGTGGGTAAACCCCAGGTTGCTTACCGTGAAACTATTCGTGGTAACACTAAAGTTGAAGGTAAATTCATTCGTCAAGCTGGTGAAACTGGCGGCCGTGGCCAATATGGCCATGTGTGGCTAAAGCTTGAACCATCAGAACCGGGTGAAGGTTTCGTATTCGTAGATGAAATTGTTGGTGGCAGCGTACCTAAAGAATACATTAGTGCTGTTGCTACAGGTATCGAAGAACAAATGAAGAGTGGCGTGTTAGCAGGCTACCCAATGATTGATGTCAAAGCGACATTAGTTGATGGTTCTTACCACGACACTGATTCAAGCGAAATTGCATTTAAAATCGCAGGTTCAATGGCATTACGACAAGGTGCTCTTGAGGCAACTCCAGTATTGCTTGAACCGATGATGAAAGTTGAAATTACCACGCCAGAAGATTGGATGGGTGATGTTGTTGGCGATCTTAACCGTCGTCGCGGCATGATCGAAGGTATGGAAGAAGGCAATGCGGGTATTAAAATTATTCGTGCGCAAGTTCCACTATCAGCAATGTTCGGATATGCAACTGATTTAAGATCGGCAACACAAGGCCGTGCGTCTTATTCTATGGAGTTTAGCGAGTACGCTGAAATGCCAAAGAACGTTACTGACAAAATTATTGCTGAACGTATTTAATTTCATTATTGCGTCAATGGCTATTGGCGCATAAAATACAAACTTCAGAGCCGTCCCCGACCTAGTAGGGGGCGTATCTTAACTAGGAAGGAACACAATTGTGTCTAAAGAAAAATTTGAACGTCTAAAACCGCATGTTAACGTTGGTACAATCGGTCACGTTGACCACGGTAAAACAACTCTAACAGCTGCTATCTGTACTACACTTGCAAAAGTGTACGGTGGTGTTGCTAAAGACTTCGCATCTATCGATAACGCTCCTGAAGAGCGCGAGCGCGGTATCACAATC
>NZ_JAYXUH010000009.1:0-148686 GCF_036040035.1 Photobacterium sp. S4TG1
GAATTTGCACTTGCAGATTCATAACAGCTTTGTGTGCTGGTATGGCTCAGTTGGTAGAGCGCACCCTTGGTAAGGGTGAGGTCCCCAGTTCGACTCTGGGTACTAGCACCATTTATTTTTTTAGCAACCATAGCACAGCGGTACCACCTGATTCCATGCCGAACTCAGAAGTGAAACGTTGTAGCGCCGATGGTAGTGTGGGGTCTCCCCATGTGAGAGTAGGACATTGCTAAATACCTCTTTAAAACCCAGCCTTCGGCTGGGTTTTTTCATTTCTAGCTTTATAATATTTTATTCCTTTTGCTATTAATCCTTTCTTATTATTTCATTTATCTATTAAAAGCATATTTGATTATCGGCGAGATTATTGGATTTTACTTGCACCAATATTGTTTTTTCTATAGTTTTAGTTAGATATCTAGACGGCTAAAGCTATTTTGGGGTAAGGAGAAAACCAAAGTGCCAATTAAAATACCAGATCGTTTACCTGCAACAGATATTTTAAGAAGTGAAAATATCTTTGTCATGACGGAAGCTCGTGCTGCTAGTCAGGGTATTCGACCGCTGAAAGTGTTGTTACTGAATTTGATGCCAAAGAAAATTGAGACTGAGACTCAGTTTTTACGTTTACTTTCTAATAGTCCATTACAAGTGGATGTTGAGTTATTACGGATTGATAACCGACCAACAAAAAATACTCCTCAAGAACATTTAGATACCTTTTATCGTCAATTTGAAATGGTGAAAGACCGTAATTTTGATGGTTTGATTGTGACAGGTGCACCACTAGGGTTAGTGCAGTTTGAAGATGTACTGTATTGGGAAGAAATTCAGCTGATTATGAATTGGGCTAAGGATCATGTGACCTCAACATTGTTTGTCTGTTGGGCTGCTCAAGCTGGATTGAAGTTGTTGTATGATTTACCTAAGCGAACACGTAAAGAAAAATTGTCAGGGGTTTATCATCATCGCATTCATGATTGTCACCATCCTGTATTACGTGGTTTTGATGATACTTTTTTTGCACCTCATTCTCGTTATGCTGATTTTTCTGCAGATTATTTAAGTAAGCATACTGACTTAGATATTTTAGCGACATCAGATCAAGCAGGTGTTTATTTAGCTGCAACCAAAGATAAGCGTAATGTATTTGTCACCGGTCATCCTGAATACGATGTTGACACATTGCATCATGAGTATGTTCGTGACAGTGAACAGGGAATGGAACCACCGATTCCTATTAATTATTATCCTAATGATGATGTTAACTGCACACCTGTTGCGAGTTGGCGTAGTCATGGCCATTTGCTATTTAGTAATTGGCTTAATTATTGCGTTTACCAACAAACCCCTTACGATTTGGCACACTTTTCTGAAGCCAGCTTTACCAAAGATTAATAAAAAGGCCAGCTTAATTAGCTGGCCTTTTTGTTATCTATGGGGGGGATAGAAATTAATGTTTATTTTGGCTTTCCCATAGCTTGGCTTTTTCTATTAATGAGGTGATGGTTGAGCCTTGAATCAAAATAGAGAACACCACTACAGAGTAAGTCATGACTAGGATGATTTCTCTCACATCTATATCTTTTGCTGGAATAACAATAACACCCGCAGGTACAGCCATGGCCATCGCCAGTGCTAGACCACCTCGTAAACCACCCCATGTTAGAATTTTAACTGACATTGGATTGTATTGACGGTAACGACTAAAGCCAAGATAAGGTAATTTGACACTTAGATAGCGGCTTAGTAAGACGAGTGGAATCGCAATTGCCATTAGGATCCAGTCTTCTTGGTGAAAGCTAAACTCAAGCATGGTCATACCAATAAGTAAGAATAATAGACCATTTAGAAACTCATCAACCAATTCCCAGAAGTGATCAAGGTGCTCTTCACTTTCTTTTGAAAATCCAATATAACGAGTCCAGTTACCGATCATTATGCCTGAAACTACCATAGCAAGTGGGCCAGAGACATGGATGATTTCGGCAAAAGCATAGCCTGCTGTTGGAATACCGATGGTTAATAGTAATTCCATTGAGTGGTCATTGGTCGAGCAGATAAGGTAATGAAAGATTAAACCGAGAATGAAACCATAAACAATGCCGCCAATTGCTTCTTGTATGAATAATTGGCTCACGCTCAAGACGGTTGGACTTTGATTGCCAAAGGCGATGGTAAATAGCGTCACAAAGATAACTAAACCAAAACCATCATTAAATAATGACTCACCTTCGATTTGGGTCGAAATTCGTCGAGGTGCATTCATTTTTTTAACGATAGCAAGTACAGCAATTGGATCGGTTGGTGAGATCAAAGAACCAAACAGTAAGCAGTATATCAGATCGAGTTGAATCCCCAGTAACTGACAAATACCCCACAAACTAAAGCCAATAAAAAAAGTTGAAAACAGAGTAGACCCTAAAGCTAAAGTGGTGATTTCCCATTTTTGCTCTTTGAGGTGTGGCAGTTTAATACCAAGCCCACCTGCAAAGAGCAAAAATCCTAAAATCCCTTTTAATAAAAAGTCTTCAAAGTTGATTTTTCCCATCTGGGTCGAAGCAATATCTTCAAGATGAAACCAGCCATTATGGCCTGCAAAAATGATAAGTAACGATAAGATAAGTGAACCAGCCGTAATGGCTATGGTGGTTTGCATTTTACCTATCTTACTGTTTATAAAAGCTATTAGCATTGCTGCTGCAGCTAGAAAGCAGAGGGTGTTGTAAACCGACATGCGAAACCTCTAGATTAATTTATTGATTAGATTTAATTGCTTGTGATAGTAAAACCATCAGTTAGTAATGGCTACCGCTTATTAATTTATTTTGTCATTGTACATGTTTAGACGTCTAGATTCCTATTTGAATTGTGATAGGATGTTATCAAGCTGTAATGGATTATAAGGATGTAATGTGGTGTTAAAAAGCAAGGATGTACTGCATAAGCGACTTGAACAGCAGATTTTGATCATTGATGGCGGTATGGGCACCATGATTCAAAGTTATAAGCTTGACGAGCAAGATTACCGTGGCCAACGTTTTAATGATTGGCATGCAGATCTTAAAGGGAATAACGATCTATTAGTATTAACCCAACCACAGCTAATTAAAGATATTCATCTGGAATATTTAGAAGCTGGCGCTGATATTTTAGAAACCAACACCTTCAACGCGACCACCATTGCGATGGCTGACTATGATATGGAAAGCCTCAGTGCCGAAATTAATTTTTCGGCGGCAACCCTTGCTCGTGAGGCGGCGGATGAGTGGACAGCACAAACGCCGAATAAACCCCGATTTGTGGCTGGTGTGCTAGGTCCTACTAACCGTACTTGTTCAATCTCTCCTGATGTGAATGATCCTGGGTTTCGTAATGTTACTTTTGATGAGTTGGTAATTGCTTATAGCGAGTCAACGCATGCGCTTATTAAAGGTGGGGTCGATATTATTTTGATCGAAACTATTTTTGATACGTTGAATGCCAAAGCCTGTGCCTTTGCGGTAACAGGGGTTTTTGACGAGCTTGGTTATGAGCTTCCGGTGATGATTTCAGGTACTATCACAGATGCTTCTGGACGTACTCTTTCAGGTCAAACGACCGAAGCTTTCTATAATTCTTTATGCCATGTAAAGCCGATTTCCTTTGGTTTAAATTGCGCTCTCGGTCCAGATGAATTACGCCAATATGTAGCAGAGTTATCTCGTATATCTGAATATGCGGTTTCTGCTCACCCAAATGCAGGGTTGCCAAATGCATTTGGTGAGTATGATCTTGACGCTGATGAGATGGCTGAACATATAAAAGAATGGGCGCAGCAAGGCTTTTTAAATTTAGTCGGCGGCTGTTGCGGTACGACACCTGAACATATTCGGCAGATGTATCAAGTGACTAAAAATATTAAACCGAGGGTTTTACCTGAGATTAATATTGCCTGTCGATTATCAGGCTTAGAACCACTGACTATTGAAGCTGAAAGTTTATTTATTAACGTTGGAGAGCGAACCAATGTTACTGGCTCTGCACGTTTTAAACGCTTAATTAAAGATGAACTTTATGATGAAGCGTTAGAGGTTGCTCGGCAGCAAGTTGAAGCTGGTGCTCAAATCATTGATATCAACATGGATGAGGGCATGTTGGATGCGAAAGCGGCGATGGTGCGCTTCCTTAATTTGTGTGCGACTGAGCCTGAGATCGCTAAAGTGCCAATTATGGTTGATTCATCAAAGTGGGAGATCATTGAAGCTGGACTGAAATGTGTTCAGGGCAAACCCATAGTTAACTCTATTTCTCTCAAAGAAGGTAAAGAGAATTTTATAGCTCAAGCTAAGTTACTACGTCGTTATGGTGCCGCAGTGATTGTGATGGCTTTTGATGAAGAAGGTCAAGCTGATACACGTGAGCGTAAAATTGAAATTTGTACCAATGCTTATCATATTCTAGTCGATGACGTGGGCTTTCCACCTGAAGATATTATTTTCGATCCCAATATTTTTGCGGTTGCTACGGGTATAGAGGAACACAATAATTACGCGGTTGATTTTATTGAGGCTGTTGCTGATATTAAACGTACTCTACCTCATGCAATGGTTTCGGGTGGAGTATCTAATGTTTCGTTCTCATTTAGAGGTAATAATCCAGTTCGAGAAGCTATCCATGCGGTATTTTTATATTACTGTTTTAAAAATGGCATGGACATGGGGATCGTTAATGCGGGTCAGTTAGCCATTTATGATGATCTGTCTGATGAATTACGTAATGCTGTTGAAGATGTGGTGCTTAATCGGCGTGATGATAGTACCGATCGGTTGCTTGATATTGCCGCTAACTATCGTGATAGCGGTGCGGTTGAAGAAGATCGGACTCAGCAAGAATGGCGTAGCTGGCCAGTTGAAAAGCGTTTAGAACATGCGCTGGTTAAGGGCATTACTGAGTTTATTGTCGAAGATACTGAACTTGCGCGAGCCAATGCAAGCAAGCCATTAGAAGTGATTGAAGGTCCACTAATGGCAGGTATGAATGTCGTTGGAGACTTGTTTGGTGAAGGCAAGATGTTCTTGCCTCAAGTGGTTAAATCCGCTCGCGTTATGAAACAAGCTGTTGCCTATTTAGAACCTTATATCAATGCCGAAAAACAAGCGGGATATACCAACGGTAAAATTTTATTAGCCACAGTAAAAGGCGATGTTCACGATATAGGTAAGAACATTGTTGGAGTCGTACTTCAATGCAATAACTATGAGATTATTGATTTAGGTGTGATGGTATCATGCGATAAAATATTGCAGGTCGCCCAAGAACAAGACGTTGATATTATTGGACTGAGTGGTTTGATTACGCCATCACTTGATGAGATGGTGCATGTTGCCAAAGAAATGCAGCGACGTGGGTTTGAGGTGCCATTATTGATAGGTGGTGCCACCACTTCAAAAGCGCATACTGCAGTGAAGATTGAACAAAATTATCAGCAACCGGTGGTGTATGTCTCTAATGCTTCACGTGCTGTTGGTGTGTGTTCGGCATTATTATCAGAGCACCAGAAGCCAGCATTTGTTGAGCGCTTAGCTGCTGAATATGATGTTGTACGTGAACAGCATGCACGTAAAAAGCCACGAACGCCTCCAATCACCTTAGATCAAGCTCGTGCAAATGCGGTAATGCTTGATTGGGAAAATTATACGCCGCCGCAACCAAAACAAGCGGGTGTGCATACTTTTACCGATTTTCCTGTGGCTAAATTACGTCAATATATCGATTGGACACCCTTTTTTATGACTTGGTCATTGAGTGGTAAATATCCCACCATTTTGCGCCATGAAGTTGTTGGGGTTGAAGCAACCAAGTTATTTAACGACGCTAATAAGATCCTTGATGATATTGAACGTACAGACATGATCAAAGCTAATGGTGTCTGTGGGTTATTTCCTGCTAATAATATTGGTGATGATATTGAAGTGTATACCGATGATACTCGTACTGAAGTACTAACGATATTGCATGGTTTACGCCAACAAACTAAGAAGCCCAAAGGGCCAAATTATTGTTTATCTGACTATATTGCCCCTAAAGAAAGCGGCAAAGCCGATTGGATTGGTGCTTTTGCAGTGACGGGTGGGATTGGTGAATACGATATTGCTGATCAGTTTAAAGCACAAGGTGACGATTATAACGCGATCATGATTCAAGCGGTGGCAGATCGATTAGCAGAAGCGTTTGCTGAGTGTATGCATCAAATGGTACGTAAACAAATCTGGGGTTATGCCGCTGATGAAGATCTTAATAATGACGATTTGATTCGTGAAAAGTACCAAGGTATTCGTCCAGCTCCAGGGTATGCCGCTTGTCCTGAACATACCGAAAAAGGGGCGATTTGGCAGTTATTGGATGCAGAAGCCAATACTGGCATGGTGTTGACCGAAAGTTATGCCATGTGGCCGGGGGCTGCAGTATCTGGTTGGTATTTCTCACACCCTGATGCGCGCTACTTTGCTGTCGCACAGATCCAGCATGATCAGTTAGCGAGTTATGCTGATCGCAAAGGTTGGGATTTGATCGAAGCTGAAAAGTGGCTTGGGCCTAATTTGTAAAATAATCATTAGGTTAAAATAAAAAAGGCGCAAATATTGCGCCTTTTTTTATCTTTTTTCTTATTTGTTCTGATAGTGATTATTCTAAAAGTTGTTGATGCAAGGTTGTTATGACTGATTTAGCATCGGCTTCATTGACTAAAAAGCACAAATTATGTGGACTAGCACCATAACAAATAAGGCGTAAATTATACGCATCAAGAGCACCAAAGATATGCTTGGCGGAGCCTTTGCTGTCACTCATATGATTACCAATTAATGCCACTAACGACAGCCCCTGTTCAATATCAACGCGACACAATTGATTCAGTTGTTCAACGGCAGCTAAGGGTAATGTTGGGGCACCGCCACCTGTATCAGTTTGATCAAGCGTTAACGAAACACTGACTTCTGAGGTGGTTATTAAATCGACCGAGATTTTATGTTCTGCCAAAATACGAAACACTTCGGCCAAAAAACCATAAGCTTGAAACATGTTAAGACTGGTGAGTGTCACCATCGTCTGATTTCCACGCAGTGCTAATGCTCTAAAGAGTGGCGCTTGATTCACGGTTTTTCTGATCCATGTTCCACCTTGTTGCGGCGCTGTTGATGACCCAATAAATACCGGAATCTGGTGGCGAATGGCTGGAACCAGTGTTGATGGATGGAGGATCTTCGCACCAAAATTGGCCATTTCAGAGGCTTCACTAAAGCTGATTTCTTTGATCGGTTTGGCTGCAGCTGTAATACGAGGATCGGTAGTGTACATTCCCGGAACATCGGTCCAGATCTCTAGTGTGGTCGCATCAACGGCTTCTGCAATTAATGCGGCACTATAATCACTGCCGCCTCGCCCCAGTGTGGTGGTATTGCCAAGCTCATCACTGCCAATAAAGCCTTGTGAAACCACAATCTGAGTATCGATAAGTGGCACTAAATGTTGTTGAGCTAATTGACGAATAAGTTCGGGTTGCGGCAATGCTTTACCAAATTGGGTATCAGTACGCATGACATCACGAATATCAAATCGAATCGCAGCAGCATTCATTTCGACTAAAATTTGATTAAAAAGATGGGTTGATAATAGCTCGCCATGACTGACTAATTTGTCAGTAAGTTGTGATGACGATGCTATTGCTGCCTGCGCAGAGGCAGAAGCTATATCATCTAATAGTGTGTAAATAGCACCACTCACTGCGTGTGGATGCTGAAGTTGATCCAGTATCTGTTGGTGAGTTGTGGTTAATTGCTGTAAATGTTGTTGGCGTAAAGTGATATCACTAATACCCTTGGCTAGGGCTACCAGTAAATTGGTCACGCCTGAGCAAGCACTTATTAACACTATTTTGGTGTGTGGATTAGCAATAACTATATTGGCACTGCGACACATTGCGGCATAGTTAGCGACACTGGTGCCACCAAATTTGGCCACAATTACTGGGTTGGTTGTTGCGGTCGAAAGCATGCTCATTACGGTGTTCTCCCTTATATCGTAAATACTGCAAAGTAGACTTTTTGCTTCGGAAGAATTCCCGACGTCCATTGTCGAGGAGGTAATAGGCAGTAACGCTGGTGCGGCTACCCAGAAGCTCCCCATCATAGTCAACCTGACTTAGATGACAGCCTGAGAGATTCAACTCTCATAGCCGATATCATCTGCCCCAAACAGGTGATATCTCGGCGTTACTCTCCCTCACAAAATTGATTTAGGGTTGGGCCCTTCAATTTGGCTACCTAGGTAACGCACCTCTTCTGTCGTGAATAATCACTGTTGTTATTGAATAGGAAATCGCCCTTAGTTGTCAATTGTTAAATGATAATTTCTCGATAGTTAACAAAAAGTAGGTATAACTAACAGGATCTCAGGTCGTTACTTGCAGCTTTGGCATTGCTCTAATACTCTGTAATAACGATTAATCTTTCCATCACCCTATTGATAATAATCATGATTTAATGGAGTTGAATCTATGCCTATCACCAGTTTTATACCGCCTCAAAGAACACTTATGGGGCCGGGGCCCTCTGATATCTATCCACAAGTATTACAAGCATTAAGCCGACCGACAATTGGTCACCTTGATCCGCTATTTATTAAAATGATGGATGAGCTCAAGCAGCTACTACAATATGCATTTCAAACGAAAAATACGTTTACGATTGCGGTGTCAGCGCCAGGTAGTGCGGGTATGGAAGCCTGTTTTGTTAATTTAGTTGAGACAGGAGATAAGGTATTAGTTTGCCGTAATGGTGTATTTGGCGATCGCATGCGAGAGAACGTTGAACGCTGTGGTGGTATTGCCATTATGGTTGATAATGCATGGGGCGAGCCAGTATCTCCAGCTTTGGTTGAACAAGCATTACAGACCGATCCTGATATTAAAATTGTTGCTTTTGTACATGCAGAAACGTCAACTGGCGCATTATCTGATGCAAAAACCTTGGCTGAAATTGCACGAAAGTATGGCTGTTTAACCATTGTTGATGCCGTAACATCTTTAGGCGGCGTACCGTTGCTGGTGGATGAGTGGCAACTTGATGCGGTTTATTCCGGTAGTCAGAAGTGTTTATCTTGTGTTCCCGGATTATCGCCGCTGACGTTTTCCGAGCAAGCTATAAATAAAATTCAGCAGCGTGAAACAGCAGTGCAAAGTTGGTTTTTAGATCAAAGTTTAGTGCTGGGTTATTGGAGTGGTGAAGGTAAACGTAGTTATCATCATACTGCGCCTGTTAATAGTTTATATGCTCTACATGAAGCTTTAGTGTTATTACATAACGAAGGGTTAGAGCAAGCTTGGCAACGGCATCAACGGGCACATCTTGAGTTAAAGGTTGGACTTGAAGCATTAGGAATTGAATTTGTAGTTGCAGAGGCGTATCGGTTACCTCAACTTAATGCGGTTTATATTCCTGAAGGTGTTGATGATGCGGCAGTAAGATCGACGTTATTAGAGCGTTACAATTTGGAAATTGGTGCAGGGTTAGGTACTCTTGCCGGTAAAGCCTGGCGAATTGGATTAATGGGCTATGCTGCGCGCAGTGAAAATGTCGCTTTGTGTCTTAAAGCGCTTGAAAGCACATTAAAATAAGAATGATGTTAGCCATCAATGGTGATAGTGATCGCCATTGATGGTAGTTAACACTTTATTATTTTGCGGCAGAAGTTGTTGCTGCTTTTGAGAGTGTTATTCCAGGAAATAACTGTTGTGCTTCTGCTGTAACTTGTGCGGCTTGAGCTGTCTTATGTTGATGATTATAAGCCAAAATAAGATTTTGATATAACGCTGGTCGTGGCCAAGTATGGGCTTTTTGCTTAGCCCAAATAATATAATCAGTTACTAATTGAGGTTTATTGGTGGCGATTCCGACTTGTAATTGAGTGAGGTGTAAATCCCATTCAAACCGATCCTGCCATGCCCAAGGATTATTTACTTTGACTAAATATTTGATATCAACTGGTTGCGTTGTCTCAAACTTAGTTAGTAACCATCCTGAATATAAGGTGGTTACCATAAAACCAGTCACCATTATCGGTATCGTGATGGCACTGACTTTAAGTGCGAGTATATATTGAGTTTGATAGCGGTGGTATTTAGCGGTGAGATTATCCACCCAGAAGATCAAAATAATAAAAATGATCCAATGGGCGAGTGAGTGATAAAACGGATATTCTAATTGCGTGTGCAATACGATTGGAAAAAATAATCCAACCAACGCTAGCTGAGTACCATTAGGGGCTTTTTTGATACTAATCATGACGGCTAACGCTGCGATGATCAAACCTAATAGCGGTACAATTCCACCTTCTACGGCCCAAAAAAGTAATTCATTATGTGGATGATCTAAACTTGGGATCCCTGCGTGTTGATGTGACGGATCGCGTTGGTGCCACAATGCAGTTTGAGTGATATACGCGACTTCAAATTTACCATAGCCATAACCTGTTAGGGGCTTAGTGGTAAACATTTCATAAGCTTGTGGTATATGTATTTCTCGTGGACTATCTAATGTGATACGAACATCCTGCGAAAAAGAGCTATTGGTAGTTGAACTAAATTGCCATGCTAATGCTACGCCTAACAATAACATTAAGCCCCACATGCGCTGCTGGTATCTTGCCGCAAAACGATGTACATAAGGCAGCATTAATAATGAGCCTATACTCGCCCCTAGCCAACCTGTGCGTGAGTTAAGTACTACCAATAACGGAATTGTCATAACGGGAACAGCTAATATGATTAGATGCTGCCATGCCCATTTACCTCTATAGCGAGGTAAACGCGCTAGTAGATAAGCGGCAATAACAAGCCCTGTCGCTAAGAAGCTTGCCATAACATTGGGCTGTTGAAAGATGCCGTAAGGACGGTTAGCTATAACGTCATAGCCAAAACGGTTGTGCGCAGATAATCCTAAAAATTGATACCATCCAAAAGCGGCTTCGATTAATACTGCAATCGTGATAAACCACAAGAGTCGTTGGCGTTGATTATGAGTAAAAACAAACTGTTGTAAGCTAATGAAAAATAAAAAACCAGCCCAGAGGGTAAGTAAGCGATTGGAAACGGCAAAGCCATCAGCATCAGCATAAAAAATGGGCAGTGACAGTAGAAGGCAGCTAGCAAATAAAATTAACGTCATACGAGAATAACGCCATATTTTTTGACGACAAATTTCTAATAGACCGCAGCCAATAGCAAAGCTAAATGGAATCCAAGCACTGGCATTAAAAGATAGCTCAAGTCCTGAACCTCCAGGGTTGTGTTGAAAGTAGTGCATTGCAACGATAAAAAATATGCCAATGCTGGCTAAGAATAATCGTACTAAAGATAAAGGTTTAGAAATCCGTTTCTGTTCTAATTTCGTACCTTGAAGCTGTAACACTGACATGGTGAGTCCTGAGTAAAAAGCAAACAGGCTGACTATTGCCAACCTGTTTGATAGGGCTTAATTACACTTTACAATTAGATGTTAAGTAGGGGCTTAAGAAACCTCGCTGTATGGGATCCTGCAACAAGTGCGACTTGTTCTGGCGTACCGGTTGCGATTATTTCACCACCACCATTACCGCCTTCAGGACCGAGATCAATGACCCAATCAGCTGTTTTTATTACATCTAGATTATGTTCGATAACAACGATGGTATTGCCACGATCACGTAGTTTATGGAGTACCGTTAGCAACTGCTGAATATCGTGGAAGTGTAAGCCTGTTGTGGGTTCATCTAAAATATAGAGGGTTTTACCTGTATCACGTTTAGATAACTCTTTAGCAAGTTTAACCCGCTGTGCCTCACCACCAGATAAGGTTGTCGCTGCTTGTCCAAGACGAATATACGATAAGCCGACATCGATTAATGTCTGCAATTTTCGTGCAATTGCTGGAACGGGTTCAAAAAATTGATGCGCATCTTCAACGGTAAGCTGTAAAACTTCATCAATACTTTTACCTTTATAACGCACTTCTAATGTTTCACGATTATAACGCTTTCCTTTACAGGCATCACATGGCACATAAACGTCAGGTAAAAAGTGCATTTCAACTTTGATAACACCATCACCTTGGCACGCTTCGCAACGGCCACCGCGAACGTTAAAACTAAAACGACCGGGTTTATAACCTCGAGATCGGGATTCTTGAGTACCAGCAAATAGCTCACGAATAGGGGTGAAAATACCTGTATAAGTCGCTGGATTTGAACGAGGTGTACGACCTATTGGGCTTTGATCAATATCGATCACTTTATCAAAATGTTCGAGATCTTGAATTTCTTGATAAGGAGCCGGTGTACCTGTTGTGGCACCATTAAGTCGCTGGTGGGCGATCTTAAAGAAAGTATCATTGATTAAGGTTGATTTACCTGAGCCTGATACCCCGGTAATACAGGTCAGTAATCCAACAGGAATTTCGACGTTAACATCTTTTAGGTTATTACCACTAGCGCCTAAAAGTTTGACTGTTTTAGCTGGATCAAATTGTACACGTTGCTCTGGTATAGCGATGGATTTTTTACCGCTAAGGTATTGGCCTGTTAATGATTTTTTGGACTTTAAAATATCTTTAACGCTACCTTCGGCAATTATTTCGCCGCCATGAACACCTGCACCTGGACCGATATCAATCACATAATCAGCCGCTCGAATAGCATCTTCATCATGTTCAACCACTATCACTGTATTACCAAGATCACGTAAATGGATCAGGGTTTTTAATAACCGCTCATTGTCTCGTTGATGAAGGCCAATTGATGGTTCATCAAGAACATACATTACGCCCATTAAACCGGCACCAATTTGACTTGCGAGTCGAATCCGCTGAGCTTCACCACCTGAAAGGGTATCTGCACTGCGAGATAGGCTAAGATAGTTAAGGCCAACATTGATTAAGAAGCTTAAACGTTCATTGATTTCTTTGAGAATTTTAGCTGCAATTTGGGCTCGTTGACCCGTTAACGTTAAGGTATCAAAGAAAACAGATGCCTCGCTAATGCTCATATCACAAATATGTGGCAGGTTGGTTTCACCAATAAAAACGTGACGAGCTTCTTGGCGTAGGCGAGAACCATGGCAGCTAGCACAAGGCTTGGTTGATACAAATTTAGCCAGTTCTTCACGGACAGAATTTGATTCTGTTTCGTGATAACGGCGTTCCATATTATTTAAAATACCTTCAAATGGGTGTCGACGAACCGTAATATCACCACGATCATTAATGTACTTAAATTCAATATCGGTAGTACCAGAACCATTTAAAATTAGCGTTTGAATTTTTTTAGGTAAGCTATCGAAAGGAGCTTCAACATCAAATTTAAAATGTTCAGCTAATGATTTTAGCATTTGAAAATAGTAAAAATTACGCTTATCCCAGCCGCGAATAGCACCACCGGCTAAACTGAGCTCGCCATTTTGTACCACGCGCTCAGGATCAAAATATTGTTGAACCCCTAAACCATCACAAGTACCACAGGCACCGGCTGGGTTATTGAACGAAAATAATCTAGGCTCAAGCTCTTGCATGCTGTAGCCACAATGTGGACAGGCAAAGTTAGCAGAAAAAACCTGCTCTGAAGTATCGCCAGCAGTCATTGGAGCGATAATAACTGTGCCACCTGAAAGCTCAAGTGCCGTTTCAAACGATTCAGCTAAACGTAACTGCAGATCTTGTCGAACTTTAAAGCGATCTACAACCACTTCAATGGTGTGCTTTTTATGTAACTCTAACGTTGGTGGATCGGAAAGATCACACACATCGCCATCAATACGAGCGCGAATGTAGCCTTGAGCTGCAAGGTTGGTGAGGGTTTTGACATGCTCACCTTTACGCTCTTTGATGATGGGAGCCAGTAGCATTAGTTTGCTGCCTTCGTCCATGGCAAGTACCTGATCAACCATTTGACTGACCGTTTGTGCGGCCAGAGTTACATCGTGGGTTGGACAGCGTGGCTCACCTACACGGGCATAGAGCAAGCGTAAATAATCATATATTTCAGTGATTGTACCGACGGTAGAACGAGGATTATGTGAGGTTGACTTTTGTTCAATGGAAATAGCAGGTGATAAGCCTTCAATATGGTCAACGTCAGGCTTTTCCATTAACGATAGAAATTGACGAGCATAAGCCGACAGTGATTCGACATAGCGCCGTTGACCTTCTGCATATAAGGTATCAAATGCTAAAGATGATTTTCCCGAACCAGATAAGCCCGTGATAACAACGAGCTTATCGCGAGGAATGGAAATATTGATATTTTTGAGATTATGGGTGCGCGCACCCTGTACTTCGATGTAATCCATACCCATCACTATTGTTTTGCTTGATTGTAAGTGAGTAGTATTTCATAGCCGCATTTAATGAGCAAAAGATACTGAATAAAAACACAGTAGCAATAAAAAAAATCCCGCTATCAAAGTGGGATTTTTTAAAGGTATTGATGACTTACTTTTTGCTAGTTTGTTGTTTTGCTAGCTCAGAAGATTGGTCTTTCTTGTAAATGTTTTCGTAGCAGTAGTTTGTTGCTTCGATGTAACCATCAACGCTACCACAGTCAAAACGCTTACCTTTAAACTTGTATGCTAATACACAACCAGATTGTGCTTGTTTTAGTAGGGCGTCAGTGATTTGGATCTCACCGCCTTTACCTGGTTCTGTTTCTTCAATAATATCAAAAATATCAGGTGTTAGAATGTAACGGCCGATAATTGCTAGGTTACTTGGTGCAGTGCCTGGTTCTGGTTTTTCTACCATGTTATCAACACGGAATAGATCATCACGAATCATTTGGCCTGCGATAACACCGTATTTATGAGTATCTTCTTCTGGCACTTCTTCAACAGCAACGATTGAACAACGGAATTGCTTATAAAGCGCAGCCATTTGAGCCAATACGCCTTGCTCTTCATTTACACAAAGGTCATCAGCAAGTACCACTGCGAAAGGTTCGTTACCAACTAACTCACGACCCATAAGGATAGCGTGACCTAGGCCTTTCATTTCGCCTTGGCGAATGTAAGTGAAGTTAGCTGAATCAATTACGCGACGGATATCAAACAATAGCTCTTCTTTGTTTGTACCACTGATTTGATGTTCTAGTTCATAGTTCTTATCAAAGTGATCCATCAAGGTATTCTTACCACGACCAGTAACGATGCACATACCGTTCATGCCAGCTTGGATTGCTTCTTCAACACCATATTCAATCAATGGTTTGTTTACGACTGGCATCATTTCTTTTGGCATTGATTTTGTTGCTGGAAGAAAACGTGTACCGTAGCCTGCTGCTGGAAAAAGACATTTCTTGATCATAGTGTGTCCTAGATTTAATGTAATTGATAATGTGCCAAGTGCAGATTGAAATCTATCTGCTAATTTCGTTTTTGAGAATTAACAAAACAATAATCGTTATTGTTTTGTTAACGCTAAAATAAATTATGCATAATGTTAGAGATTTTAAACAATAAATCAACTTAATATCATTGTTAGACTCACAAAATATTATAATTATAAGATGTATAATCTTTAATTGTTAATGTCAGTAATAATACTTATATTGATGACGACTTAATTATTTATAAAGTCATAGTATTATTTCTGGCATCATTATATTTATACATTATTGATTTGTTTTTAATATAATCAACGTTAACTCTAATGTTTTTGTCAATAAATTCGTCATTTTATTAAATAACCTTAGCGAATATTTATATAACAACAATTAGTAATATTGTTAACGATGTGAGCACTGTATATTTAAAATAATTTTGAAGTGTCATAAAAATGACAGTTTTACTCTGCAAAGACTAATATCGACGACTTGATTATAGATATTGCTTATGTTTTTGGTGCTATATATGTCGCATTTAACATGGATAATTGCGCCCCTTGACGTACTTTGGCGCTATGCCTTGACCTTGCTGACATGATAAACTGCGCGATTGAGTATAAACTTTCACTAAGCGGCTATGAATACTTAGAACCGTCGCTATCAGCTTTGGAGTGAACTATGGCCAGTCGTGGCGTAAATAAAGTTATTTTAATCGGTAACTTAGGAAATGATCCAGAAATTCGTTACATGCCTAGCGGTGGTGCAGTAGCTAATATTACTATTGCAACCTCTGAATCTTGGCGTGATAAGTCTACCGGTGAGCAACGTGAAAAAACAGAATGGCACCGTGTAGCATTATTTGGAAAATTAGCAGAAGTCGCTGGTGAATACCTACGTAAAGGTTCACAAGTGTACATCGAAGGTCAATTACAAACACGTAAATGGCAGAACCAACAAGGCCAAGATCAATACACTACTGAAGTGGTTGTGCAAGGTTTTAACGGTGTAATGCAAATGTTGGGCGGCCGTAATGGCGGCCAAGGTGCACCAATGGGTGGCCAACAACAACAGCAGAACCAAGGTAACTGGGGTCAACCTCAACAACCTGCTGCTGCACCACAACAAAATTATGCACCACAGCAGCCTCAGCAACATCAGTCTGCGCCACAACAATCGGCTCCACAGCAACAATACAATGAGCCACCAATGGATTTTGACGACGATATCCCGTTCTAGGACTCGTATACAGACCAACGGCTAAATAATAAGCGACATGTTTCGCTTGCTTATCTTTATTAACCCAGCATATTTGCTGGGTTTTTTTGTGTCAAAAGCATCATACCTACGTTAAAATATTCCCTCTGTCTTTATTTTTTTTTCTTATTATATTTATGAAGTATTTGAATGCCGTTATTACATTATTATTCGCTTTATTACTGACAGTCGGTGTTGGATATGAGAATAAAATAATAATCGTCGGTGGATGCTTATTTCTAGCATTGATTTTTTTGTCATCGAAACGATGGCTGAAATGGTTACTTATTTTTCCAATAGGTTTGATTGCTACATTATATTTTCAAACGGGTTATATTTATGGTCGCCCTAATATTGGTATTATTGCATCGCTACTTGAAACTAATAAGCGTGAAAGTATTGAATTTTTATTCGCTATTCCAATAAAAGTATGGCTTCTAAATATAACGTTGTTAATGGCCTTTGGTTATTATTTAATACGGGTTGAATTTCAATTTAAGTGGCGTAAATCAGTATTTATAATTGGATGTGTTTGTTTTTATTTTTCATCACTTAGTTTATTTATAAGTCATTGTTATAAAAGTACAGAACACTATATTAAGCAAATTGAAGCATTGAAAAATAGCATTCACCAAACAGCCAACTGGACTATTTTAAATGTGAAACCACGTTATAAAACCTATGTATTGATTATAGGTGAAAGTATGCGTAAAGATTATATGTCGAGCTATAGTTACCCACTTAACACCACCCCTTTTTTAGCGACAACTCCTGGCGTATTTGTGAATGGGTATTTGTCGACGGCATCTCATACCGCGGTATCACTGCCACGAACATTAGGTGTTAGCCATGGTTTAGATTTACATCCAGTGAATAATATTATCACGTTAGCCAACGCGGCGAAGATGAAAACAATATGGTTATCAAATCAAGGGTTTATAGGTAAATATGATACAGCTGTTTCTGCAATAGCCGTTCATGCTTCAGAAAAACAATTTTTGAAAAAGGGTAATTTCCTTACTAATAATACCAGTGATTATGCATTATTACCGTTATTTAAACGCGCATTAACTCAGCCTTATAATGGTTCCAAATTAATCGTGTTGCATATTATGGGATCCCATGAAAATTTTTGTGATCGTATTAAAAAAGACCGCTATAACTTAAAGGATAAAGACTTATCTTGTTATTTATCTACTTACAATCAAACAGATACAATTATTAAAACAATAATTAATGATTTAAAAGCAACCCAAGAGAGTTATTCGTTGGTATATTTTTCGGATCATGGCTTAAATAATGTCAGTCATGTTAAGGGGAAGACACAATTAGTGCATGGTGATTTATATAAACAAAATTATGAGGTTCCTCTTATTGAAATCGCTAGTGATATTCATCAACATACCATGTTAAACAAGCAAATTAGTGCTTTTGATTTTATGTCAATTTTCTCTGATTGGATAGGCGTTAAAACGGCTCAATTACCATCACTGAATGTTTATCAATTGCCACAAAATAAAAATATCCAAGTATTAAGCGGGGATAAGATGGTGTCATTTAAATCATTGAAAAATGATCCAGATGAAATAGTTCATTGATAGTGATAATAATTGGCATGAGTTATTTGATCATGTACTCAATAGACAGGTTCCATGGTCGCTGCTTTTTGTTTGATAAAATCGATAAATAATTTTGTTTTTACATGATGATAATTTAATTTTGGGTAGTATGCATAAATAGCATTCGTCGGTTGCTTTAACGTCGGTAATACAGGAACTAATAGGCCATTATCTAGTTCGCGTTTTATTGTTTGTCGACTTGTTAGAATCAATCCCATACCAGCAACCGCACCTGCAACCAGTGCTTCTGGGTTGGTTGTAATGAAGTTACCTTGCAATAAAAGGCGTTGATTATGTTCGAAAATATGATCTTGTTGGTGATTGTGTTCACCAAACAGTAAGTAATTATGTTGGCATAACTGCTCTGGCGTTGTAATTTTAGGGTTATTTTCAAGATAAGCAGGTGCCGCATAAAAGCCATTACTGTAGCTGAGTAATTTGGTGGCGATATAGCTAGATGAATTAAATTCAGTGATTTCACGACTGATGAAGACATCGAGATTAAGATCAGGTAATTGCCCGGGCGTTACGGTATGGAGCTCAATTTTTATATTGGGGTAGCTGCTACTAAATTCAGCTAGGTAATTCACCAGTAAGCGACTTCCCGTTGCAAGGGGAGCGCCTAAACGTAAAATACCACCGATTTCAGCGTAAGCTGCGGTAGTTTCTGCAAGCATTTGCTGCCAATCATTGACTAACAAAGCGCTACGTTGGTAAAACAATTGACCGGCTTCCGTTACGGTTAAATGGCGAGTGGTGCGTTTTAAAAGCTGTACTCCCAGTTGTTTTTCTAGCCAAGATAATCGTTTTGATAGGGCTGAGCTTGAGGTGTTGAGTTTATTTGCGGCTTGCGCTAATGAACCATGTTCTACCACGGTAATAAAGCTATTGGCACAGGTGATCCAGTCCATAAAAGTATTATTCCTTTATTACAATATTAATAATCGATTAACAGGTCTAATGTAGCGTATGCTTAGCAAGGAAAAAATGATTAAGATCGTTTGATGATTACCTATTGATATTAATGGCATATGTAAAGTAAGGATGCTATGAGAAAAGCCTCAAGGATGAAGTTAACAAATCGCTTAGTTGCTTTTGTTACCATGATCGTGATTTGCGCGATTTTAGTGATTTTTATTGGTGGTGCGTTGAGTTTTCGTAAACTCGGCCAGGATTCACTGGTCCATTACCTTGATGGGGTAGTGGCGGTTATTGATCAAGAATTAGCGGATCCTCAAGGAGCTCAAGCGCTACCACGCTGGCTGCCAACGTTATTACAAGCGAGTAATGTGGTGACGCTATCGATTAGTGACGGTAAGAGCATCATATTTGATTTTAATGGTAATCAAATGGTGCAGGATCCTAATGTTATTTATCACCATCAATATCAATTGCCATTACACCCTGATTATCAAGTAACGATCGCTGCGATCCCTCTCTATAGTGAATTTACTTATTCTTTAGGGGCAATGTCTTCAATTTCATTGGCGATGTTAATTGTTATTATCGGCTTAATGCGTGGTGTGCATTGGTTACGAACTCAGCTTTATGGTTCTGAATTATTAGAAGAACGTGGACGGATGATTTTAGCTGGCCGTGTTGACCAATATGCTGAAGGTAATGATTATGAATGGCCAGCAACCGCTAGTTTGGCGCTTGACCAATTAATTGGAGAGCTTAAAGATGCCCGTCAAGAGCGTAGTCGGTTTGATACCTTTATTCGTACTCATACTTTTCTCGATCAGTTGACGGGTACTGCAAATAGAGTGTTGTTTGATAGTCGATTGCAATCAATGGTACAAGATCTAGACAGTCATGGCGCCGTAATTTTATTGCGTTTAAGTGATTGGGATGAGATGTGTACTGAGCAAGGAAAGACAATTGCGGATGAGTTGTTACAGGAAATTAGCGTTATTTTATCTAATTTTATTCAGCGTTTTCCCGATACTGTTCTTGCTCGTTATTTTGATGCTGAGTTTGCGATCTTAATTCCACAGCAACCAGCGAAAGAAATAAAAATATTCACTAATCAATTATTAAATGCTGTTGAGCGTTTGTCTCCGCCACCGCCAATGGAAAAAGATAATTGGTGTCATATTGGTGTGACATATTTTCATGGTGGTGATCGCCGTGGACGTATTATGGATGAAGTTGATACCGCTTTGCGCAGCTCGCAATTACAAGGTGCCAACAGTTGGAATAGCTTTAACAAAGATCATCAATGGGATAAATCACGCGGTAATGTGCGCTGGCGAACATTGATAGATAAAACGCTAACGCAGGGGGGGCCACTATTATATCAACAGCCTATTATTATGGCTGAGGATAATCAGCTAATGAGCTACGCATTGTTAGCACGAATTATTGATGATAATGGCGAGATCATCAAAGCTTCCCATTTTATGTCGGCCGTTGAACAAGTGGGTTATTCGATTCGTTTTGATAGGGCGGTGATTGCTCAAACTCTTTTGTTACTCAAACAACAATCAGCAGAGAACAGCTATGCGGTCAATGTCACCACTATCAGTTTACGGGACAAACAATTCGTTAAATGGCTGCGAGATGAGTTGTTGCAATTACCACGACCAGTATTAAATCGATTATTGTTTGAAGTATCAGAAAGTATGTTGGTTAAACATCTTGATGCCATTCGACCAGTATTACGCGTGTTAACAGGACTTGGTTGTAAACTTGTTGTTTCTCAAGCTGGCAGAACCATTGTTAGTACTTATTATATAAAAGACATTCAAGCGGATTACATTAAATTACATCGTGGTTTAGTTCGAGATATTCATCAACGCCAAGAAAATCAATTATTCGTTCGAAGTATGCTGGGAGCTTGTGCCAACAGTGATGCAAAAGTTATCGCGGTCGGTGTGGAAACAAATAAGGAATGGCGAGTATTACAACAACTTGGTGTCGTTGCTGCACAAGGACGATTATTTGCTAACGAACTAAAAGTATAAGTAAAAACTATTGTAATTAATATTTTTATTTATATTGTGTAATGATTATTGGGATTATTTTTTAAAAAGTATTTTATGATGTATTATGCTGCGGAATGTCTTAAGTCTAATCAATTTGGATTTTAAATAAGACAATACTTAATGTATATATATTTCTAGGTACATATGAAACAACGCCTTCTTCAGTTTTTAAAAAAAAACAGGTCTAAATCTGTCGTATCTCTTATTTTTGATGAAACGATGGTTGCACTTGTTCGGTGCGATCATGAGCATTTTATTGTTGATCGTATTCCTGTCTCTGCTACATCTGATTGGAACAGTGCAGCTTATGATTTAATTATTAAATATCAATTATCAGGCTATTCGGTCAAAATAGTATTGGGCCATGGTTCATACCAGAGCTTGATTATTGATCAGCCTAACTTAAGCTCTGAAGAACTACCTGTTGCCCTACCTTTTCTAATTAAAGATTTAGTTAACGGCTCTCCTGTTGATCTTATTGCTGATGGTTTCCCTTCTATTGTTAGTGGGCATTTACAGGTTTTTGTTGCGTCTCGCCAATTAATTACCGATATAGTATTAACGTGTAGTAATGCTGGATGTGATGTTAATGATATCACTGTTGAAGATGTAGTTTGGAGTGCTTTTACAGAGGCGAACCGCAGTCAGCTAATTATTCATAGTGATGAGAGTGGTGATCTTCAACTAACTGCATTTCATGAACAAAAGCTTTGTTTTCAACGCCAGTTACGTGGCGTTTCATTATCAACCTTAGATACATCTATCCTTGATAATCGCCAACAGCAATTGGATAATTTAGCATTAGAATTACAACGGTCATTAGATTATATTAGCGCGCAATTGCGTGGTGATGCGATTAATCAATTGATTATTAGTTGTAATAAGCAACAGAATGAAAAATTAGCTGATGAATTAAATCAACGCTTAAATATTAATGTCAAAGTTATAGATGATGTTGCAGTCAATATTGATTGTAATGTATCTCGGCTTGGTTGGGCTGCTTTACAGCGCACTTCGCATTCTGTTTTAAACCTATATCGTGATAGTTTACTGCCTCTTAAACAATGGATGACGCTTTCTAATCTTGCTATAAGTTGGGGAATACTCATTGTTATTTTTATGGGGTGGTTTAGTTTTAATCAATGGCAAAATATAGAGCAACAAAAACAACTTGATCACCAGCAATCATTACTGACGGTAGAGAAAAATCAGCTTCAGATAATTACCGATAAAATAGCAGCTAGAGAGGTTGATCCGTTTAAAATATCGCAAGCTAAAACCTTAGAGGCTGAATTAGTAACCAAAGAAAATGCGTTAAAAGCTATTTATAAACATGATGATAGTTTAAAGGTAGGCTATGCTGAGTTGTTAAATCAATTAGCTGATGCGTCTAATGGCGATATTTCACTACAACATATTTATGTTGCAGGCAAATTGATGGATTTAAATGGTATGGCACGTAATCCTGATGCCGTTCCACGTTGGGTTGGTGTCTTTAATCGTTATTCATCGTTAATGAATAGACGTTTTCAAAAAATGTCACTAGGGCGAAATGATAAAAATGTGGTGACATTTAGTTTACAAGCAGTAAAGAGCCAACATGTAATTGAGGATCTTCATTAATGGACCTATGGCGAGAATTAAATCAGCGTTTTTTAACTTTGTCTCGTCGAGAGCAATGGTTAATAGCTATTACTGGATGGGTTGCAATTATATTTATTGGCTTTATGTTGGTTATTCAGCCTCAGATGGTTACATCTCAAAATATAAAAATGTCATTATTAAATGCGAATAATGATATTCAAACAGTAAAAAATGAAATAATTATAGCAAAAATAAAATTAGCGATAAATCCAAACAAAGAACTTGAAAATAAGATAGAAAAATATAAACAACAAAATAGTATATTAGAAAAAAAGCTTGAAACTAAAATAGGTAGCTTAGTTACACCTACACAGATGACAAAATTACTAGAACAGGTATTACTACATAGTTATAAATTAAAATTTGAATCGATGACATCATTACCATCTCAGCAATTAATTCCAGGTAATGATGTGGGATATTTCATTCATCCAGTAAGTTTAACTTTTAGCGGTAGTTATTTTAATGTGGTGAACTATTTAAAAATATTAGAATCATTACCCGTTAAATATTATTGGTTGAGTTTAAATTATCAAGTTGATAAATATCCCTTGGCTAATATTGAATTAAAAGTCTATACATTAGGTGAAAATAAGGACTTTATCGGTGGTTAAAAATATAGCATTGATAATTTTATTGGCTATGAGTTTTATTGTGCAGTCGGCATTTGCAGCACAAGATCCGACTACGCCATTAGGATGGATAAATAATAATAGTAAGGTGCGTGTTATATCTCAATTACCCACGTTGCAAAGTATTATTTGTAGTGATCAACATTGCTCCGCCATTTTAAATGGAACAGCTATTGGTTTAGGTGAGAGTATTCGAGGGTATAAATTAACATATCTTACTGATAATACTGTTACTTTAAGCCGTGGCAGTAAAAAATGGCAATTGGCGTTATTCGCTGACAATATAAGAATAAATTAAAGGTTAAATAAGTATGCGTCGAGTCATTTTAGCTATTATGATTTCATCATTAGTTGGTTGTTCAACTAATATGGGACACCATAATCCAACAGATATAAAACAAGCATTAAATAACGCGGTTAATGAGTCAAGCAGTCGACCTCAGTTTACGCTACCACCATCAGTCAGCGCTGATTTGATACCTGCATTAGAAAATAAACCTGTATCGAATAAGGTATTAGATAAACGTTTTCGTATAAATGCTAAAAATGTAGACGCAAATGTGTTTTTTACCAGTTTAGTTAAAGGGACTCCTTTTAATATTGTTATTGATCCGAATGTGAAGGGTCGTATTACAATGAAATTAACAGATGTTACTTTAGACAATGTTCTCGATGTTGCTTCTGATATTTATGGATATCACATTACTCGTCAAGGAAATATCATTCAAGTTTTTCCAGCATCATTACGTACTGATGTTATTCCTGTTAACTATTTACAGTTACAACGTAAAGGTGTGTCATTAACATCGATTACTACGGGCTCAACGACAGGCGATGATAATAACAATAATGATAACAACAGCAGCAATAATAATGATAATGATAACAACAGCAATGATAGTAATAACAATACCACTAATGGTGGAACAACCATTGAAACAACGTCTAAGAGTGATTTTTGGGCGCAATTAGAAAAAGTAGTCACTGGAATGATCGGTAAAGGAGATGGCCGTAATGTTATGGTCTCACCTCAGGCTGGATTAATTTCAGTACGTGCTTATCCCAATGAACTTCGAGAAGTTAAACAATTTCTAGGCATGTCGCAAACTCGTTTAACACGTCAAGTAGTATTAGAAGCCAAAATTATGGAAGTCACACTTGATGATAGTTATCAACAAGGCATTGATTGGCATAATTTAACCAGCAGCCTTGGTGGTTCTGTTGGCGCTGTTGTTAAAGGTGCTCGCGGTGCCGTTGCTAGTATCATTAATGGTCAAGCCAATATAACGATCTCTGACGGTAATTTTAGTGCTGTGATGAGTTTTCTATCCACTCAAGGTGATTTAAATGTGTTATCTAGCCCTAGAGTGACGGCTGCCAATAACCAAAAAGCAGTCATTAAAGTGGGTGGAGATGAATATTTTGTTACCAATATTTCAAGTAGTAACGTTTCTGGTGATAACAGTAGTGCCGCTCCTGATATTCAATTAACACCTTTTTTCTCTGGTATTTCTCTTGATGTTACGCCTCAAATTGATGATAAAGGTGGCGTGCTATTACATGTACATCCCGTTGTCGTTGATGTGAAAAATGATGTTAAAAGTGTCGATTTAGGCCAAAAATATGGCACTTATCAATTGCCTCTAGCAAAGAGTACTATTCGAGAATCAGATTCCATTATTCATGCTCGTTCTGGAGATGTTGTCGTTATTGGTGGTTTGATGAAAACGAGCTATAGCGATCAAGTGACTAAGGTACCATTACTGGGTGATATCCCTGTTCTTGGTAATTTATTCCGTCATACCAATAGAGTGAAACATAAAACAGAATTAGTTATTTTATTAAAACCAACGGTTGTCACCGATCATACTTGGCAGCAAGAAATTGAGCGTTCTCGATCTTTAATTAATCAATGGTTTCCCGATGAGGCTTAAGTTGTCATTATTCGATTTCTTTTATAGAAACGTATAATTCTCTATTTGTTCATCAAAAAGGTCTTATCTGTTGTTTGCTTTCAATGGTAAGACCTTATTAATAAAAGAAACAGTGATGAAAAGAAAAAATATTTCCCGAAAGAGAAAAATAATACTGTTATGTGGTGTTATTTTTAATTGTTGCTGCATAGTGATTAGTGCTGTAATGACCCCTGTAATGGCGGCAACTGATGATATTCAGTCATCGGTTATTACTGATCATGATGAACAGAGTGTTTATGATGATGGATATAATAATGGTTATGAACAAGCGTTAGCTGAAGCACATCAAAAGCAAAAAAAAGAATCGCCGCCGATTAAAAGTGAGTTATCGATTGAAACTGTATCATTAACACCGAATGAATTAGCGAAGGTTGAATATTTAAATGCAGAAAAAGCATTAGAGCAGCAAAATAGTAAACAAGCTGCCTTAAATTTAGAGTCGGCATTGTATTATCGTCCTGATTGGGTAATGGCAAGGCAAAAATTAGCCGCCTTATATTATGGCCGAGGTAATGTACAAGAAGCTATCGCAACACTTGAACGTGGATTGGCGAGTCAGCCAAATCAAGCTGATTTACGATTAACTTTGGCAAAATTACTCATTAACGAATCACAGTTTCAGGCTGCATTGACGGTACTAGAAGAACAAAGTGGCCATATGAGTATCCAATATCTTGCGATGCGTGCGGCACTGGCTCAGCAGTTAAATCATAATGATGTAGCACTTTCTTGTTATCAAAAACTAATTCAAAGATCACCTAATGATGGTCGCTGGTGGATGGGAAAAGCGATAGTTCAAGAGAGAACTCAAGCTATCAATCAGGCACAAGTGTCTTATCAGAAAGCGTTAAATTTAGGCAATATATCATCTTCTTCTCAGCAATTTATTCAGCAACGTTTGAATGTTATTAAAAGCAACATAAGGCATAAATAATGTCTCTACGATTACGAAAGCGTCTTGGCGATCTTCTTGTTGATGCGAATATGATCACTCAAAATGATCTTGATTTAGCATTAGCAAAACACCAACAAACAGGCAGAAAGCTCGGTGATACGCTCATTAATATGGGCTTTTTAACTGAAACTGAAATGCTACAGTTTTTAGCTCAACAATTAGGAATCTCCCTAGTTGATTTGACGCGGATTGATATTGATCGCGATAGTGTTTCTTTATTATCTGAGGTAAATGCCCGTCGTTTACGCGCATTAGTCCTTGGACGACAAGGAAATACTATTCGAGTTGCAATGAGTGATCCGGCTGATTTAACCTCTCAAGAGGCAGTGTTTGATCTCCTTCATAGTTATCATGTTGAATTAGTTATTGCTCCAGAACGTCAATTACTTGCAGCTTTTGATCGTTACTATCGTCGAACTAAAGAAATAGCTTCTTTTGCTGAGCAGCTGAAAGCGGAACATCAATCAGACCAAGATTTTTCTTATGGTATGGAAGATACCGATAAAGAAAAAGTGACGGTTGTTAAGTTAATTAATTCATTGTTTGAAGATGCGATTCAAGTTGGAGCATCGGATATCCATATTGAACCGGATGCTGATGTGTTGCGTATTCGGCAGCGGATTGATGGCGTTCTACATGAAACACTATTAAAAGAAAGTAGTGTTTCTGCCGCATTAGTCTTACGTCTGAAATTAATGAGTGGTTTAGACATATCTGAAAAACGCTTGCCACAAGATGGTCGTTTTAATATCAAAGTCCGTGACCATTCGGTTGATGTCCGTATCTCAACCATGCCAATTCAACATGGTGAATCGGTGGTAATGCGATTATTGGATCAATCCGCTGGTATTCTCAGCCTTGATGAAATTGGTATGCCTGCAGAGTTGGTTGAGCGATTTCGTCGGCAATTAAAACGCCCGCATGGAATGCTATTAGTTACAGGTCCTACAGGTTCAGGTAAAACGACCACACTTTATGGCGCGTTAAATGAATTAAATAAGCCAGGTAAGAAACTGATTACAGCGGAAGATCCGGTGGAGTACCGTTTACCTCGAGTTAATCAAGTACAAGTTAATAATCGTATCGGACTAACCTTTTCTTCTATTTTAAGAACATTTTTACGTCAAGATCCGGATGTGATCTTAATCGGTGAAATGCGTGATCAAGAAACTGTTGAAATTGGTTTGCGTGCAGCATTAACAGGTCACCTTGTACTTTCAACTTTACACACTAATGATGCTATTGATAGTGCGCTACGAATGATTGATATGGAAGCGCCTGGTTATTTAGTAGCAAGTTCTGTACGTGCGGTATTAGCACAGCGTTTAGTCCGTCGTATTTGTCCTGATTGTATAGAAGATGATGTGCTAGATGAAAGTCAATTGACCTGGATAGAAAAACGATTTCCTGCACTGGATCAACAATTATTCCGTCATGGGCGTGGTTGCCATAGTTGTAATTTTAGTGGCTATAAAGGTCGAATTGGCGTGTTTGAATTACTTGAGATGCGTCAAGATATGATGGATGCATTACGTGAAAATAATGCAGTGCTTTTTACGCAATTAGCTAGAAAAAGTGAAGGTTATAAACCATTAGTTGAGTCAGCAATGGCATTAGCATTATCCGGACAAACCAGTATTGATGAGGTATTAATACTTGGTGAAGGTGACATGCTTGATGATCTGTAGAAGAAATAGAGGCTAAATAATGGCTGTATTTAGTTACCGAGGGCGAACCGATAGCGGTCAGCTTAAGCGTGGTACGATTGAAGCATCTAGTCAAAATAGTGCTGCTGATTTATTATTACGTCAAGGCGTGATTCCGCTAGATATTCAAGAAATAAAAGTATCATCTAAATCATTTGATTTAATGGCATTATTTCAATCACAGCTCCCCCTTGAAGTGTTGGTGATTTTTTGTCGACAGTTATATAGCTTAACCAAGGCGGGTGTACCTTTGTTGCGCGCATTTAATGGTTTATCGCAAAGTACGACCCATAAATTATTAAAAGAAACATTAGCGACAGTGACGTTGGACTTGACCAATGGCCGAGCGTTATCTACATCCATGCAACAACATCCTAGAGTTTTTTCTCGACTATTTATCTCAATGATCCATGTCGGTGAGAATACTGGACGGTTAGATGATATTTTGCTGCAATTGGCAAATTATTATGAGCAAGAGATGAAAACGCGTCGTCAAATTTCTTCTGCGATGCGTTATCCAACTTTTGTTATGATGTCGATTGTTATTGCGATGGGCATTTTGAATACTAAAGTGATTCCACAATTTGCTTCAATGTTCTCACGCTTTGGGGTTGAGTTGCCTCTGCCTACACGCATTTTAATTGGCACCTCTAATTTCTTTGTTCATTATTGGTTAGCGATGACACTGGGCGCGATAGCAGTATGGTTTGCGATCCGTTTATGGCGTAATACAGAAAAAGGCAAAGAGAAGTGGGATTATTGGCGGTTAAGAATGCCGATCACCGGATCAATAGTTAATCGTGCTCAAATGGCGCGTTTTTCACGGACCTTTGCATTAATGCTTCGTGCTGGTGTCCCGCTAAATAGTGCAATTCAAATGTCTGCCGAATCGTTAGGCAATGCTTTTTTAGAAAAACGTTTAATTGATATGAAAACGGGAATAGAAGGTGGTAGTAGTATTGCTCATATGGCTCGACAATCAGAGGTTTTTACACCTTTAGTGTTGCAGATGATTGCTGTTGGTGAAGAAACGGGTCAAGTAGATGATTTGTTATTAGAAGCTGCGGAATTTTATGATCGCGAAGTTGAGTATGATTTACAAACATTAACTGCGAGAATTGAACCGATCATGTTAGTTGTGGTTGCGGGTATTGTATTGATGCTTGCATTAGGTATATTTCTACCTATGTGGGGCATGCTTGATGTCGCCCAACATGGATAAATTTAAATCTGAAGTACGTTTAAAAAATATGGCTTGGGCTGCGGTAATATTATTACTTATTAGTGTGCTGTTATATAAATGGCAGCAAATTGAGAATAAAGCAGAAGATACTCAGCTGATATTAACAAAAAATAATCTTTATCAAGGTGCTGTAAACTTAAAACAGCAATGGGAAATAAATAATAAACCAGCGTATGATCGTATAGGTGGAATTGATTTTCAATATACGTTATTAGGATGGCCAATAGTAAATATTGATAATCAACTTGATTGTAATAAGTTATGGCAATTACTAACTAATAATATTAATTATATAACCAATAATGAATCCTTATACTTTATAAATGGTAAATTGACTGGTATTAATCATTGTACATATATGATCAATAATAAAGCATTGGCAATTTTTTATATTGATGGCAAAATATGCATCAAAGCTTAATGTTGTTGTTTTATATAGCAAGGAAGAACAAGTCTGAAGTCGTTTGTTGATATATTGTAATAAGATATTAACGGACAATCGATTTCAGTCATTTAGAGAATAAGTGATTTAAAAAGGATTCAAAATGAAAAAACATAATGGCTTTTCATTAATAGAACTTGTCGTTGTGATTATCATTTTAGGAATATTAGCGGCAACTGCATTACCTCGATTTATGAATATTACCGATGCTGCAAAAAAATCAGCCATTGAAGCAATGGCGGGTGGATTTGCGACTGCAGTCGTTTCTGCTCGAGCGCAATGGGAAGCGTATGGTCGTCCAGTCGATCATAGCAATAATAATATTGTTAATTATGATGGTACTGAATTTAAGTTAACCAATGTTGATCAACAAAAAAACATTCGTATGGGTTATCCTTTTGCATTAAATAGCAGTAACACTGTTGATGTGCTTGATATAACTGCTAACGATTGCTTAGATTTGTTAGAAGAGTTAATGCAAAATCCGCCATTAGCAACAACATCAAAAAATACAGTTGCTGATGGTAAAGCATTATTTTATGTCACTGTTGAAAATGTAAAAATTAAAGATATTAATGGTATTAACCCTCAAGGGATTATTACTGAAGCAAAACAATGTCGCTATTATCAATTAGCGTCGGCAAGTAAAAACAGTGCGGGTGATGTTAATCCATTAGCCGGACATTCGTTTACCTATAAACCGACATTAGGTCGCGTTGAAGTTGATTTACAACAAAAACAAAGAGAGAAATAGAATGAAGCGTCAACAAGGTTTTACATTAATTGAATTAGTGGTTGTGATTGTTATTTTGGGTATTTTAGCAGTAACAGCTGCACCTAAATTTATGAACCTGCAAGGCGATGCACGTAATGCGTCACTACAAGGTCTAAAAGGTGCTATTCAAGGTGCAGCAGGCATTGTTTACGGTAAAGCAGCGATTGCTGGAATTGAATCATCGCCTAGTGGTGCTGTAAGTGCGGGCACTGGTACTGTTGCAACTAAATTTGGTTACCCTACCGCATCTAAAGATGGCATTGTAAAAGCGGTTGAAGGACTAGGTGAAAACACATCTGATACAGATTTTGTTGTTGTGAAAGATAGTTCTGATAACGGTACAAAAATCCAATTTACTTTTAAAAATTATGCTAGTGATACTATACCACCAAAAAATTGTTTCTTAACTTATAACGCAGCAACAAGCCCATCTCAAGCAGCATCTGTGATTTTAGATGCTGGTGCTTGTAAAGATTAATACTATCGTTTGATCTTATAACGAGAGGGAATTATTCCTCTCGTTGTTAAATACATTGAAAGAGAAAAGAAAATGAAAAAACAACAAGGTTTCACCCTAATTGAACTGGTAGTCGTAATCGTTATTCTAGGTATTCTAGCTGTAACTGCTGCACCTAAGTTCATGAACCTACAAGTTGATGCGCGTAATGCATCACTACAAGGTCTGAAAGGCGCAATTCAGGGTGCGGCAGGTATTGTTTACGGTAAAGCTGCAATTGATGGTGTTGAAGCAAGTCCTGATATTAAAAATAGTACTACTAATGCGAAGACTGCTAATACAACTGGTGTTGATTTAATTAATGGTTATCCTGCTGCGACATCTAGTGGTATTAAGTTAGCTGTTAATGGTCTTGAAGACGCTAAAGAGTGGAAAGAGATTACAGCAACAGGTACACCAAAGAGTGGTATTAATTTTACTTTTGCTAATTCATCTATAACTGATAGCTGTTATGTGAATTATGCAGCGGCAGAATCTGGTGCAGCACCTGCTGTAACAGTTGTTCCTTGTAAATAATCTCTAGCATCATGTGTTAGATATAAAGGCGTAGTCACTTGGCTGCGCCTTTTTTGGTTAAACCTGATAAATTAAACAAACATATCAATAATTAGGCGGCGAAGTGAAGTCACAACAAGGTTTCTCCCTTATTGAACTTATCATGGTGATCATCCTTATTGGGATCCTCAGTGGCACGGCTGCTGCGCGTTTTTCAGGGCGAAGTGAATTTGATGCGCAGATCACCCGCGATCAAGCAATATCACTCATTCGTCAGCTTCAAATTTCAGCTATGAACGGTGATAGTCAACCACTAACGGTTGAATCAAATTGTCTTGGTGTGTGTGACGCTAACCGTCAAGATGCTAATAACAGCTTGCGCTATCAACAAACGCACACTACTTTCTCAATACAACCCTTGAATCGTAGATCCTCGTCGTTATTTTTTAATTTACTAGGGCAACCGACAGTCAGTCAGTCACCAACGGCTGCGCTTAGTTGTGCATCCGGCTGTACAATTACAATAACGGCTAAAAATAAGCAAACTGCCAGTATTTGTATTAATAGCCAAGGCTATATTTATAAGAAAACCGATGAGGCGTGTTCACAGTGAATTTTTATCGTAAAGCAAAAGGTTTTACCCTTATTGAGGGGATCATCACCATTGTTTTATTGGCTATTGCAATGATCACCTTGATCAGCTTTTTGTTTCCTCAAGTTGAACGCTCGGCGATCCCTTATTATCAAGCTCGCTCGGTGGCGATGGGTGAAGCGATACTTAATCAAGTGCTGGCGCGTCAGTTTGATCAAAATTCCGATCCTAATGGTGATAGTGTTTATCGTTGCGGTGAGAATGATAAACAAGGTGAATTTATTTATTGTTCGGCAACAGGACCTCATCCTAAACCTGCGACATTAGGGCCGGATACTCAGCTTGAGAAATCACAACCACAATATTCAAATGATGTTGATGATTTTATTGGTTGCTGGGGGACAAAAGAACAGTGTCAGGGATATAAAGATCTTCATACTATTGATCGGAGTAAATATCCAAATACATTAATGGCTCTTATCCCTAGTTCTGATAATGCTAAATATAAACATATTTTTGCGGTAATTAATGTTGAATATGATCGCCTTGATCTTGTTGCATTAAACAAACAAACACTACCTGAACCTCGGTTTAAAAAAATCATTGTTACCGTTAATGCCGGGCGTTATGGAAAATATAATTACATTGCCTATAAAGGGAATTATTAATGCGTAACCACAACAAAGGTTTTACCTTATTAGAGATGGTGATCGCAATGGTGGTACTGTCGATCATTATGATTGGTATCGGTAGTTATATTGCGTTGGGTGTGAAAGGTTATACCAATACGATAGATCGTGAACGATTACAGTCGCAAGCCCGTTTTTTAGTGGCGCGAATGACTAAAGAGATCCGCCATGCAGCACCTAATAGTTTAGTAACTGAAGATCGTTGTATCCGTTTTTATCCCATTGTTAGTTCTGCAGTTTATTATGCTGAATTGCCTAATAACAGTGATGAATTAAATATCTCAGCATTTGATTTTGAGAATAAAGCTATTTGGGATCACAATAGTTGGCATGTTGCGGTGGGGTTTGCTTCTGCTGAACAATATCAGAATAATACGATAACTGTTGATAGTATTAGTGCAGCAAAAACAAATGATAACAATCAAGCTGGTAATTTATTTCAATTGACATTATCTTCACCGATTATAACGTCATCACCCGGTAAGCGACTCTATTTATATCACGATCAAATTAGTTATTGTCAGCTTGGTAATACTATTGTGCGTAAAGTAAATAATAGTGATGGGGTGTTAATGGCGACCAATATTGTTGAATTTATGCCAAAAGTACAAGCCGCCGGATTAAATAGTAGTGCGATAGCATTAATTGGTATTAAATTTAGCGATCCAAAGACCAATGAAATTGCGAATTATAATCACAGTGTGCAGGTGTTAAATGTATTGTAATCGTTATACTAAACAGCGCGGCAGTGGCTTAATGATAGTATTGTTCGTGATTGTTGTAATGGGGTTAATGGCTATCGCAATGACTAAAATAGGCGCTTCAAGCCAAACTATAACCACCAAAGAAGTCCTTGGCACTCGTGCATGGTTTAGTGCTTATTCTGCTAATGAAGTGCTATTAACTAAGATATTTCCATTGGGGGACCCATTAATAAGTAAACCAATGGCTTGTAAAGATTATTCTTTTGTTGAAATAAAAACGGTGATGCCACCACTTCAACAAGGGTGCAAAATTGTGACTATGAATTGTGTGGCTACGATTATAAATAAAACCAATGAATATAAATTAATAAGTACTGCAACATGCGGTAGTGGAAAAGTTACCATGACACGGATACAAGAAGTATGGGCGAAGGGGTTAAAATGAATATTAGAATAATTATAATTTTTTTTAGTTTATTATTTTATTCAATGTGCTCTTTTGCACAGAACACTTATGATACACAAAAATTTATCAATTCAATGAATGTTGGTCGATATAATGTTTTAGCTAATCATAATAACGATTCATTTTATTGCATTAAAAATACATGTACGATTAAGTTTAATAAAACGTTTAATACTGTTCCTGTCGTGTTTTTAATGAACACAGTTAACTTTAATGATGAACAAGATCAACCATCAGCATTAATAATAAAAAAAGTTACAACTTCAAGTGTTTCTTTTCAGCAGGTTATGGCTCCAGATAATAAAAGACCTTCAAGTGTTATACCTAAACCAATGAAATTGATTAACTACTTAGTAGTGGAAGAAGGAACTTATCAATTACCAAATAATAGTTATGTTATAGCAAGTCGTATTAGTACTAATTATTTTCAATATAAATTTAGGGTTCCTAAAGGTACGTCAAATTATAATAAATGGGTGAACATTAATTTAAATAGATATATTAAAGATAGTAGTGTTAAGTTAAGGTATACTCCAGGAGTATTACATCAAAAGCAGACTGATAATAATAACATGTGGTTAACTACAACTGTAAACAATGTTAAAAAAAACAAGTTTCAGTTATCGTTGGAAAAATCTGAGATAGATGGATATAAGGATGAAGAACATATAAAAATACCAATAATGGATGAAAAAATTGGATTTTTAGCTGGTTATGGTGATTTCTCATATCAAAATTTACGAATATTATTTGGTATTCAACAAACAAAAAACACATTATCAACACCAGATCCAATTACCAGTGGCTGTGGTAATTATGTTGATTTTAAGCCCCCATTTAACTCTATACCCTATATTTTTGCAAATAAAGATGCTCGAAGAGGTCCTGATGGCGGTTGGGTTCGTTTATGTAAAGCTCAAAATAATAAAGCCAGTTTTGCGATTGATGAAGATATGGATACTGATTCAAATAGAGATCATCAGGGTGAAGTTATTGGCTATGTGGCTATCGATTATAAAAAAGAAGAACCGCCAATAAATGAACTTTGTAAGTATTTCCCATCAACAGTTTCTTCCAATGATGATGATGGAGAAATATGGCTAAGTGAAAATTCTACTATCTATGGTGAATATCCATATTTCACTTTGAATTTTGATGATATAAATCATCAAGGAAGTGGTCGACAAGATAATTGTCGTTATGGAAACACAGAATGGAAATGTGAAATTACCTCTCCATATGAACCAACAGATGAGCTTGATATTAATATTCCAAATATACAATCAAATCAAGAATATTATGGTTCGTATAACCATTTATATCCTGGTACTTACGGTAATGTTTTTGTATATAGTGGTACGATATATTTATCATCTGGAGATTATTATTTTAATTCATTAAATATGGACTCTGGAGTAAAAGTTGAAATACAACCTAATAGTTCAGTTAGAATATTCTCAAATAGAATAGAAACTAATAATGTTTCAATTAATGCTAATGGTGAATCTAGTGATTTATTAATTTATTCACGGGGAGATATTGATTTTTATGGACATAAAGAGCTAAATATTAATGCATTTATTTACTCGTTAGATGATGTTTATATTCATGGTAGAACAATTTTAACAGGCGCTGTTACAGCAGAAGATATTAAATTGTACTCATCAGCAATAATAAATTCAAAAAACGCATGTATTAATCCGCCTATACCGCCAGTAGAAAAAAATAAATTAATAATTACACCTCAAGTTAGTTACGGATTAACTTGTGAGCGTATTCCTATTGATTTTTATGTTTATCATGATAATGGAAAGGTTAATACTGATTTTGTTGGTAATCTAACAATAAAACAGCAAGATGGAATCTGTTGGTCGACGACTAATGATGGTTATTGTTTTACTGATACTGCTGCGATCCCTATTTCTGGTGGCCATATACAGTTATATATGCAGAGTGTTCACAATGGTAATGTGAATATAAATGCAAATTTAGCCGAAGATAAAACCGTTACGGCCACTGGAGGTCCATATAGATTTGCACCGTATGGTTTTCGAATTAATGGCTTAAAAGATATTGAACTTATTGCAGGTAAACCTAAGACGGTAACTATCGAAGCGGTAGCTTCCAGTGGTGCTCAATGTACAGTGATTAAAGATTATCAAGGTAACGCACAGCTTACGTTTTCTAATATGCAGGGCTTAATGCCGAAACACCTTTATCAACCATTGAGTATTAATGCTGATACACTTATTCCTAATAAAAAACTTAGTCAAAATCTGTTATTTCAGGAGGGTATTTCTCATTTAACATTGAAATACTCAGATGCGGGTTCTCTAGATTTTTCGGTGTTTGATCCTAAATGGAGGCCTCAGCAATGTTCTCAACGAAATTCTTCATGTAGTGATTGGGAACAAAATTGGTCTGGGTTACAAGGGAAAAGTATTATTAAATCTCGCCCGTGGACGTTTGCTATATGTCCTGTTACTTTTCATGAAGATAAATTGCGTACAGCTGATGGTAATAGTGATGATCCTAATACTGAGGATTTTACAGCAGCAGGCAAACCGTTTGATATTGTCGCTAAACCTTTAATTTGGCAAATCGACGATTCTGATTCAGAAAGTGCAATGGTCGATGTATCTAAGCAGACATATTGTAATCGTCCTGTAACTCAGAACTTTTTTGCTACAGGGGCTCCATCTTTAAATGATGGCGTCATACTATCTGAAGATGGTTTAGATTCACCGAAAAAAGGTCAACTAGGTCAATTTTCTAGCCAACCTCAAACGAATAACACTCAACATAAATTAAGTGGCTTGTTGATTGCTAATAATTCATGGTCAGAGGTGGGCAGTTTATGGATAAAAGCAAATTTAAATAATTATTTGGGAATGGTGGTCAATCCAAGTCGTCGTCATATGGGGCGTTTTTATCCAGATCATTTTATGATGGTGAATGGGGATGTTAGAAATGCTTATAATGAATTATCACCATTTACTTATATGGGGCAACCATTTACAACATCTTTTACTATTGAAGCTCAAAATAAAGATAATCAGCCAACAACAAATTATGGATTATTTAATGAGAAGCTTAAACAATCGATGGAAATATTGGCAAGAAATCAAGTTTCTAATGCTTGGTTAACTTCAAGATTAGATCAATCTAATTTGTCCGTTGATTGGGAGAAGAATTGGAATAATGCTACTTTGTCTGTTAGTTCTGAACCTTTAACCTTTAAGCGAAAAAATATTAAGACTAAAACAACAATAGCCGATGGACCTTATGACATTGCGTTAGGTATTCATGCTCTTCCTTTAGAAAAATGTCCTTTCGATGGATGTCCTACTTTTCAAGCAAATAAAGATCATAATCTTTGGTTTTGGAAAAAACATTTGACGGATACTATTAAACAACGTGCTGCCGAAATTACAGGTTTGATCCATAGTCGCTATGGCCGTATGGTTTTAGATGATGCTGCTGGTGATCTAAATCAAACATTAACCATTCCACTTCGAGTTCAATATTGGGATGGTTCGGAATTTATCACCAATGCTGATGATTCAATGTCAACATTTAATGGTGATAACTATTGCCGTCAAATATTAATACAAGAACCTGCGCCTCATACACCCAATAACCCAACGACGTCTGGTGTTGGCACTGTTAATGCGGGTCAGTCATTCCTTAAGCAGTTAGTTGCTAATCCTGATGGTAATTTTAAACAGCAAATTCGGTTTTGGCAGCGATTATCGGCATCAACAACGCCTAAGCAAATAAAAAATACGCCGCCAATTATTTGTAATGGTAATGCATCAAATCAACCCTGGTTAAGTTATAACTGGCGCGGATTAGGTGATGAAGATCCATCCGCAACGGTAACTTTTGGGGTTTATCACGGTAACAATCGGATTATTTATCGCGGTGAAGCTAATGATAACGGCCTTTCTATTCCTTATCAGAATTATCAGTAATCGTATGTTGTAATATGAGAGTAGATATTTAGAATAGATTTAAGTTATGAGATTAAGGTTGATTGTCATATTTTTAAATATCGATTGAAAACGGTCTCAATCAACCCATTGAGTAAATAAATTGCGGGTCTAGGCGCGGTTTAGCGATCCATATCTTGTTTCACTAAGGAGCACTTGATACATTGAGCGCAATTTACGATTTTTTAACGCTTGCAGGAATAGCTGAAGACTATGTTTAAGAAGCTTCGTGGCATGTTTTCCAATGACTTGTCTATTGACTTGGGCACTGCCAACACCCTTATTTATGTCAAAGGACAAGGAATTGTTCTTGATGAACCCTCTGTAGTGGCTATTCGTCAAGATCGCGCGGGGGCAACCAAAAGTGTTGCTGCAGTTGGCCATGATGCCAAATTAATGCTTGGTCGTACGCCAGGTAATATTGCCGCGATTCGTCCAATGAAAGATGGCGTTATTGCCGATTTTTATGTAACTGAAAAAATGTTACAACACTTTATTAAACAAGTGCATGACAATAGCTTTTTGCGTCCAAGTCCTCGCGTATTGGTTGCTGTACCTTGTGGCTCTACTCAGGTTGAGCGTCGTGCTATTCGTGAATCAGCACAAGGTGCAGGTGCGCGTGAAGTTTACCTTATTGATGAACCAATGGCCGCGGCAATCGGCGCAGGTATGCCGGTATCAGAAGCAACGGGCTCAATGGTGATCGATATCGGTGGTGGTACCACTGAAGTTGCGGTTATTTCATTAAACGGTGTGGTGTATTCATCATCTGTTCGTATTGGTGGTGATCGCTTTGATGAAGCGATTATTAACTATGTTCGTCGTAACTACGGTAGCTTGATTGGTGAAGCAACGGCTGAGCGTATTAAGCATGAGATCGGATCGGCTTATCCTGGTGATGAAGTTCGTGAGATTGAAGTGCGTGGTCGCAACCTTGCGGAAGGTGTTCCACGTAGCTTTACATTGAATTCCAATGAAATATTAGAAGCATTGCAAGAGCCATTAACAGGAATAGTGTCTGCGGTTATGGTTGCACTTGAGCAATGTCCACCAGAATTAGCGTCTGATATTTCAGAACGTGGTATGGTATTAACCGGTGGCGGTGCATTATTGCGCGATCTTGATCGTCTACTCACTGAAGAAACAGGTATTCCTGTTGTTGTGGCGGAAGATCCATTAACGTGTGTAGCACGTGGGGGCGGTAAAGCGCTTGAAATGATCGATATGCATGGTGGCGATCTCTTCAGCGAAGAATAAAACCATCATAGGATCCTAATTAAACAGGTTATAGTGTTATATGAAACCTATATTTGGTAGAGGCCCATCTCTGCAATTACGCCTGTTTCTTGCCATATTATTATCGGCTAGCTTAATGCTAGCCGATAGTCGTCTTGGTGCTTTTGCCAATATTCGTTATTTATTGAATTCGGCGGTTGCACCGCTGCAATATGCGGCAAATTTACCACGTGAAATGCTCGATCTTGTGCGTGGGCAATTCAGTTCTCATCAACGACTGTTGACAGAAAATAAAGCATTAAAACGTGATTTATTAGTCATGAAAAGTAATGTGTTATTACTCGATCAATTACAGCAAGAAAACCAGCGTTTAAGAGATTTATTGGGCTCTCCATTTGTGCGTGATGAACGTAAAATGGTGGCTGAAGTAATGGCGGTTGACTCAGATCCTTATAGTTATCAAGTGATGATAAATAAAGGGCGTGTTGATGGCGTTTATGAAGGTCAACCGGTGATCAATGATAAAGGTATTGTTGGGCAAGTGTCTTATGTTGGCGCGCACAATAGTCGCGTGTTATTGCTCATTGATCCTACCAATGCAATTCCAGTGCAGGTAGTGCGTAATGATATTCGTGTTATTGCGACTGGTGGTGGACGTAACCATCAGATTTTATTAGAACATGTACCAAGTAGTACCGATATTAAAAAGGGTGATTTACTGGTCAGTTCAGGTCTTGGTGGACGTTATCCTGAAGGGTACCCTGTGGCGCGAGTGACATCATTTACCTTTGATAATAAACGCCCGTTTGCACAGATTACGGCAAAGACAACAGTACAGTTTGATCGCTTGCGTTATCTTTTGTTGGTATGGCCAACTGATCGCACAAAAATTAATGATCAAACTGCCGTTACTGCCAAAGGTGCACCAATAACAACCGCAGTGACGCCTGTTACCGCAACAGATCCTGTGACACTGACCGCTCCAACCGTTAATCCAACGGACCCTGCGGTACCAGCGCCAAGGAAGGTGAACAATGCCAACGAATAAAGCACATGGTCGAATTTGGATTTGGCTGTCATTTCTGTTTGCGTTAGTGCTACAAGCCGTACCGTGGCCGGGAGAGTTAGAACCATTTCGACCGTCGTGGGTGGTACTTGTAACATGTTATTGGGTATTAGCGTTACCTCATCGAGTCAATGTCGGCACAGCCTTAGTTGTCGGTCTATTATGGGATTTAACCTTAGGCTCAACATTAGGTGTTCGTGGGCTAATGTTGTCGGTGATTGCTTATATTATTGCGCTTAATTTTAGAGTATTGCGTAATTTGTCATTATGGCAGCAGGCAATTGTGATAGCGTTATTATCGCTGGCTGCTAAATTAATCGAATTTTGGGCTGAATATTTAGTCTCAAATATTAGTTTTTATCCGCAGCAGTTTTTGGCCGTGTTATTAAACTTTATATTATGGCCATGGCTGTTTTTATTATTACGCCGAATTCGACGTAAATTTGCGATTCGCTAATAACGATTAACATTATAGGGGGAGCCAGTCGGTATTCCCCTTTGCTCTTTTGGCTTCAACATTATTTTTAAATAAATAATTAATTAATTAAATAAACGAGTATGCAACAATATATTGCTTAACAGCGTATTATTTAACAAAGGATAATTATGACTTCTATTCAACTTTATCTTGCCTCTGGTTCGCCGCGTCGAATGGAGCTTTTAACCCAACTTGGTTATCACTTTGAACGGGTAGTGGTAGATGTTGAAGAATGTCATCAAGCACACGAAACCGCAGCCCAATATGTTCAACGTTTATCTCGTGATAAAGCTTTTGCTGGCGTAAAAGCTGCGAATAATGACATTCCAGTGCTGGGGGCTGATACTATTGTTGTAGTAGATCAACAAATTCTAGAAAAACCTGTCGATTTTGAGGATGCTGCGCGTATGCTGAGGTTATTATCAGGACGGCAACATCAAGTCATGACAGCTGTCACCTTAGCGACACCATCGCATAGCCAAACATGTTTAGTAACTACGCAAGTGTGGTTTAAAACTTTGTCTGATAACGATATTAAAAAATACTGGCAAAGTGGTGAACCGCAAGACAAAGCTGGAAGCTATGGTATTCAGGGCATAGGTGGCAAATTTATTACCCGTATCGACGGCAGCTATTACGCTGTGATGGGGTTACCGTTAGTGGAAACCGACATCATGGTACAAGATTTTTTAAAATTATAAGTAGAGGCAACCATGGGCACTGAGCTGCTAATAAATGTGACGCCGAGTGAAACACGTGTCGCAATGATTGAAGGGGGTGTTTTGCAAGAGATTCACATTGAACGTGAATCAAAGCGAGGCATCGTCGGCAATATTTACAAAGGGCGTGTTAGTCGCGTTTTACCGGGAATGCAGGCTGCATTTGTTGATATCGGTTTAGATAAAGCGGCGTTTTTACATGCATCAGATATTGTTCCTCACACGGAATGTGTGGCGGAGAATGAAAAAAAACAATTTAAAGTGCGTGATATTTCAGAATTGGTTCGTCAAGGCCAAGATATCGTAGTACAAGTGGTTAAAGATCCTTTAGGTACTAAAGGGGCGCGTTTAACGACCGATATCACACTGCCATCGCGTTATTTAGTGTTTATGCCTGGCGCAAGTCATGTTGGTGTATCACAACGAATTGCGTGTGAAAAAGAACGTGATCGATTGAAAAAAGCGGTATCACAGCACTGTGATCATCTTGGGGGCTTTATTATTCGTACCGCCGCTGAAGGTGCAGATCCTGATGAAGTTGCTCAAGATGCGGCATTCCTTAAGCATTTATGGCGTAAGGTCATTGAGCGTCGAGCGAAATACAAGCCACGTTCAATGTTATATGGTGAGCTTGGATTAGCGCAGCGTATTTTACGTGATTTTGTCGGTACTGAAATTAATCATATTCAGGTCGATTCACGAGTAGCGTTTGATAAACTTAAAGAGTTCACTGATGAGTTTGTGCCTGAAGTTACCGAAAACATTGAATATTATTCAGGGGATCAGCCTATTTTTGATCTTTATGATACAGAAGCTGAAATTCAGCGTTCACTTGATCGTAAAGTAGAAATGAAATCCGGTGGCTATTTGATCATTGATCAGACGGAGGCCATGACCACCATTGATATCAATACCGGAGCATTTGTTGGCCGTCGTAATCTGGATGAAACCATTTTTAATACCAATATCGAGGCGACGAAAGCTATTGCTCGCCAATTACGATTACGTAATTTAGGTGGTATTATTATTATCGACTTTATTGATATGGCATTAGAAGAGCACCAGCGTCGTGTATTACAAGCGTTGGAACAAGCTCTATCATTTGACCGTGTTAAAACCAATATTAATGGCTTTACACAGTTAGGGTTAGTTGAAATGACCCGTAAGCGTACCCGCGAAAGCATTGAGCATGTACTATGCAATACTTGCCCGTCTTGTGAAGGTCGCGGTACAGTGAAAACTGTGGAGAGTGTGTGCTACGAAATTTTACGTGAAATCACCCGTGTTAATCGTGCCTATGATGCAGATCGATTCGTGGTTTATGTGTCATCAGCGGTGGGTGATGCTTTAGCGGGTGATGAATATCATGCACTAGCGGAATTAGAAGTGTTTATTGGAAAACAAGTAAAAATCAAACCAGAGCCGCTTTATACTCAAGAGCAGTTTGATGTAGTAATGATGTAGTTCTCAATGAGGAAGTAATAGTGCCGAAAATACTCGTACGCCTTGTACGTGGTGGGTTATGGTTGATAGTGATTATATCGTTATTATTAGCATCATTAGTCACAAGTCTAAGGTTACTGCTTCCTCATCTTAATGATTACCGCCAGCCAATAACCCACTGGGTATCACAGCAGGCGGATATTTCTCTCCAATTAGCGCATATTGATGGACGTTGGCAGGCTGCCGGCCCTGCGGTCACATTAACAGGTGTTACCGTTGCTGCTAAATCAGGCTCTCAACCGTTGGCTAATATTGGTCAGGTTTCATTTTATTTTGATATTTGGCATTCGGCACTGCATCTACGGCCCATTTTTAAACAAGTAGCGATAAGTCAGGTTGCTCTTGATCTTACCCATATAAAACCTGCGTCATCATCCTCTCATGTTGCCGATGTCAGTTTAGCTCAGCGTTTGGAACAATTGTTTTTCACGCGATTAGGCCAGTTTCAACTCCTTGATTCATCCGTGTCTTTTATTGCTCCATCCGGCGCTCAACAACAACTAAATATTAAACAACTTGATTGGGCAAATGTGGATGGTCGCCATCTAGCGCAAGGGACAATTAATTTTGCTAATACCGATCTGGGGCAACTTGCAGTTAAAGCAAATATCTCAGAGCAAGGGGGGCTTGATAGTTTATCTGGTTCTTTGTATGTCAAAGGTAAGCATGTATCCGTAACACCGTGGCTGAATAAGCAACTGGCTGGCGTGGCAAATATTACAAATAGCGAAATTGGGGTTGAAGCGTGGCTGAGCCTCAATAACGGTCAGATTACAACCGGTAAAGCTAAAGTTGATAATAGTATTATTGATTGGCAAGTTGGTCATCAACAACATCAGGTTAGAATTAAACATGGGCTGGTGGCATTAAGGCCAATTCGATTAGCTGATGGCTCAAGAACATGGCGTGTTGATACTGAACAATTTGTTATTTATACCGATGATGTCGTATGGCCAACGTTTGATATTGCGGGTCAACTACGTTTTGGTGAGCATGACCAATTAAAACAATGGAAACTGGCATTAAGTAATATTGCGCTGCAACGATTATTACCATTAATTAATTTTTTACCACCAACCAATAAGCTAGTAAATGCAGTTCAACATCTTAAACCGAGTGGATTATTGACGCATATTCGCGTTGCGGGTGAAGCAAATAATGTGCCACGCTTTTCGTTTAAGGTGCAGCAATTAAGTGTTAAACCCTGGCAATGGATTCCTGGTATTAATCATTTAAATGCTGCTATTGCTGGTAATGGTCAGCAAGGGAAGATCACACTGGATGTTGCGGCAGATAGTTTTGCTTATGAAAAAGTATTCGCTAAGCCTTTAAAAATTAACCAAGCTCAAGTGCAGGCGTATTGGCATCGAAATGGACAGCAAACAACGTTATGGAGTGATCAACTTGCGGTGGCTACACCTGACTTAACCTTTGCTGGACAAGCTCGCATTGATATTCCAGCTACAGGTTCGCCATGGTTATCTTTATTTGGTGAAGCTAATGTGGTTGATGCGGGCCAAACTTGGCGTTATTTACCTCGCCCAGCCTTAGGCGATAGCTTGACTGATTATTTATCAACCGCAATTAAAGGAGGAAAGGTAAAATCTGCTCGTATTTTATGGTATGGCGCTCTTAATGCCTTTCCTTACCAGCATCATGATGGTGTTTTTCAAGCTTTTGTACCGTTAACACAGGCTAAGTTTAGTTTTGATCCTGAATGGCCTCTGCTGCGCGATCTTCAACTTAATTTGTTATTTGAAAATGACAAAATGTACCTTGATGCTAACCATGTGAAGACCCTAGGTGCGAGTAGCTCTAAAGTAGTTGGAAAGGCAGATTTAGCGCCTAATGGGCATCTTAAATTGGCAATAGATCTTGCTGCGACAGGGCCTCAAGTTCATCAATATATGTTGAAGAGTCCTTTAGCCAATTCTGTTGGTAGTGCACTGACGGCTATTGATGTGACTGGTCCTGTTACTGCCAAGCTTAATTTGGATATTCCGTTTAATAGTAGCAATGTTGATGCTAATGGTAAGGTGTATTTTAACCATAACCCGATTACATTAACGACGCCTCATTTAGCGATTGAAAATGTCACTGGTAGTTTGACTTTTAATAATAGTGCGATAAAAGCACAAGGGCTGAAAGGGATACTTTACCAACAACCGATCACCTTTGGATTTGATGGTGATAACGTTGAAAAATCGGCTGATTATAAAGTTAATGTTAATGTCGGTGGGCAATGGCAATTGGCTAAGTTACACGATTATTTACCCGCAACGTTATTAGATAACCTAAGTGGTAGTAGTGATTGGCAAGGTTTAGTTGGGGTTGATATTAAGCCTCAAGGTTTTCATTATACTGTGGGTGTTAAGGTGCCATTGACTGATGTTAGTAGCCAGCTTCCTTACCCATTACAGCAACGAAAACATACCGCATCAGCGCTTACGGTAAAGGTTGAGGGTGATAAAAATCAATTAAAGGTTAACGCTGATCTGCCAAATATTGCTTATCAAGGCCAGATTTCGTTACTGGCATCAGTGCCTAAAATTACCGCCAGTAATCTTACTATCGGTGCTAAGAAATTATTAACCTCACCACTCCAAGGGCAGTTAGTGCAGATTAACAGCCGTGAGTTTAATGCCGATCAGTGGTTAGCTATAGCAAAACGATTACGTGATAGTGAGATGGGAACATCGGCAACATCGACGACGAACAGCCCTGCTTTTTCAGTACCATTACCGACGCGTGTGATGGCTAAAATTGGTCAATTAACTTTAGGTGGGCTTAACTGGCATCAGGTTGATACTGTTGCAACGCATGCTCGTGGGTGGTCAATTAAGTTAGCGTCACAAGAAGCGAATGGTTATATCTCATGGATAAAAAACCAGCCATTAAATGTGATTTTAAAGTCATTACACCTTAATTTACCTCAATTTAGTCAGCAACCTCCTGCTGAATTATTAAGTCCAATATTAACAGCACAGCCGCAATCAACTGTGGCGACTGCGAGTGATAGCAGTATTATGGCGGCCATTCCTGCGATAGATTTGTCGATTGCTGATGCTTGGTTACAAGGTTATCGCTTGGGATCGGTCACTGCGACCTTAAGTAAGCATAATAAGCAACTACAATTACAGCAGCTTAAGATTCAATCGGGAAATGTGAAATTAATGGCTTCTGGTGACTGGAGTATACGTCAACATCAGAATCACACTAAACTTGATGCTGTTATTAGTGGTACTAACAGTACCGATTTACTTGATCGATTTGGTATCTCTGGTGGTGTACAAAATGCGCCATTTAATACGCATGTCATAGTTAACTGGCAAGGTACGCCTTGGGGTATTGATCGTACAACATTAAATGGTACGGTGAAGACGGACATTGGAAAAGGTATCGTCAGTGGTGTCGGTGGTGCAGGACGACTATTAGGGTTGTTTAGTCTAGATTCAATTATTCGAAAAATGAAACTCGATTTTTCGGGGGTATTTGATAATGGCTTAGCCTTTAATTATATTCGTGGTAATGGCACCATTAAAGACGGTATTTTTGATAGCGATAATATTAAGATGCAGGCGTTAGCGGGTGATATGTATATCAACGGTAAAGTGAATCTGATTGATGAAAAGGTCAATGCTAACGTTAAATTTATCCCTGATTTCACCTCGGGATTACCTGTGATGACTGCATTTGCAGTGGCACCACAAGTCGCATTGTATGTGTTTGCAATATCAACCGTGTTATCACCTGTATTAGATGTTATTACTCAAGTGAATTACCAAGTCACAGGGCCAATAGCATCGCCAAAGGTTGTCGAGCGTTCTCGTCTGGAAGGTGAATATAAAATACCAGAGAGTAATAGTTTTAAAGACTAAGTGCTTTTAAGCACAAACGAGTTTAAGTTGTGCTTGTCACGAGCGTTATGACGTTTGATAAATCTGATGTGTTTCAGAATAGTTCAGGGAGATTGCCATGACCAAAATTGGTGTAGTACAAATGAATTCAGGCACTGATCCTGAGCGTAACCTGAGCCAGCTAAAAAAGTTTATGCAAGGGTTGCAACTTCAAGGGGCTAAATTAGTTGTTACTCCTGAAAATAGTGTCGTTTTTGGTAGCAAAACCGATTATCAACGTTGGGCTGAACCACTCGGTAATGGCCCGTTACAACAGCAATTGTCTCAATATTCTCACCAATTAGGTATTTGGTTACTGATTGGCTCCATGCCTATTCTTCAAGCCGATGGTAGCATTACGACTACTGCCATCTTATTTGATGATCAAGGTAAGTTACATGCGCACTATAATAAAATGCACATGTTTGATGTAGATGTTGCCGATAAACACCATAGTTACCGTGAGTCTGATACTTTTAAAGCTGGCGATGAAATTAAAGTCATTGATACGCCTTTTGGCAAGCTAGGATTATCCATTTGTTATGATATTCGCTTTCCACAGTTATACAGTCAATTACGTCAGCAAGGTGCTGATATTATAGTAATTCCGGCAGCGTTCACTAAGTTAACTGGACGCGCTCACTGGGAAGTATTAGTGCGAGCCCGTGCCATTGAAACCCAGTGCTGGGTTGTAGCTGCAGCGCAGTGGGGTGAGCATAGTGAAACGCGAGAAACCTGGGGGCACTCAATGATTGTTGATCCTTGGGGTCAAGTGGTTGCGTGTCAACAACAAGGAACGGGTGTTCTGACGGCAAATGTTGATTTACAATTAGCACATAAGATCCGTACCAATATGCCAGTGGCTGATCATGCCCGATTGGTGTTCAGTCATATTCAATAATTAAGAGCAAATTAATGACCCTTAACACTGTAGAAAGTACCATGCTAGACCAATCAGGTCTCGGTCGTGATGAATTGCATAATATTCTTGGCTTAATTGCTACCCGTGATGTTGATTATGCTGATATATATTTTCAGTCATGCTGGCATGAGTCGTTAGTTTTAGAAGACAGTATCATCAAAGATGGTTCGTTTAATATTGATCGTGGTGTCGGTGTTCGTGCTGTTGCGGGTGAGAAAACAGGCTTTGCTTATTCAGATCAAATTAATCTATTAGCATTAACTCAAAGTGCAAAAGCTGCACGTGGCATTGTGCGTCAAGGTGGTGATGGCAAAGTACAAACATTCACGCCAATGGCATCGTCTGGTATTTATTCTCCGATTAATCCATTGGGCAGTTTTGATAAATTTCAAAAGATAGCCTTACTTGAAGAAATTGATCGCTATATTCGCACCAAAGAGCCGTTAGTGACCGAAGTCTCTGCCAGTATTAATGGCGTTTATGAAGAAGTCTTAGTTGCAGCGCTTGATGGCACTTATGCGGCGGATATTCGTCCATTAGTACGATTATCAATTACGGTTTTGGTTGAGAAAGGCGATAAACGTGAACGTGGTAGTGCCGGTGGTGGCGGTCGTTATGGTTATGAACAATTTTTAACAGAAGATGCCACGGGTAAAAGCCAAGCGATTTTCTTTGCTGATGAAGCTATTCGTCAAGCATTAGTGAATCTTGAAGCTGATGCTGCGCCTGCGGGAACGATGCCGATTGTCTTGGGTGCTGGCTGGCCTGGCGTGTTGTTGCATGAGGCTGTAGGCCACGGTTTAGAAGGTGACTTTAACCGTAAAGGCTCATCAATGTTTGCCGGGCAAATAGGCCAACAAGTGACGTCATCGTTATGTACTATTGTTGATGACGGTACATTAGTTGATCGTCGTGGCTCAATTAATATCGATGATGAAGGTACGCCAGCGCAACATAATGTACTCGTTGAAGGTGGTAAGCTAAAAGGCTATATGCAAGATAAGCTTAATGCGCGTTTAATGGGTGTTGCTCCTACAGGTAATGGCCGTCGTGAATCTTATGCTCATTTACCGATGCCACGTATGACCAATACTTATATGCTGCCAGGTGAGCATACACCTGAAGAAATTATCGCCAGTGTGAAAAATGGTATTTACGCACCAAACTTTGGTGGTGGTCAGGTTGATATTACTTCTGGTAAGTTTGTGTTCTCGGCTTCTGAAGCATATTTGATTGAGAACGGTAAAGTTACTCGCCCAATTAAAGGTGCAACCTTAATTGGCAGTGGTATTGAAGCGATGCAACAAGTGTCTATGGTCGGTAATGACCTTGATATTGACCGTGGGGTTGGTGTTTGTGGTAAGGCGGGTCAGAGCGTGCCTGTAGGCGTTGGTCAACCAACACTGAAGATTGATTCAATGACCGTAGGTGGTACTGAGTAAGTTTCTATTGCAACACGGATTTATAATAAGCGTGTTTCAGCAAAATAAAATGCCAGCAGAAATGCTGGCATTTTTTATTCATCAGTATCTTAATCGACGAGATTAATCTGCAAGGTAGAGAGATTTTAGATATTGGAAAATCTCACGGTATGCTTTGCCCGGTTTTTCTTGGGCCTTTTCTTTTGTTGCTTGGCGCATTAACTGGCGTAGGTGTTGGCGATCAGCATCGGGATGATCAACCATAATAGCATTTAGCATGCTGTCACCATTCTCAATTAACTTATCACGTTTAATTTCAAGTTTCTTAAGAGCTACAGTGTGCTGTGAGTGCTTGTTATTTAATTTGTCGAGTGCCGCTTGAATTGGTTCAAGATCCATATGGCGCATCTGCTTACCAATAAACTGCAACTGACGACGACGCGCTTCTTTACTAAAGCGTTGTGCGTCTTTTATTGCGGCCATCATTTCTTCATCTAATGGCACTTTCGCAAGAGCGTTAGGTGTTAATTCAACTAGCGCTTCGCCAATTTTCTGCAACTCTTCCATGTCGCGTTTCATCTCGGATTTACTTACCCAGATGATTTCTTCTTCTTCATCCCAAGGGGCTTTTTTGTTTTTACGGCTCATAAATGGGCTCACTCATTGTATCAATAGTTCTATTTTATCAGTTTAATAACGATTTTGGGCGTAAATTACATTATTCTATAACTAATAAGCTAAACCCTAACCTTAAGTGATTGTATGGACGTAAGAGAACAGGTTGCTCAACAGCGTGTTGAACTTGAAGCCGCAGTAGCAAAAGCGCTTGAAGTTGCTGGTAAACAGGCTGATGCAGCCGAAGTAGCCATTAACAAAACAACAGGTATCAGTGTTTCTACTCGTATGTGCGAAGTTGAAAACGTTGAATTTAATAGTGACGGTGCACTTGGCATTACTGTGTATCGCGGTCACCGCAAAGGTAGCGCATCAACTTCTGATTTAAGTGAAGCGGCTATTGCTCAAACGGTTGCCGCCGCTTTAGATATTGCAAATTACACTTCTGAAGATCCGTTTGCAGGTCCTGGTCCTGCGGAATTGATGGCGCGTAATATTCCGGATTTAGATTTATTTCATCCTGATGAGCCTGAACCTGATCGCGCCGCAGCAATTGCAATTGCCGCAGAAGAAGCTGCGCTTGCCTTTGATCCTCGCGTAAAACAAAGCGATGGTGCCAGTTATGACAGTCATTACGGTGTGCGAGTTTACGGTAATAGCCATGGTATGTTAGCCAGTTATGCCTCTAGCCGTCACAGCATTAGTTGCTGTGTGATCAGTGAAGGCAAAGACGGCAATATGGAGCGTGATTATAGTTATACAACTTCACGTTTAGCGTCAGAAATGTGGACGCCTGAGCGTGTTGGGCGTCATGCAGCCGAACGAACCGTCAGCCGAATTGATCCACAAAAACTGACTACTCGCGAAGCTCCTGTGATGTTTGCTGCTGATATTGCAACGGGCCTTTTTGGTCACTTAGTGATGGGAATTAGTGGTGCAAACTTATACCGTAAATCATCATTTTTATTAGATAAACTGGGTGAGCAAATCTTCCCTGAGTGGCTAAATATCAGTGAGCGCCCTCATATTCTACGTGGTATGGCAAGTACTCCGTTCGATAGTGAAGGTTTAGCGACTTATGATCGTGAGATTATCACAGGTGGCGCACTACAAACGTATTTGCTGACAAGTTATGCTGCACGCAAGATGAAAATGCAACCAACAGGTCATGCTGGTGGTATTCATAACTGGCTGGTTTCATCAACGGGTGAAAGCTTTGAGCAAATGCTGAAAAAGATGGATCGCGGTTTGCTAGTCACTGAATTGATGGGGCAAGGGGTAAACATTATTACGGGTGATTATTCTCGTGGTGCTGCGGGCTTCTGGGTTGAGAATGGTCAAATTCAATACCCTGTCTCTGAAATTACCATCGCGGGTAATCTTAAAGATATGATGCAAAATATTGTTGCTATTGGTAGTGATACTGAAACACGCAGTCAGATTCTAACGGGTTCTATGTTGTTAGATTCGATGAAGATTGCGGGTGAGTAATCGTTGTTAATGGCGTGATTTATGCGCAATAAAAAAGTCCAAATCAACCTCTTGATTTGGACTTTTTTTATCAATCAATTATCACTGATTAAGGTGTAATAAAAATGGTCGCTAGACCTAAGAACACCATTAAACCAACAATATCAGTACAGGTTGTTAGTGCCATACCGCCAGCCAGTGCTGGATCAATCTTGAGTTTTTTAAGCCCAATTGGAATCAATACGCCAGCAACACCAGCAATAAATAAGTTTGCTAGCATAGCACCGGCCATAATTGCACCAAGTACCAGACTGCCTTTCCAAATAAAGACCACTAAGCCAATAATTAATGCCCATACTAAGCCATTAATTAATCCGACACGGGCTTCTTTACTCAGTAGCCAACGGGTGTTGGTATCACCGATATGACCGACAGCAAGGCCTCGAATAACCAATGCCACTGTTTGGTTACCTGCCACACCACCCATTGAGGGAACAATCGTCATTAATACCGCAACGGTCGCCATCTGTTGTAAAGTGTGTTCAAACATATTGGATACAGATGCTGCTGCTAACGCTGTAAGTACATTGACCCCTAACCAAATACTGCGGCTTTTGGCTGACTTTAATACAGGTGCAAAGGTATCTTCGTCATCATCCATACCCGCCATGGTCATCATTGAGTGTTCCGCTTCTTCACGGATCAAGTCAACCACGTCATCGATAGTGATACGACCTAACAAATGATTATTGGTATCAACGACAGGTGCTGACAACCAATTTCGACGTTCAAATATATTGGCTATTTCACTGTCAGCCATATCGACGGCAATCGCTTCATCCGCATCTTCCATCACATCTTTAATTTCAATGTCAGGTTGAGTGGTGATAAGCGTTGATAGTGACAAATGACCAATAAGAATTTGCTCTTCATCGACCACATATAAAGCATCGGTTGCTTCTGGTAGTTCACCTCGCATACGTAAATAACGTAGTACCACATCTGCGGTTACGTCACCTCGTATGGTGATGAAATCGGTACTCATCATGCCACCGGCAGTATCTTCCGGATAGGCGAGTGCTTTTTCGATACGATGACGATCGGTGGCATCCATTTGTGCCAATACTTCTTGGTAACGCTCATCTGAGAGGCTACGAAGTACGTAGGCGACATCATCGCTTTCCATCCCCTCGGTAACGGCTGCCAGTTTTTCTGGTTCCATTTGCGAGACGATGCCATCTTTTACATCTTCAGATAGTTCATCAAGGATCTCACCTTGCTCTTCCGGATCGGTCAATTGCCATAAGACTTGACGTTCTTTCGGTGGCGAGGCTTCTAACAGGTGAGCAATATCCTCCGGCTCCATATCTTGGAGTAATCGGCGAACATGAACAAACATGCCATTTTCGAGCGCTTTATTGACTTCTTGAAGTGTGTGATGGGTTTGATCTTGTTCTAATACATCCGCCATAGGTATTAGGCCCACTTATATTTGATGGCGCAATAAGCTGAATTTTAACGTAATCAATGACTATTTGTCTTGTGCTGATTACGATTTAATTAGCGCATAAACCGATGAAGTATTGGTATTACGCATGATTATAATTGCGATATATCTACATTTCATGCTTTTTATCAACCAATGGCAGCGAAAAAGCGTAGTTAATGACAAAGTATCACGTGTTAAATATAATTAACATCTGCAATAACAAAAGATTTAACCGTGTAATTTATGGCTACTAATCGGGCTGATTAATTTTCTTCGTCAAACCCTGCTTCAATTAAGTTTGTAATAGCCGTTAATGCTGATTCTGCATCTCGGCCTTTGGCCGTTACTAAGATTTTTTGACCTTGGGCTGAGTCCAGCATCAATAAGCCCATAACACTGTCAGCGGTAGCGCTGTTATCACCATTAGTGATAGTGACAATGGCTGAGAAGCTTTGCGCTAACTCAACCAGTTTAATGGCCGCTCGAGCATGAAGCCCGAGACGGTTACGAATAAATAATTCGCGGCTAATGGTCATTTGAAATTTTCCAAAGTACGGTGACGCACTTGTACTTGTTGACCTTGTTGAGTGAAATAATCAGCCAGTTGTTGAGCGATATACACTGAGCGATGTTGGCCTCCTGTACAGCCAATAGCAACAGTGACATAACTGCGATTATTTTTTTCTAGCATCGGCAGCCAAGTTTCAAGGAAATTTCGTAGTTGATAGTTAAGTTTATTCACTTCAGCATGAGCGGCTAAAAAATCTTTGACGGGTTGATCAAGGCCTGTTTGAGGTTTAAGTTCTGGCACCCAGTGTGGGTTTGGTAAAAAACGCACATCAAACACATAGTCTGCATCTGAAGGCAAACCATGTTTAAAACCGAAAGATTCAAAAACCAACACTAACTCACGAGATTCACGACCGAGAACACGTGCTCGCACGGTTTCACTTAAATCATGAATAGAGCACTTTGTGGTATCAATCACTAAGTCAGCATGTTCTTTGAGTTCACCAAGTAATATAGCTTCTGATTGAATCGCTTGCTCTAGGCTCATATTTTTGCGCGAAAGAGGATGTAAGCGTCGTGTCTCACTGAAGCGTTTAACCAGTTCTTTGTCATCGGCATCAAGGAAAATAACATTGATATCAACATCACTGGCTAAATTTTTGAAAATAGCGTCAAGTTCACCCTGATGTGGTGGCATATTACGAATATCGACGCTAACCGCAATATCTTGTTCGTTATTGGCAATATCATTTACAAATTGCGGCAGTAGGTGTACGGGAAGGTTATCAACACAGTAATAACCTAAATCTTCTAGTACGCGAAGCGCAACAGATTTACCTGAACCTGAACGGCCGCTAACAACCATTAACCTCATGGTTTAGCTACCTTTTTTGTGTGGGGGAAAGCTGACTTATTCTTCATTAATCAGTATGTTATATAGTTCTTGATCGGTTGCTGCATTGCGTAACTGTTTACAAATTTTCTTATTACCCAGTTTTTCCGCCATGCTCGCAAGAGTCGATAAATGCTCTTTACATTGTTCTTCTGGTACCAGAAGGGCAAATAAGAGATCAATGGGTTGACCATCGATAGCATCAAAATCGATCGGCTCTTGGCATTGAATAAGCACTGCAATCGCATGATCACTGTTACTTATTCGGCCGTGAGGAATTGCTATTCCGTTACCAATACCTGTGGTGCCCAATTTTTCACGACTGAGCATACATTCAAATAATGGCTGCGGATTTTGATCAAGATGTGTTGCGGCGATCTCACTGATGAGCTCAAGCGCGCGTTTTTTACTGGAGCAAGGGACTGCACTTTTGGTGCAGTCCAGGCTCAATACGTTACTCAGTTGCATGATTAGTGACTATTGAGTTTATCTTTGTGTTTGTTTAATTGACGGACCAGTTTATCAGTCAATTCGTCAATCGCGGCATACATATTTTCAGAATCAGCTTTAGCGTGAATTTCTCCTGAATTAATATGCAGAGTTGCTTCAGCAATTTGTTGGAGTTTTTCGACATTTAAGATCACTTGAACGTTATTGATTTTGTCGAAGAAACGCTCTAATTTTTCAAATTTGGTACTGACATATTCTCGTAAAGAATCGGTTACATCAACATGGTGTCCGGTAATATTGATTTGCATAGACATCTTCCTTTTGTTGGTTCTGATCCGATTTAGATCAGACATTTTCGCTGATTTGATGGCGGAATGCCCAAAGATTCACGGTATTTTGCGATAGTTCGTCGCGCTACCATGATCCCTTGTTCCGCCAATAAAGTCGCAATTTTGCTGTCACTCAGGGGCTTAACCTGATTTTCAGCAGCAACAAGTTTCTTCACCAGTGCGCGAATAGCTGTCGATGAACATTCACCGCCATTATCCGTACTGACATGACTTGAGAAGAAGTATTTCAATTCAAAAATACCTCGAGGCGTATGCATATATTTTTGCGTAGTAACTCGAGATATGGTGGATTCGTGCATTTCAACCGCGAGTGCGATGTCATTTAAAACCATCGGCTTCATCGCTTCTTCGCCAAATTCAAAAAAATCTTGTTGTTGTTCGACGATACAACGAGCGACTTTCAGCAAGGTTTCATTGCGGCTTTCAAGGCTTTTAATTAGCCATTTGGCATCTTGAAGATGAGTACGTATAAATTGACCATCAGCACTATTACGAGTGTTATTACTTAATGCGGCGTATTGCTGATTGACTTTGATTCGAGGAATACTATCAGGATTAATGCTTACTACCCATTTACCGTTATCTTTAAAGACCGATACATCTGGAATAACGTATTCAGTTTCCGTTGAAACGACATAGTTACCTGGGCGTGGGTTTAAGCTATGAATAAGCGCCATTACCGCTTTAAGTTCAGGCTCTTTGAGTTTTGTTTCGCGCATCAGTTGACGATAATCGCGATTACCTAATAAGTTAATGTGTTCGCTCAGCAGTATTCTAGCTTCGGCAAGCCATTGCGTTTGTGCTGGGTAAGTGGCGAGTTGAAGTAATAAGCATTCTTGTAAATTACGAGAAGCCACGCCTAGAGGATCAAACTGTTGTACTCGTTTAAGTACGGCTTCTACTTCATCTAACTCGATCTCAAGCTCTTCATCATCGAAATTTTCTAAAATTTCGGTCGTCGTACAACTGAGGTAGCCTTTGTCATTAACCGCATCAATGATCGCTGTTGCGATCGCAAGATCCGTTTCGCTAAATGGGGTTAGATGCACTTGCCACATTAAATAATCTTGCAGTGATTCAGTGGTTTCGCCTTGATAGATTGGAATATCATCATCAATAGCAATGCCCGTGCTACCTGTGCCAGCGCTGTAAACATCATCCCAAGTACTATCAACTGAAAGCTCGGTGGGAAGTTCACGAGATTCAAGTACTTCAGCAGTATCAAAGCTTTCTATATCGTCGAGATTTTCACTGGCGTCATTGGTGCTGGCTTCTGCGGTTGAGGTTTCATTGTTAGTGTTTATTTCATCCGCTTCATTGGTTTCATCGAGCTCTAGGAGAGGGTTACCATCAAGCGCTTCTTGGATCTCTTGTTGGAGTTCCAATGTCGAGAGTTGCAACAAGCGAATAGCTTGCTGCAATTGAGGCGTCATTGCTAACTGTTGACCGAGCTTAAGTTGGAGCGAAGTTTTCATTAACGTTGATACACCTTATTGTTATTGTTGTTATTATCTGTAATCAATAGCCAATGGTGAATGCTATAGACGGAACTGATCACCGAGATAAACCCGCTTAACATGCTCATGGTTGAGTACATGATCTGGAGTACCATTAGCGATCAGATGGCCTTGGCTTACAATATAAGCGTGTTCACAAACATCCAATGTTTCGCGAACGTTATGATCGGTAATTAATACCCCTAATCCACGATCTCGTAAATGTTTAATGATCTTTTTGATATCAATAACTGAAATTGGATCGACACCTGCAAACGGTTCATCAAGCAGAATAAACTTAGGGTTTGCTGCTAATGCACGTGCAATTTCAACTCGGCGTCGTTCACCACCGGATAATGCTTGCCCTAAGCTATCGCGAATATGTTGAATATTAAACTCGTCTAACAGTTCTTCGGCTTTATCTTGACGGCCTTCTTTGGTGAGCTCTTTACGCGTCTCTAAAACAGCCATTAAGTTGTCATAAACCGTCAGGCGACGAAAAATCGATGCCTCTTGTGGTAAGTAACCAATACCCATTCGTGAACGATTGTGCATCGGTTGAAGGCTGATATCTTCACCATCAATGGTGATCGTGCCTTCATCGCGGCCAACTAGACCAACGATCATATAAAATGAGGTGGTTTTACCGGCACCATTGGGACCAAGTAAACCAACAATTTTTCCTGATTCAACCTCAAGGCTTACATCGGAAACGACTTTGCGTCCGTTGTAACTTTTTGCAAGGTGTTCAGCTTTTAGAATAGCCATAAATAATGTTTATTTCTTATTATTGTTTAATTGACTTGGTAAGATCACGGTAGTAACTCGTTCTTGGTTACCGCTTTCTGCTACCAAACGTTGGTCACGAATATTATAGGTAATGACATTACCTTTAATATTACTCCCATCTTGATTCAGTTCTGCTTTACCTGTCATTTTTAGACGTTCAGAGGCTGTTTCGTAGCGCATTTTAAGCGCTTCGCCATCAAGAGGTTTACCATCGTCCATCACTTGATGGAATGTTGCTGGTTGTCCATATGCCATGATTGTCTGTTGCTGCGACTTTGAGTTTGGTCGCGTCACAACCACTTTATTCGCTCGAATATCAATCGTTCCTTGGCGTAACTTCACATTCCCAATAAACGTAACAATATTATTCGGCATATCAACTTGTTGACTGTCTGAATCAATATAAATGGGTTGCTTGGTATCACTTTTCATTGCCCATGTTGGTGCACTGATACACAACAAGCATAGTAGAGTACTAATTTTTAGTCGGTTCATATCTACCTTTTACATTTTTTAGAAGAGTTGCCACATTACGATTCATATTGCCTTTCATGCCATCGCCTTGATTTTGGAAAACAGGACCATTGATGCTGACATGATCATCGGTACTAAAATCTTTATTGACTAAATTTAGGCGTAAACTATCTGTTTTAATAACTTGAACATCTGAATCAGGTAATAAATTGAAAATACGAACATTACCTTGTAAGTGTAAGATTTTATCTTGTTCTAGTTTGGCATTATTGGCACTGACTCGCCATTCAGCATTTTGCCCTTGCTTAAATACCCACAACACGGGTTGAGTAAATATTGTTTCGCCACTAACATTAAAGTGTTCAAGATGTTCAGCATCAATTTGATATTGACGGGTTCCCTTCAAATCAAAGCTGGTATTACTGACTTTATTACCAATAAACATCGGTTTTTCGTCATTAGGTTTAACTTGAACATCTTGTTTCCAATGTTGTTCAAGTAGGTAGTAGCCGAGCCATGCACATATAATCATTAACAGTACATAGAATAGCTTTTTAAAAGTCATAGACTTAAGCCTTTATTTTCTTTGGTGTTACCGATGATTTCAGAGATATAATGGTGCTACAGGACACCAGCTTTAAGCAAATCATGCATATTAAGCGCCCCAACTAATTGGTTGTTTTCTGTCACCAATAAGCCATTAATTTTGTTATCTTCCATTAATTTTAGCCCTTCTGCGGCTAATAGTTGTGGTGAAATTGTTTGTGGATTGGTTGACATTACCTGACCAATACTGGTGTTGTGAATATCAATGTGATTATCCAGTAAACGGCGTAAATCACCATCTGTAAAAATACCACGTAATTGTTGGTTATGATCAACAATTGCCGTCATTCCTAGCCCTTTATGTGATATTTCTAATAACGCATCTTTAATACTGGCATGTTCTTCAATCATAGGCAGTAACTCACCGCTATGCATGACATCTGCAATACGAAGTAATAATTTACGTCCTAGTGCGCCACCAGGATGAGATAGGGCAAAATCGTCAGCAGTAAAACCACGAGCTTCCATCACCGCAATGGCGACCGCATCTCCCATAACCAGAGTGGCGGTAGTACTTGAAGTAGGGGCGAGATTTAAAGGACAGGCTTCTTTATCAACTGTGACTTGAAGATTTACCTGTGCCATTTTTGCCATACTTGATTCAGGTTTGCCTGTCATGCTGATCATGGCAATACCGAGACGCTTGATAACCGGCAGTAATGCTAGAATTTCAGCCGCTTCACCTGAGTTTGAAATCGCAATCACGACATCATTTTTTTTGATCATTCCCAAGTCACCATGGCTCGCTTCGCCCGGATGAACAAAGAATGCTGGCGTTCCTGTGCTGGCCAATGTGGCGGCTATTTTTCGTCCAATATGCCCCGATTTACCCATGCCCATTACGATCACTTTACCTTGGCAATGCAGAATTAATTCGCAGGCAAGGGTAAAGCTGTCATTAATGTAACAACGGATTTTTTCAAGTGCTTGTAATTCAGTATCGAGTACTTTTTTACCATGGCTGCAAAAATCAAATTGACCAGACATCAGAGAATGCTCCTGTTATGCGGCGATATTAAGAAATAAAAATGCTTGATAAGCGATAAAACAAATCACTAATATTCCACCTTCAATGCGGTTAATGAGGCGGCGTTTACCGAGTGCCATAAGCAGTAATAGAACGGAAATAGCCAACATAACATAAAAATCACGACTCATAGCCAGTGGGCTTAATGCTGATGGATTGAGTAATCCTGGAATGCCCATTACTGCGAGAATATTAAAGATATTTGAGCCAATAATATTACCCACCGCCATATCATCTTCGCCTTTAAAGACACTTGCGACTGAAGCGGCAAGCTCTGGTAAACTGGTACCTACCGCAATAATGGTTAAGCCAATGACCAGATCACTCATACCATAGTATTTCGCGATAGTAACTGCTGACTCCACGACCATGTCTGAAGAATATAAAAGTAATCCTAAACCAATAAATACCCAGATAATTGCTTTTGTATTGCTGACGCCAGTTGGAATTTCTGATTGTTGTTCTTCTACTAATGGATCACTTTTACTGTCGCGGCTGATTTTAAGCATTACCACAAGGAAGATAGCAAACAGAACTGCAAGGATAATACCTTCATGGCGGCTTAAATAATTATCCCATAAAATCGCGCCAGCAATAACAGTAACGCCCAGCATAATTGGTAATTCACGGCGAATAATCGTCGAACTAATGCAGAGGGGCTTTATGATTGCAGTAATACCGAGAATTAGCGCAATATTAGCAATGTTTGACCCTAGCACATTACCGACGGCTGTATCTGTTTTATCGGCCAGTGCCGCCGTGGCTGAAACCATCATTTCTGGTGCAGAAGAGCCCATCGCCAGAATCGTCATACCAATAACCAGTGGCGCAACACCGAAATTTTTCGCTAATGCTGCTGCACCATATACCAATCTATCTGCACTCCAAACCAGTAAAGCTAATCCGATACAGAGCAACACAATGGCTTCTAGCATTTTAATTCCTTTTTAGTACGACCCGCTAAAAAAGCGATTTTTAGTCAATTGATGAAATATTTACAATTTGAGTTGCCAATTTTGACGTTAACTCATGCAAAAGGGAAGCATAAGCCAATACTAATTATCATCTCGGCGTGGTTTTGGGGAGATGACTTGATTAACTGCTGCTGAATCAGAACGGATTAGGGGGAGAAAAAGGGGCTTATCTATTTACACTATTAAAACGATGTTTTATTTTAGGTGAATTATAATGAGGTTGATTTGTTTTAGAATGGAATTATGCCGTTAGTGTTAGTTTTATCGTAAATAGATTGTTTTTGCTAAAAATTCATCATTAACGCGTGATAATACAGCGCTTAGGTTGAGTTGACGTTTAATTCCTCCTATCATCAACGCTCGATTTTTATAATGTCTACTGATTGTTTTTAAGTTGTTTATTATAAAGTGACATGAAACGCTATTATGTCAAATAACATCAATATTCATCGCTTACGCAAACAAGTTAGCGAGAGGTAACGTAAACATTATGCTCAATGATGATGTACTGGTTTCGATTAAAAATCTGAGCTTTTCCCGCGGTGATCGACATATTTTTGATAATATTAGTCTTGATATTCCACGAGGAAAAGTCACCGCTATTATGGGGCCGTCAGGGATCGGCAAAACGACCTTATTACGCTTAATTGGTGGCCAGATTGCACCAGATAACGGTGAGGTATGGTTTGATCAATGGAATATACCCACATTACGTCGTAGTGAACTTTATCAAGCACGTAAACGAATGAGTATGCTGTTTCAGTCAGGCGCTCTATTTACCGATATGACTGTGTTTGAAAATGTTGCCTTTCCATTGCGTGAACATACTCAACTACCTGAAGATTTATTGCGAACATTAGTGTTGTTGAAATTAGAAGCCGTGGGGTTACGAGGTGCCGCACAATTGATGCCAAATGAGCTATCGGGCGGCATGGCACGACGAGCGGCATTGGCTCGTGCGATTGCACTTGATCCTGATTTGATGATGTACGATGAGCCGTTTGTCGGTCAAGATCCGATCACCATGGGTGTATTGGTTAAGTTAATCCGTGATTTGAACCAAGCGTTAAATATTACTTCTGTGATTGTCTCGCACGATGTGCCTGAAGTGATGAGTATTGCTGATCATGTCTATATTCTCTCAGGTGCTAAGATCATTGGTTGTGGTACACCGGATCAATTACGAACAGATACGAATCCTCAAGTTCGCCAATTTTTAGATGGTGACGCTGATGGTCCGGTACCGTTTCAATTCCCTGCACAACCATTAAGTGATGATTTATTTGGTAAGTAAGCAGCATGAGACTGTTTGTTACTTACATCAATAAATTACAACCGATAATATGAGCAAAAAATGATAATTAATGCTATTTCCCGAGTGGGACGAGCGACCATTGAAAAGTGCCAGGCATGTGGTCGTGCAAGCTTGATGTTATATGGGGCATTGGTGTGTAAGCCTCAACCTATAAAAATGTTGCCGCTATTGATTCGACAGCTGTATTCAGTTGGTGTGTTGTCAATGGCGATTATTTTAGTATCAGGGTTGTTTATCGGCATGGTATTAAGCCTACAAGGTTATTTAGTCCTTGCCGGTTATGGTGCCGAAACTAGCCTTGGACAAATGGTCGCATTATCCTTATTACGAGAATTAGGACCGGTTGTCACAGCGTTATTATTTGCTGGTCGTGCGGGCTCTGCGTTAACCGCTGAAATTGGGTTGATGAAAACCACTGAACAGCTATCAAGTATGGAAATGATGGCGGTTGATCCACTTCGCCGCGTGATTGCACCACGTTTTTGGGCAGGGGTTATTTCGATGCCATTATTGGCGTTGATGTTCTCTCTTGTCGGCTTATGGGGGGCGCAATTAGTGGGTGTTGATTGGAAAGGTATTGACTACGGCAGTTTCTGGTCGGTGATGCAATCATCGGTTGATTTTAGTACTGATATCGGTAATAGCATTATCAAATCAATCGTATTTGCTATCGTGATTACTTGGATTGCAGTCTTTAATGGTTATGATGCCGTACCGACGTCGGAAGGGATCAGCCGTGCAACAACCCGTACCGTGGTGAATTCGTCACTGGCGGTATTGGGACTTGATTTTGTGTTAACAGCATTAATGTTTGGTAGCTAAACATTCACTTAGCCGCATGCATACGACGGCATAAATTACATGGATAAAAACAATGCGACAAAATAAACGATTAGAATTGTGGGTTGGTGTATTTGTGCTAGCCGGCATTAGTGCTTTGTTAGTATTGGCGTTTAAAGTGGCTAACGTACAAAGTTTTGGTAGTGCAGAAACTTATACGCTACAAGCCCATTTTGACAACATAGGTGGCTTAAAAGTACGTTCTCCAGTCAAGGTCGGAGGGGTTACTGTTGGTGAAGTAACGTCGATTACCCTTGATGAACAGACGTATGTGCCAATTGTTACTTTAGACGTTAATAAAAAGTTTGGTTATTTCCCTGAAACCAGTTCTGCATCTATTCTGACATCAGGTCTACTAGGTGAACAATACTTAGGTATTAGTCCTGGATTTGTTGATACTGACACTGAAATGCTACATAACGGTGATTTAATTGAAGACACTAAATCTGCGTTAGTATTAGAAGATATGATTGGTCAAGTGCTGTATAGCCTTGGCGGCGATAAGAAGTAATAAGGAGAACCACCATGAAATTTGTACGTGGCTTAATGTTGTGTTTATTAGCCGTGCCAATGCTAGCTCAAGCAGCGGCGGTTGATCAGAGCGATCCCTATAAAATGATGGATCAAGTATCAGCACATTTATTTGGTACTTTAAAAGCGGAACAAGCGAAAATTCAAGCAAACCCAGAACAATTACGAGTGATAGTGAAGCAAGAATTATTGCCGTATATTAATACCCGCTATGCTGCTTACAAAGTTTTAGGCTCTAATTTACGTAATACCACAGCTGAGCAACGTGATGCGTTCACGGCGGCTTTTACTGATTATTTAGTGGCATCGTATGCACAGGTTTTAACGCAATATACCAACCAAAAAATTGAACTTGAATCATCAAAACCTATTCCAGCCGATCGTAGTATAATTTCGGTTCGCGTTGATATTATTGATCCTCAACGTCCACCTATTCGTCTTGATTTTAAATTACGATTGAATAAAAAAACAAAAGAATGGCAGGGATTTGACATGGTTGCTGAAGGTGTCAGTATGCTCTCTACTAAGCAAAGTGAATGGAGTGGACAGCTACGTACCAAAGGTATTGATGCGGTAACACAAAGTTTACGTGATTTGGCGGCTAAACCGATCCAAATTGAGAACAAATAATCATGACTGCTGATAAGATTTGTTGGCAGGTTGTCGCTGAAGGGCAATACCGCTTGTCAGGGTCGTTAGATCGTGACACAGTGCCAGCTTTTTGGCGTCAAAGAAGCGAATGGATGCCACATAATGAGCAGCTCGTGCTCGATCTTGTTGATTTATCTCGAGTAGACTCTGCTGGTATGGTGATGTTACTGCATTTGTGCCAGCACCTTAAGCAAGCAGGAAGTCACGTTATGTTGCACAATGTACCTCAACAGCTTAAGACGCTGTTTCGCTTAAGCCATATCGAACCAATGTTAACAGCTTGCATGGAGTAAGCTGTAGAGAGGATAGCTTGTGGAAATCTCTGAGATTAAACAAATTCTAGAAAGCGCTTTAGACGTTGATGAAATCATCGTTCAAGGTGAAGGTAGCCACTACCAAGTGATCGCAGTGGGTACACTGTTTGACGGTATGAGCCGTGTTAAGAAACAACAAACAATTTATGGTCCATTAATGGATCGTATTGCAGCAAACGACATTCACGCGTTAAGTATTAAAACATATACGCCTGAAGAGTGGGCGCGTGATAAAAAATTAATGTCGTTATAGAGAGCTAAATGATGCAAAAGTTTCGTATTCAGGGCAGCGGCCCATTAAGTGGTGAAGTGGCTATTTCTGGCGCAAAGAATGCAGCTTTACCGATTTTATTTGCCGCGTTACTTGCTGACGGTCCGGTAGAAATTGCCAATGTGCCTCAGCTACGTGATATTGATACTACCATGGAATTACTGTCTCGTTTAGGCGTGAAAGTATCTCGTAGTGGCTCATCAGTTAATATCGATGCTAGTGATGTTAATGAATTTTGTGCGCCTTATGATCTTGTGAAAACAATGCGTGCTTCTATTTGGGCATTAGGCCCATTAGTGGCTCGCTTTGGCCAAGGTCAAGTATCATTACCTGGTGGTTGTGCTATTGGTGCGCGTCCAGTTGATTTGCATATTGTGGGTCTTGAGCAACTTGGCGCAACAATCACCCTTGATGAAGGTTATGTGAAGGCTGCTGTCGATGGTCGTCTTAAAGGCGCACATATCGTGATGGATAAAGTCAGTGTCGGTGCAACAGTTACTATTATGTCTGCGGCAACATTAGCAGAAGGTACTACCGTAATTGAAAATGCTGCTCGTGAACCCGAGATTGAAGATACTGCTGCTTTCCTTAATGCTATCGGTGCGAAAATCACAGGCGCAGGCACAGCAACTATTACTATCGAAGGTGTTGATCGTCTTGCGGGTGGTTATCACGAAGTGGTTGCTGACCGTATCGAAACCGGTACTTTCTTAGTTGCCGCTGCGGTTTCAGGTGGCAAAATTGTTTGTCGCAATACTAAGCCTGAACTGCTTGAAGCAGTCTTAGCTAAATTAGAAGAAGCGGGTGCATTAGTTGAAACGGGTGAGGATTGGATCAGTCTTGATATGACGGATCGTGAACTTAAAGCTGTTAATATTCGCACCGCACCGCACCCTGGTTTTCCAACGGATATGCAAGCGCAATTTTCGTTATTAAACTTAATGGCGAAAGGCACTGGTATTATTACAGAAACGATTTTTGAAAACCGCTTTATGCATATTCCTGAATTGATTCGTATGGGCGCTCACGCTGAAATCGAAGGTAACACTGTGATTTGTGGTGACACCACGGGATTGAGTGGCGCACAAGTAATGGCGACAGATTTACGTGCATCTGCAAGCCTTGTGATTGCTGGCAGTATTGCTAAAGGCGAAACCATTGTTGATCGTATTTACCATATCGACCGTGGTTATGAGTTCATCGAACAAAAATTCAGTGCGCTAGGCATGAATATCGAACGCATTTCTGAATAAGTAAAACGCGTTTAAATGAAAAATAATAAAAAAGCCTCGCACTGCGAGGCTTTTTTGTGGCTGTTGATTGTGATTATTTAGGCGGATTAGCTAACGGAGGTCTATTAGCAACCGTAACCGGAATCATCATTGGTTTACCGTTACGTAGAATCTTCACCTCAATGTGAGTGCCTGGGCGAATATCAGTGACGATATCACGTACACTCTGCACATTAGTGACTTCTTTGCCTGCTATTTCAATTACAATATCATTTTTCTTAAATCCTGCTTTTGACGCTGGACCAGTTGGATCCATGCCATCAACAATAATGCCATTGACCTTTGCGACGTCATAAAGACGTGCCATTAATGGATTGATTTCACGTCCTTGAATGCCAATCCAACCTCGAATGACTCGGCCATCAGCAATCAGTTTTTGCATGATTTTAATTGTTAACTGATAGGGGATCGCAAATGAAATGCCATAAGTTTCAATATCTGTTGCTTGCTGAAAAGAAGCGGTGTTAATACCGACTAACTCTCCATCTGTGTTCACCAATGCGCCGCCTGAATTGCCTTTATTGATTGCCGCATCTGTCTGTAAAAAATCTTGTGGTCCATAAAAACTCATACCAGAGCGGCCAGTGGCAGAGATAATTCCAAAAGTGGTTGTTTGGCCAAGGTTGTAGGGATTGCCTATTGCAAGAACAACATCACCAACCGCGGCTTTATAGTGTGAATTAACTGGAATAACGGGCAGGTTATCGGCATTAATTTTTAATACAGCGAGATCTGTTAACTGGTCTAAGCCAATTAATTGTGCATTCAGCACTCGTCCATCTTGCAGTGCCACAATGATTTGATCTGCATGTGCCACAACATGGTAGTTAGTAACGATATAGCCTTTGTCACTCATTATGACACCGGAACCAAGGCCTTGGGTGCGTAACTCTCGTTCTTGGCTATTACTATTATCATAACGACGATTATAAATATTTACCACGGCAGGAGAGGCTCGGCGCACGGCATAATTAAAAGAAAGCGGGGTTGAATTGTTATCGGGTAATGATAAGGATACTGGCGTCGTCGGACGTAAATCAGGGACTGCAATCAGAACAATAATAGCAGTGATAAGGCCGAGCAAAATAGAACGACCAAGAAATGCTAGCATTAACAGTCCTTATAAAATGAGAAATAAAAAGGTGCTAACAGAATAGCACCCCTCTTAGGTGAGACCAACTATTGGCATTGATGCCGTTGTTAAATTTGTCCCACAATCAGACCGAAATACGTGTTGATAGGCTCAAATTAACGAATAATAAGATAGAGCACATTGTTGTCGCGTTGAATTTCTAGTGCGATAACTTTGGGTGGATGTGCTAATGCTTTTCGTAATTGACCCAGATTATTAATAGTGAGGCGATTAAGCCCAATAATAATATCACCTTCTTGTAATCCTGAGCGCGCAGCCGGTGATCCTTTCGTTAATTGCGTAACTTTAACGCCATGCGCCTTACCATTAACAGTGGTATTACTAAATTGTGCTCCACTTAAGCTAGAGTGAAGGTCATCAGCATTAACAATATTATCAGCACTAGCACTTAAAGTAACAGTGAATTGTTGTAGTTTACCATTTCTCATTGCTTGTAAGGTGAGGGTTTTACCTGCGCCTAAAGTCGCAACTTTTGCTCGTAATTCACTAAATGAACGAATGGGATCGCCATTTACGGCGGTAATAATATCGCCTGCTTTAAGGCCCGCTTTTTGTGCGGCTGAATTTGGCATTACTTGGTTTACAAACGCACCTTGATTGGTGTCATAGCCAAATGTTTGAGCTAATTCTGCAGTGAGTTCACGCCCTTGCACACCTAATGTGCCACGTCGAACTTGTCCAAATTTAATAATTTGTGCGGTAAGGTTATTTACCATGTTTGATGGAATCGCAAACCCAATACCGACGTTGCCTTTATCCGGCGCCAGAATAGCAGTGTTAATACCGATCAATTCACCCTTGAGATTAATCAGTGCGCCACCAGAATTACCACTATTAATTGCGGCATCGGTTTGAATAAAGTTTTCTATATTCTCAAGGTTTAAGCCACTACGACCTAAGGCTGAGACAATCCCTGAAGTTACTGTTTGTCCAAGACCAAAAGGGTTACCAATGGCAATTGCAAAATCACCCACGCGTAACTTGTCGGAATTAGCCAATTTAATTGCGGTTAATTTTTTGGGAGTATCAATTTGCAGTAAAGCGATATCAGATGATTTGTCACTGCCAATCAATTTTGCAGTAACTTCATGGCCGTCATAAAGTTGAACGGTGATTTTATCTGCGTTATTGATCACATGTTGGTTAGTGACAATATAGCCCTTGTTTGCATCGATAATAACCCCAGATCCTAGGCCACGAAAAGGACGTTCTTGTACTTGCTCTGTAGGGAAGTCTGGACCGAAGAAAAAACGATAAGCGTCTGGTACACGTTGCTTTGAAACATGTTTACCTTCAATCGCAATACTGACAACGGCAGGCGTAACTTGTTCAAGCATAGGTGCAAGGCTAGGCACCGATTGATTATTTACCGCGATAGGAAGTGCCGCATTCGCTGTCAGTGGCGCCATAAGCGTACTAACAGTTAACGCTAATGCACTAATAACGAAAAGGTTTTTTTTACGCATGATTTAACTCCGAGTTAACAAGTTAAAGTATGACTTGTTAACTGGAATTAAGTTCCCCAAATTATGATTTTGAAGCGAAGTATTGATCGTGTAAGTTAAGACTAACTTGCTTTGGCCGACGGTTCTGACGCCGCAATGTTATTTTCTTTACTGGATGTTGGCTTATCACTAAATAAGCCCGTTGCGCCATTAGCATAGTCTCGTGGTTGATGATCCATAACTTCATCTTCAACCGGTGTATCATTTTCCACTGGCTCTAAGGTGGTGATTCGCTGTGCAAATGGATTGTCTTGTGTCGGTAAATTAGGCATTAGCTCTGCAGATGTCTTGGCCATGTGCTCATAGAGTTTACCGTAATCTTTAGATACGTTGTCTAGTAATTCAGCGCTGCGAGCAAAATGGTCAACAAGTTCTTGGCGATATTGCTCTAATTCATACTTTGATTTATCAAGATCTTTTTTTAATGACGAGTGCTGATTTTGGTTTTTATTTGTTAACCGACTTATGATGGAACCAACAAAGATTCCCGCAATAAAAATAGCAATTGCAATAATCCAACTCATAACCATGATAACTCCTTGTGATTTTGGTGTTAATACGTGTTTTTCAGTCAGGTCGCTGTTTGTTCGAGCGTAATAACGCTATTACTATACCTTGAGCTAGTTGCGCATGATACTGATTCAATCATATATTGTGACGACGTATGCGCTGATTATTTCAGTAATCGATGAAAAGGATCTCATCATATGACGACGCTGACACCACTTTCTCAATATCATATGGATCTGCAACGTATTGATTTTTTTGCAGACCCAGCTCAAGCCAATGCTGTTATGCATTTGGATGATTTATATCATCGGTTATTGGAACCCCTTGCTCCCTTACCGGCAACTACGCGATGGCAACGTTTATTTTCTGCAACCAAAGCATTATTGCTAACGTCAACATTGTTAACATCAAAGACTAAAGCAGATATCGTGCCAGTTAGAGGATTGTATTTTTGGGGAGGCGTTGGCCGTGGAAAAACGTATTTAGTGGATACTTTTTTTGAATGTTTACCAACTCAACGAAAAATGCGGATTCATTTTCACCGTTTTATGTATCGAGTTCATCAACAGCTGCAACAACTTGATGGGATTGAGAATCCATTAGATCATGTGGCGGATAATTTTAAACAACAAACAGATGTTATTTGTTTTGATGAATTTTTTGTCAGTGATATTACTGATGCAATGATTTTGGCAACATTACTTGATGCTCTATTTAAACGCGGAATTACATTAGTCGCAACGTCAAATATCGCGCCCCATGACTTATATCGAAATGGTTTGCAACGTGCACGATTTTTACCTGCGATTACACTTATTGAGCAACACTGTGAGGTGGTTAATGTCGATGCTGGCATTGATTATCGCTTACGGTCATTGGCGCAAGCGGCAATATATTATTCACCATTAGGGCCGCAAGCGAATCAAAACTTAGCTAATTATTTTGAACAACTAAGTTTTGAACCTCGTTATAGTGAGCAAGCCATTATTATTAATAAGCGGTCGATCATGGCTCAACGTGAGGCGAATGGCATCGTTCAGTTTAGTTTTCATCAATTGTGCCAAACAGCGCGCAGTCAAAATGACTATATCGAAATCGCACAGCTGTACCATACGGTGTTAATTGCTGATGTGAAAATAATGACTGATCACCAAGATGCGGCTCGGCGTTTTATTGCGATGGTGGATGAGTTTTATGAACGCCATGTCACCTTAATTATGTCAGCAGAAGTGCCATTAACTGAACTTTATATTAGCGGGCGATTACTATTTGAATTTAAACGCTGTTGTTCTCGGCTAATTGAAATGCAAAGCGAACAATATTTAGCACGGCCACATTTGGTCGATGAATAAGATGAATTCGTTATTTCCAGATTTGTCGTATTAAAAGGGCAATTAACACACTTTAAATTGTGAATTATTGGCCTAATTAGCAATTAATGACCGCCGATATGAAAAAAAAACAATTTTTTTGGGAAAAAAGGTGATTTTTTCCGCACCCTTCTCTATAATCTTGCGACCCACCGTACCTGTATGGCGAAAGCCAGGAGTGCCACCCACTCGAAGGGGTGATGACTGGGCTCTTAACAGAGGAATCATCATTTGATGGTTCTAGTAAGTGAAACTATTTAAATAATGGGTATTAATTAGCATGAAAACTTTCGTTGCTAAACCAGAAACTGTAAAACGTGACTGGTATGTTGTTGACGCTGAAGGTAAAACTCTAGGTCGTCTATCAACTGAAATCGCTTCTCGTCTACGTGGCAAGCACAAGCCGGAGTACACTCCACACGTTGACACTGGTGACTACATTGTAGTTATCAATGCTGAGAAAGTAGCAGTAACTGGTGCAAAGCGTACAGATAAAATGTACCACCACCACACTGGCTTCATCGGCGGCCTTAAGTCAATCAGCTTTGATAAGCTAATTGCTAAGAAACCAGAAATGGTTATTGAAACTGCTGTTAAAGGCATGCTTCCAAAAGGTCCTCTAGGCCGTGCTATGTTCCGTAAACTTAAAGTTTACGCGGGTACTGAGCACAACCATGCTGCACAACAGCCTAAAGTACTAGACATCTAATTGGGAATTATGACAATGGCAGAGAATCAATACTACGGCACTGGTCGCCGTAAAAGCTCAGCAGCTCGCGTTTTCATCAAACCGGGTACTGGCAACATCGTAATCAACAAGCGTAGCATCGAAGAGTACTTCAGCCGCCCAACAGCGCGCATGGTAGTTCTTCAGCCTCTTGAGCTTGTAGGTATGACTGAGAATTTTGACCTATACATCACTGTTAAAGGTGGTGGTATCACTGGTCAATCTGGTGCTATCCGTCACGGTATCACTCGTGCTCTTATGGAATACGATGAAACTCTACGTCCTGCTCTACGTTCAGCTGGCTACGTTACTCGCGACGCTCGTTGCGTTGAGCGTAAGAAAGTTGGTCTACGTAAAGCACGTCGTCGTCCACAGTTCTCTAAGCGTTAATATTACGCTTCCAGATTTTATATCTGGTTTACTGTGTACAGAAAAGCTCAGCCCTCGGGTTGGGCTTTTTTTTGATTATTTTCTATAAAAGTATTATTTATTATCTTCAATAGAATATCCTCGCACCTCGCACCTCGCACCTCGCACCTCGCACCTCGCACCTCGCACCTGCTATTTCTGTATAAACTCCCGTTTATAATAACGAAAAATACCTTATATCCAACATTTGTTGCTAAACAAAGGCTTGAACTTGTGAATATGTTGACCTTTACTTATTCTTTAAATGTTGGTGATAATTTAAAACTGTAGCAAAATTGTTACTGCATTCTTTTTTAACTCGATCTCAAGTTGAATATTAGGGATATAAAAAGAACCAATAAAAAATCCAAGCAGGAGCTATTGGAGAAAATGGATGAGCAATGTGCGAATAAATAATGGAAGACGTCGCTTTTTAACGGCGACAACATCGGTTGTTGGTGGTATCGGTGCGGTTGCGATTGCAATCCCGTTTATTAAATCATGGAACCCCAGTGAAAAAGCAAAAGCTGCTGGTGCTCCAGTTAAAGTCAATATTAGTAAATTAGTTGACGGACAAATGATTCGTGTCGAATGGCGAGGAAAGCCTGTATGGATTGTGCGGCGTAGTGATGCGGTTTTACAACAGTTAACCACCCATGATAATCAGCTTCGAGATCCTACATCCGATGAACCACAGCAACCTAATTATGCCCAAAATGCTCACCGCTCATTAAAACCTGAAATCTTTTTAGCTGTCGGTATCTGTACCCATCTTGGTTGTTCTCCAACATATTTACCTAATAGTTTTAATGATCAAGTCAGTGGAATTTCTGCTGGCTTTTTTTGTCCCTGTCATGGTTCAACTTTTGATATGGCTGGACGAGTATTTGCAGGCGTACCAGCTCCGCTTAATTTGGTGGTACCACCACATCAATTTTTGGACGATGACACCATTTTGATTGGGCTTGATAAGGAGACAGCATAATGGCGGGCTTAGTTGATTGGATCGATAAACGATTACCTGTAACCAATGCGTACCGTAAGCATTTGTCTCAATATCCAATGCCAAAGAATTTTAATTTTTGGTATGTGTTTGGTTCGTTAGCGATGCTAGTACTGGTGAATCAGATTATTACGGGAATTTGGCTAACTATGAATTACGTACCGTCCGCCGATGGTGCATTTGCCTCTATTGAGTACATCATGCGTGACGTTGAGTATGGGTGGTTATTACGTTATATGCATTCGACCGGCGCATCCGCATTTTTTGTGGTGATCTATTTACATATGTTCCGTGGCCTAATTTATGGCTCTTATCAAAAACCACGCGAGCTATTATGGTTGTTTGGAATGTTGATTTTCTTAGTGTTAATGGCTGAAGCGTTTATGGGATATTTACTGCCGTGGGGGCAGATGTCTTATTGGGGGGCACAGGTTATCATTTCTTTGTTTGGTGCGATCCCTGTGATCGGCGATGATCTCACCTTATGGATTCGTGGCGATTATGTTATTTCTGGCGCAACCCTTAACCGTTTCTTTGCATTGCATGTTATTGCGTTACCGTTAGTGTTGTTATTACTGGTGGTGTTACATGTACTTGCATTACATGAGGTCGGCTCAAATAATCCAGATGGCATTGATACTAAGTTACCGAAAGGTAGCCAAGGGGATGATTATCAGACCCAGTTTACGTTTCATGAAGACTACACTAAGAAATATGACATTATTGATTCGATCCCTTTTCATCCGTATGGGACGGTAAAAGATCTGATTGGTGTGGCGGTATTTGCGTTGTTCTTTAGTTATGTGATCTTTTTTGCCCCAGAAATGGGCGGTTATTTTTTAGAAGCGCCAAATTTTGAAGCGGCTAACCCGATGAAAACGCCAGAGCACATTGCACCAGTTTGGTACTTTACTCCGTTTTATGCCATTTTGCGGGCAGTTCCCGATAAATTACTTGGGGTTGCTGCGATGGGGGCGGCGATCATCTTCCTGTTCTTATTACCGTGGTTTGATCGTTGTCGCGTTCGTTCATTTCGTTATCGTAGTAAATGGCATGTAATTAATCTGGCTCAGTTTACGGTGAGCTTTATAGCTCTGGGTATTCTAGGTGCGTTACCTGTTACTCCGTTATTTACGGTATTAGCGCAGATGTTCAGTTTTACCTATTTTATGTTTTTTATTGTGTTGTTTTTCTACAGTAAAAATGAAGCGACTCAACCGCTACCAAAGAGGGTAAACTTTAAATGAAACAATGGATTGTGGCATTACTATTGTGGTTGCCAACCAGTGCTATTGCTGGGGGCGGAAGCGCTAATTTACAAGCGGCGAATAATGATTTAACTGATCAGGCGTCTTTACAACGTGGCGCGCAATTGTTTGTCAATTATTGTGCTGGTTGCCATTCGACTCAATACCAACGTTATGAAAGGGTTGCTACCGATTTAGGGATCCCATTGGATCTTATGCAGCAAAATTTAATGTTTAACCCTAATGCAAAAATCGGCGATTTAATGACAAATGCAATGTCAAAACAATATGCAGCGGCTTCTTTTGGCGCACCTACGCCAGATTTGACCATGGTAGCAAGAGTACGAGGAACTGATTGGTTGTATACCTATTTACATTCATTTTATGCCGATCCTGAACGCCCGTTTGGAGTCAATAATAGCCTGTTTCCTAGTGTCGGCATGCCTCATGTGTTGGAAGAATTGCAAGGGGTGCCACGTAGAATTTATGAAACCCAAATGATCGATGGCAGCCCCACACAAGTTCTAATAGGTATTGAAACTGATGGTAGTGGCAGCTTAAATCCACAACAATATGATACAGCGGTACGTGATTTAGTGAATTTTTTAGATTATTCCGCAGAGCCGATGAAATTGGAACGACAGCGATTAGGGTTGTGGGTTATGGGATTTATTGCCATATTCTTAGTATTAACCGTGTTGTTGAAGAAAGAATATTGGCGTGATGTCCACTGATAAGGTAATCTAGTGGGTTAAGAATCTCGCAATGGGGGCTCAAGCCTCCATTGCTTTTTGTGTATTAAATATACTGGAGGGGTTGATGGCTGTTGCTGCCAATAAACGCTCTGTGATGACTCTGTATTCTGATGCTTCAGACATCTACAGCCATCAGGTGCGTATCGTACTAGCTGAAAAAGGCGTTAGTGTTGAAATTGAGCTGGTTGATCCAATGAGCCTGCCGGAAGATCTGTTAGAACTGAACCCATACAGTTCAGTTCCAACATTGGTTGATCGCGAATTAGCGCTATACCAAGCTAACATTATCATGGAGTACTTGGATGAGCGTTTCCCTCACCCACCTCTAATGCCTGTTTATCCTGTTGCCCGTGGTAATAGTCGTTTAATGATGTACCGTGTTGAACGTAACTGGTACTCACTAGCGAATAAGATTAACTCAGGTACTGCTGATGAAGCCGATAAAGCGCGTAAGCAATTACGTGAAGAGTTATTAGCGTTAGCACCTGTATTTGCTGAATACCCATTCTTTATGAGTGATGAATTTAGCTTAGTTGATTGCTACCTTGCTCCACTGCTATGGCGTTTACCTGAAATGGGTATTGAGCTAAGTGGTACTGGTGCTAAAGAAGTGAAAGCATACATGACGCGCGTATTTGAACGTGATTCATTCCTTGCTTCTTTAACTGAAGCTGAACGTGAAATGCGTTTAGCTGGCCAGTAATTATGGATATCGAAAATATGACGCCGCGCCGCCCTTATTTGTTGCGCGCGTTTTATGATTGGTTGGTTGATAATGACCTAACGCCACATTTAGTCGTTGATGCGACTTTACCTGGGGTTAAGGTGCCAATGGAATTTGTAAGTGATGGTCAAATCATCCTTAACATTGCTCCAATGGCGGTGGGTAACTTAGAACTGAGCAATGAAGCAGTAAGCTTTAGTGCGCGTTTCAGTGGTCGTCCACACTCAGTTATCGTACCTATGTATGCTGTGTTGGCTATTTATGCGCGTGAAAACGGTGCAGGAACTATGTTCGAGCCAGAAGCAGCATATGATACTGATACTGCTATCTATGATGATGAGCAAGCGTTAGAAGACGAGAGCAATGATGATGTTGTTGCTCCTTCAGTGTCACCATTTGCAGTCGTTACTGAAGCGGCTGACGGTGATGAACCTGATGATGAGCCACCACGTCCACGTGGTCGTCCAAGCTTACGTGTTGTCAAATAATATTGGCAATCAGCTACAACAAAAAACGCAGCCAGTGGCTGCGTTTTTTTTCGCTTAATAGTTAATAAGAGAATTAGTGCGTTAACGGTTTTTCAAATAGAGTAATAACATGCTCAACACCGGAGACATTGCGCGCAATATTGGTTGCTATAGTTGCTTGTTCTGGAGCGACATAACCTAATAAAAATACCCGTTTATTTTCAGTGATCACCTTGATAACCACATTGGTCAGTTGCTTACTGGCAATCAGTTGCGACTTCACTTTAGTGGTTAGCCAAGCATCTTCGCTAATACTTGCCATTGTTAACAAGGGGCGTACTTGAATTTGATCATAAACACGATCAACATCAGGAATATGGCGTACTTGATTAATAAAGGCTTGCTTAAGCGGTTGTGATGTTGCTTGACCAACCACCAATACCGAGCCATTTAAGGCTACGCTATCTATGCTCAATTGCTTAGTATATTCACGAGTATGGGCAATACCCGCAATATCCATGTCTATTTTTTGATCTTGCCAATGTTGAGTGTTATTTCGTGGGTCATTGGTTGAAAAAACTGAACATCCAGCGAGTGATAGACTTGATATAACGAGTAGCGTCAATAACCACTTCATTGATTAGCCTTCGTTATGTGGAAATAAAACTTGATCAATTAAATCGCATAAACAATGTATTGTTAATAAGTGACCTTCTTGAATGCGAACTGTGCGTTGGGATGGAATGCGAATTTCAACATCTTGAACACCTAATAATCCGGCCATTTCACCGCCATCTTTACCCGTTAAGGCGATGATGTTCATATCTCGTGCTAATGCCGCTTCCATTGCTTTAATGATATTTTTACTGTTACCACTGCTAGAGAGAACTAATAAAATATCTCCCGCTTGGCCTAAAGCGCGAACTTGTTTTGAAAAAACTTCATCGTGGTGATAATCGTTAGCAATAGCCGTTAAAACGGTGTTATCTGCTGTTAATGCTAGAGCCGGTAGACTTGGACGTTCAATTTCAAAACGATTAATTAAGCATGATGCAAGTTGCTGAGCATTGGCTGCTGAACCACCATTACCACAGCTTAAAATCTTATTGCCATTTAATAAGCTTTGAACCATGACTTGAGCGGCTTTTGAAATCGCATCAGGTAAAGCTTCTGCTGCTGCAATTTGGGTTTGAATACTTTCGGTAAAACTTTCTCGAATGCTCTCTAGCATGACTAACCTTCAACTAATATGTTAGTAAACCACTCAATATGGTGGTGGTGACCTTGGATGGCAATGACATCAAAACGAAATTGACAATGCTCAATTGAGTAGCCATTTTTTTTCATCCAAAAAAAGGCTGCTCGCTTGAGCTTTTGTTGTTTATGCCAATTAACGGCTTCAACTGCAGAACCATAATGAGATTGCGTTCGGTATTTTACTTCAATAAATACCAAACATTTACCTTGTTGCATGATTAAATCAATCTCACCGCTACGACAGCTAAAATTTCGAGCGATAGGCGTCAGATGATGGCGGCACAAATACTGTTCCGCCATCAGTTCATAGGCTTGGCCAATCTGACGCTTACTGGGCAGGCGTATCACCACTGATTAGATCAATACTATCAGGCATATCTGAGATAGTGGCTGCTGGCATTTGAGTGGTTGATAGCGGAGTAATGCCGTCACTACTAAACTTACCCCAATCTAGTTGTCGCTGCACGACACACTGGCTATTTACCGTTAGCTGTCCTGTTTCACCTTGAATAGCGTGATGTTGATTCACTCGCATTTCAGGTAATTGCTTGGCAATTGCGTAGGCATCCATACCAAAGGCATGTAAACGGATACTAGTGTTACCTTGATTTGGCCATAATTGATTGAAACGTTCCATATACGCTGAATGTGGGTTGATCAGTAATGGAATGTCGCTGACTTCAATACCGCGTAATTCACGGTTAGTGTTATGGCTATCAGGGTTACTGCGTGAGCTAGTATAGATCTGTGCTGGATCTCCTGTTGGCGGCATCGCAGCTTCAATGAAAGGTTTAAGCATCATTAGTTCATTGCGACTGGCTATCATATAAATTGCGTCAGCATGACTGCCTGCTCCACGACCAAAAGCACTTCTTATTTGTTGTGGAATTTGCGCTTGATTACCAAAGCTAACTGTCAATGCTGGTTGGCCATCAAGTTGAGCCCATTGTTGGTTAAATGCTTGCGCAATACGCTGGCCATAACTGTTTGAAGGGACTAATACAGCAGGGTTACGATGCCCTTGAGCATAAATACGTTCAGCAGCTTGTTGGGCTTCTTGTTCAGGCGATAACGCAAAATAACAAGCGTTAGGCTTATTATTACTGATTTGTGGCGGCATGTTTAATGCTAGGATATTGATATGACTAGTATTATCTTGCTGAAATTCAGTAATAACATTTTTACGCAATGGTCCTACAACAAACTGAGTACCGTTTTGTTGTAGTTGTGCCATGATAGTAGGGATTGATTGAGCTTCAGTATCATAAATATTGAGCTCATTATTCGTATCACGACTTTTATCATCCATCATTGCGTTGATAAAACCATCGCGAACCGCTTTACCTTGTGCAGCAAAACGGCCTGAAAGTGGCAATAACAAAGCAATATTATCCAGCTTAACGGCTTTCATTTCGATTAACGCTTTTAAATCGGCCGGTAAATATTGGTTTGCTGGATGGCTAGGATGACGATATAACCATTGTTCGATGGCTTGTTTAAGTTGCATTGGTGGCAACGTCGCACTGTTTTTCAACATTGCGAGTTCAACCCAACCTTTGAGCACACTTTCGTTATCAGTCAGCTTAACACTGCCTAATTGAGCATTAGTATAACCAGATAGGTCATGCCAAACTTGCTGCCAGTTAGCCGCTTTTTGTGATTGATCTAAATAAAAATCAAGTTTAGTACGCTCACGTGCAGCTTGGAACGGATGATTCAATTGTTCCAAAAGGTTAGCGCGTAGCATGTAATAACGTTGATACTGGCTTTTTGTTAGTGACCACGATGGCTGAAAGTTTAAACTGTTCAGTGCCGCTTGTGGTTGCCCTTGATGCTCACGTACCATTGCGCGTGCAAGTTGCCATTCCGCAATTTGAGTTGGGCTCATAGATTGCTGTGATAATTTAGCAATCCATTGATCGGCTTGTTGCCATTTATTTTCGAGGATCATAGCTTTAATAGCCATGATCTCCCAGTTAGTACGCTCTGGGCCCTCACTGGTATTAGCTTTACTTAAATAGGCGGCTGAGCTTTGAGCGGCTACCGCAGTGATATCCGTTAATGGCACCTGATTATTGTACAGGTTTGGCGTGCTACACCCTGCTAAAGCAACAGCAAGGGCTACAGGCGCCATCAGTCGTGATACACTTTTACGCTTATGGGTAAAATTGGGCATTGAATTTATTCAACTGTGACAAATTACTCTTGATATTAATTGCAGATGAGATCTTAGACAAATGAGTGAGAGCAATTCAGGCATGGTAGATGTCGCAACTTTGTACATCGTACCAACACCTATCGGTAATCTTGCTGATATAACGCAGCGCGCATTAGACGTATTAGCAAACGTAGATTTAATTGCTGCTGAAGATACACGTCATACATCGCGATTGTTGTCCCATTTCTCTATCTCGACCCGCACCTTTGCGCTTCACGATCATAATGAACAGCAAAAAGCTGACTTTTTGATTGAGAAACTTCAGGCAGGTACTAGCATAGCGCTTGTGTCCGATGCTGGTACGCCGCTGATCAGTGATCCAGGGTATCATCTTGTTAATCGCTGTCGTCATGCGGGTGTTAAAGTTGTGCCATTACCGGGTCCATGTGCTGTAATTACAGCCTTGAGTGGTTCTGGTTTACCTTCTGACCGTTTTAGCTTTGAAGGTTTTCTTCCTCCAAAAAGCAAAGGTCGCCGCGATTGTTTTCAAGCATTAGCTGATGATGCACGAACATTGATCTTTTATGAATCGCCGCATCGTATTAATGATTCCCTAAGTGATATGTTAGCCGTGCTTGGCCCTGATCGCCAAGTAGTATTAGCGCGTGAGTTAACAAAAACTTATGAAACTATCCATGGCGCACCTCTTGGCGAGTTGATTGATTGGATTGCAGAAGACAGTAATCGTGTTCGTGGTGAGATGGTGGTTTTAGTTGCAGGACATCGTGCACAGAAAGATGAATTATCAGCTGAGGTATTGCGTACACTGACCTTGCTTGCAAAAGAGCTGCCACTTAAAAAAGCAGCAGCTTTGGCCGCTGAAATACATGGTGCGAAGAAAAATGCATTGTATAAGTGGGGCCTTGAAAACCTAGAATAAGCCTTCTATGGGCAGGCTTAATTTTGCTCACAGTGTGATCATGGCGTGGATTTTATCTACGAATTAAAAATCAGCCGTTGGTTTTTTGTTCAAGCTGTAATTTTGGTGATTTTTTCACTGGTAACTGTGAGCGTTGTCTTATACAATTCGCGTCGGAGTTGGTCAGGTAATCGCTGCTTCGTTGGTAACCTTCGGGAAATCAATGAAGGGGAGGAAAGTCCGGGCTCCATAGGGCAGGGTGCCAGATAACGTCTGGGGGGCGCAAGCCTACGACAAGTGCAGCAGAGAGTAAACCGCCGATGGCCCATTGCTTGCAATGGTGCACAGGTAAGGGTGAAAGGGTGCGGTAAGAGCGCACCGCGCGGCTAGTAATAGTTTGTGGCAAGGTAAACTCCACCCGGAGCAAGACCAAATAGGTCCCTAATGGCGCGGCCCGCGTTGGGGACGGGTAGGTTGCTTGAGTCTGTGAGCGATTGCAGACCTAGACGAATGATTGCCGCCGCGAAAGCGGAACAAAACCCGGCTTATCGACCGACTCCCTACATTTAGAGAAGGTGGTGTTTGATTACAAGCACCACCTTTTTTTCGTTTTATTTTCCGCCAAAATTACATTTCGCAATCAGGTTTACTCGACCACTGTTAGAAGTGTGTCTGAATTACTGCCAATTGCTTGACATCGTTTTTGTCTCATACGTACACTTTGTGTGGGAATTTGTGGGGAAAAGTGGTGTTGTCTCATTATCTTTGTTGTTATTCTGCTAAAGTGAGTGATTAACGTACTCTTTTTATCGTGTAATTTAACCGAGATCCCCAAATGTTAAGAGGTGCCACTAACATTGTGCTTGATGATAAAGGTCGCTGGGCAATGCCTAAGCGTTACCGCGCTGCATTAATTGAACAATGTCAGGGACACTTTGTATGTACTATCGATCACCAGTTTTGTTGCTTGTTGCTATATCCCATCGATGAATGGGAACGAATTGAAGCTAAATTAGTACGTCTATCTAGCCTTCACCCCGCAGAGCGCCGATTACAACGATTGTTGCTTGGTCATGCTAGCGAATGTGAACTAGATGCGCAGGGACGGATATTAATTCCACCGACGTTAAGACAATACGCTCAGTTAGCGAATAAAATAGTGGTCGTCGGCCAGTTAAATAAATTTGAAATCTGGTCCGCGCCTTTATGGCAACAGCAAATTGAACATGATATCGACCTTCAGGCTGAGGATGCGCCGGAATGTTCCCCGCGCCTTAGTGAGCTTTCACTTTAGCTGAAATTATATTTATGTCTGAGCAATTTGAGCACGTTTCCGTTTTACTTAATGAATCAGTAGACGGGTTAGCGATTAAACCCGACGGTATCTATATAGATGGTACTTTCGGTCGCGGCGGTCATAGCCGTTTAATTCTTTCAAAACTAGGTGACAATGGTCGCCTTTACAGTATCGATCGTGATCCTCAAGCAATTGCTGAAGCGCAAAAAATTGATGATCCACGCTTTGAAATTATTCATGGCCCATTTTCTGGCATGGAAAAATACATGCAAGAGCGTGATCTTATTGGTCGTGTTGATGGTGTATTGCTTGATTTAGGCGTTTCATCACCGCAACTTGATGATGCTGAACGTGGTTTTAGTTTCATGCGTGACGGCCCATTGGATATGCGTATGGACCCAACATCAGGTATGTCTGCGGCTGAATGGCTAGCAGAAGCCGATGCTGATGATATTGCATGGGTACTAAAAGAATTTGGTGAAGAACGTTTCGCTAAACGTATCGCTCGCGGTATCGTTGAACACCGTGAGAACCCTGAAAAAGAGCCGTTAACTCGTACTCGTGAACTTGCTAGCTTAATTGCTGAAGTGTCACCGTTTAGAGATAAGCATAAGCACCCTGCAACTCGTAGTTTCCAAGCGATTCGTATTTACATTAACAGTGAATTAGAAGAGATTGATACTGCGTTACATGGCGCAATGAATACTCTTGCGACTGGTGGTCGTCTATCTGTGATCAGTTTCCATTCTTTGGAAGATCGCATGGTAAAACGCTTTATTCGTAAGCAAAGTAAAGGTCCTGATGTACCTGCTGGCTTACCATTAACCGAAGATCAAATTAAAGCACTGGGTTGTGCGGACATGAAACCTATCGGTAAGGCGATTAAACCTTCACAAAATGAACTTGGTTATAACACTCGCGCTCGTAGTTCAGTGCTACGTTTGGCCGAGCGTCTATGAAAACAACAGAATCTTCAATGAATCTGGCTAGCCTGATCGGACGAGACCTCGTCACGGTCGGGTTGGTGCCGTTGATTCTCGCCTTCACTATCCTCATTTCTGCCTTGTCTGTTGTCTATATTACTCATGAGTCTCGTCAATTAATTGCTCAGCAAGAAAAGCTATTAATGCAACGTGAAACCTATGATGTTGAATGGCGAAATCAAATACTTGAAGAAAATTCACTTGCAGAACACAGTCGCATTGAACGATTAGCTGAAACTGAGCTCAAAATGCAACGTCCATCTGTCGATAATGAAATTGTTATACATTAAAAGATGAAATTATTTAACCGTTCAAATAAAAAGACTCAGGTTAGTCCTAAGAGTACGCCATTTCTAAAATGGCGTTTTATCGTTGTCTGTGGCTTTATTCTATTAGGTTTCTTTGGCTTAATTGCACGTGCTGCCTACATTCAAGTTCTTGAGCCTGGTCGTCTTATTCAAGAGGGTGATGCACGTTCATTACGGGTTCAATTAATGCCTTCTGCACGCGGTATTATCTCCGATCGTAATGGTGAGCAACTTGCCGTAAGTGTGCCCGTACAAGCCGTCTTTGCCAATCCCGTCGAAATTTTCAAACACGGTGGTTTAAGTGAAACCAACCGTTGGAACGCACTTGCCGATGTACTTGATCTTGATCGCGCCAAATTACTACGTCGCTTAGAAAAGAATAAGACCCGTCGTTTTATCTATCTTGCACGTCAAGTTAGCCCACCCATGGCAAATTACGTTAAAAAACTTAAATTACCTGGTATTGGTTTAAAAGCAGAATCGCGTCGTTTTTATCCATCAGGTGAAGTAAGTGCACAATTAATTGGTTTTACTGGTATTGATGGTCATGGACTTGATGGTATCGAAAAAACCTATGATGGTTGGTTAACGGGTGAGCCGGGGCGCCGTACTGTGCGTAAAGATCGCTATGGTCGAGTTGTCGAAAATATTTCCCAGCAAAGTCGCCAACCAGGTAAACCGCTAGAGCTGAGTATTGATCAGCGTATTCAGGCGATTGCTTACCGCGCAGCCAAAGAAGGGGTGATGGATATTCCAGCCACTTCGGTCAGTATTGCGATTTCAGATGTGCGTACTGGTGAGATTTTGGCAATGGTCAATGCGCCGTCATTTAACCCTAATGATCGCAATGATCGTCAGCCGTATAAAATGCGTAACCGCGTGATCACTGATACTTTTGAGCCTGGCTCAACGGTGAAGCCATTTGTGGTATATACCGCCCTTAAGAATGGGGTTGTGAACGAACATACGCTGATTAATATTCCGCAGAGTAAGCACTTTCGTGTTGGTAGCAAAGTGATCACTGACGTATCACGTATTGAACCACTAGCGACCGTCCAACGTATTTTACAAAAATCGAGTAACATCGGTGTGAGTAAACTATCGCTAGCGATGCCAGTGGAAGATATTTTAGATACTTACCGTAAAGTCGGTTTTGATGAGCCATCAGGGATCAACTTGATTGGCGAAACAACGGGCCACTTTCCAAATCGTTATCGTTGGTCTGACATTGGCCGTGCCACTTTAGCGTATGGTTATGGTATTTCATTAACGCCGATTCAGTTATTGCATGCTTACACTACGCTCGGCGCTTATGGTATTAAACGTCCATTATCCATTTTAAAAACAGAAAAAGTGGTACCGGGAGAGCAAGTGCTTGATCCTAAAATTGCCAAGAAAATTCTGTTAATGATTGAATCTGTAACCGATAAAGCAGGCGGTGGTGGTGGTTGGCGAGCAGCAATTCCTGGCTACCGTGTTGGTGTTAAAACGGGTACTGCGAAAAAAGCAATTGCTGGTGGCTATGGTAATGACTACTTCTCTTATACCGTCGGCGTGGCGCCTATTAGTCATCCACGGCTAGCGATTGTAGTGATGGTGAACGAACCTAAAGGCGATAAATTCTATGGCGGTGCGGTTGCTGCGCCAATTTTATCAAAAGTACTTGGTGGCGCATTGCAAATTCTAAACGTGCCGCCAGATGCAGATACGCTAAAAATAGATAAATGAGTGTGATTCATGGCATTGGTTAAACAGGAAGTACAATTAGGCGCGGTGTTAGCGCCTTGGCTAACAGCCGCGAAAGTACCAACTGAATATTTACAGTTGGCATTAACCGCAATGACATTGGATAGTCGTCAAGTCACTGTGGGGTGTTTATTTGCTGCAGTCAAGGGACATGCGGTTGATGGACGTCGCTTTATTGATAATGCGATTGCCGCTGGTGCAAGTGCAATTGTTGCTGAAGCTGATGGCGTTGCTGCTGATGGTGAGGTTCTATTTCAAAATGGCATCATCATTATCTATTTAGACGATTTGAGTCATAAATTGTCCGCGATTGCTGGACGTTTTTACGCAGAACCAAACAGTAAACTTAAGCTTTATGCGGTTACTGGCACCAACGGTAAAACCACCATTAGCCAATTATTAGCACAGTGGGCTGACTTAGTTGGTTATCGTGCTGGAGTCATGGGTACGACGGGTAATGGGCTATTAACCGACTTGCGTCCAGCTGCCAATACAACCGGCAGTGCAATTGAAATTCAGCAGACATTAGCTGAATTGGTCGCGCAAGGCGCTAATTTTGCGGCGATGGAAGTGTCGTCACATGGCTTAGTGCAGGGGCGTGTTAGCGCGCTGCATTTTGTGGCAAGTATCTTTACCAATCTTAGTCGAGATCATCTTGATTATCATGGTGATATGGCACATTACGCTGCAGCGAAAAAAAGTTTATTTACCGAACATGACAGTGGTGTTGCGGTTATCAATGCTGATGATGTAGTCGGTCAACAATGGCTTGCCGATTTACCACAAGCGGTTGCCGTTGCGATGAATGCTGAAGCTGTAGCATTCCATGCTGGATCAAAATTATGGGCAACTGCCGTCGATTTTAGCACTAAAGGTGTCACCATTAGCTTTGAGTCTAGCTGGGGTAATGGCACATTTACTGCGCCATTAGTCGGCTCATTTAATGCGACCAATTTATTATTGGCATTGGCGACATTGTTAGTTAGTGGCCATTCACTGCCTGAATTATTAGCCGTAGCTCCGCGTTTACAAGCGGTTATTGGGCGAATGGAAGTGTTTCAATCACCGCTTGGCGATAAAGCGATGATGGTGGTTGATTATGCTCATACGCCAGATGCGCTAGAAAAAGCTCTACAAGCTCTACGAGTACATTGCGAAGGTCAATTGTGGTGTTTATTTGGTTGTGGTGGTGATCGTGATACGGGCAAACGCCCAATGATGGCTGCGATTGCAGAACAATATGCTGATCGTATTATTCTTGTTGATGATAATCCACGTAGTGAAGATCCACAGCAAATTATGTTGGATATGCAGGCTGGACTGACGGCTGTTACGACAGCAACGGTTATTCATGATCGCGCTCAAGCATGTGCTTATGCCATTGAGCAAGCAGCTGTAAATGATATTATTTTAGTGGCAGGAAAAGGCCATGAAGATTATCAAATTTTAGCTGATCGCACGATCCACTATTCAGACCGCGAAACTGTGGCCGCACTATTTAGAGAACAGGCATGATAAAGGTTCAACTAAGTTATTTACAGTCAGTACTCAATGCTGAACTTATTGGCGCGGATACTGAGATTGCAGCAGTATCAACAGATACTCGTACTATTGATAATAATACCCTTTTTATTGCTTTAATTGGCGAGCGTTTTGACGGCCATGATTTTTGTCAAAATGCCGTTGAAAATGGAGCAAAAGCATTATTAGTCAGTAAGCCATTAGCTATCGATATTCCACAATTGGTTGTTGCTGATACTCATCAAGCACTTGGCCAATTAGGCGCATGGCTCAAAGCTAAAATGACCACTGAACATGGTTTGAAAACACTAGCACTAACAGGCAGTTGTGGCAAAACCACCGTTAAAGAAATGGCAGCTGCGATTTTAGCGACTAAAGGTCAAGTGTTAGCCACTGCTGGTAATTTTAATAATGATATTGGTGTGCCATTAACATTATTGCGTTTAACTCCAGCGGATAACTATGCCGTGATTGAGCTTGGTGCTAATCATCTTGGTGAAATTGCTTACACCACCGCTTTAGTTAAACCGAATGTTGCATTAATCAATAATCTTGCAGCCGCTCACCTTGAAGGTTTCGGTTCATTAGCTGGTGTTGCTAAAGCAAAAGGTGAGATTTTTGAAGGATTGATGGCGCAAGGGCAGGCGGTCATTAACCTTGATTCTAATCAGTTAGCAATGTGGCAACCATCACTGGCAAACCACAGCGTGAGCAACTTCTCGGCGACACAAGCCAATGCTGACTATTTTGCTGCAAATATAAAAGTTAACTCTCAAGGACTGGCTTGTTTTACAATGCAAACCCCCATGGGCGCGATTGATATTAGTTTAACGTTAGCGGGTACTCACAATGTTAGCAATGCACTGGCAGCCGCCGCATTGACGATGGCATTAGGTGCGACACTTGCTGATGTAAAACAAGGATTAGAGCGTGTTGTTAATGTTAAAGGCCGCTTAGCTATCACCACATTGCCGTCTGGATTACGCATAATTGATGATACCTATAATGCCAGTGTTGCTTCTGTAAAAGCGGCAATCGATGTGCTACACGGTTTCAGCGGTAAGCGTTACTTTATTTTGGGTGATATGGCCGAACTTGGTGAAGAAAGCGAAAGCTTACACCGTGAAGTAGGTGAATATGCACGTGATAAACAGTTTGATGGCGTAATGACCTTTGGTCGTGCCAGTGCTGTGGTCAGTGAACTGAATAACGGTCAGCACTTTAGTGATAAAGCCGCGTTGATCGACGAACTTAAACAACAATTACACCAACAAATTAGCCAATCTCATACTCCTCAAGTGACTGTGCTTGCCAAAGGCGCGCGTAGCTCTCGAATGGAAGATGTTATTATTGCATTGCAGGAAGATAAATAATGATTTACTGGTTAGCTGACCACTTTCAGTCCTCAATCCCCTTTTTCCGTCTGTTTGAATACCTGACGTTCCGCGCCATAATGAGTATTTTAACGGCGTTACTATTCTCATTATGGTTAGGCCCTCGCATGATCGCTCGTTTGCAGATGCTGCAAATTGGTCAAATTGTGCGTAACGATGGCCCAGAGTCGCATTTTAGTAAACGTGGTACACCAACCATGGGCGGACTGATGATTTTGGCTGCCATTACGTTAACCGTATTATTGTGGTGTGATCTTAGTAATCCTTATGTATGGGCTGTATTGGCTGTGATGTTGGGTTATGGCGCGGTTGGTTTTGTTGATGATTACCGCAAAGTTGTACGTAAAAATACCGATGGCTTAATTGCGCGTTGGAAATATTTTTGGCAATCAGCCATCGCACTTGTGGTGGCTTTTGTGCTTTATGCTTACGGCAAAGATACCGCAGCAACCCAATTAGTGGTGCCTTTCTTTAAAGATGTGATGCCACAACTAGGGCTGTCTTACATCGTTCTGACGTATTTTGTTATTGTTGGTACCAGTAATGCGGTTAACTTAACTGATGGCCTTGATGGCTTAGCTATTATGCCAACGGTAATGGTTGCGGCTGGTTTTGCCTTTATTGCATGGGCTACGGGTAACTACAACTATGCAGAATACTTACATATTCCTTATTTAAGTAATGCGGGCGAGTTAGTTATTCTTTGTACTGCTATTGTTGGTGCGGGGTTGGGCTTTTTATGGTTCAACACCTACCCAGCCCAAGTATTTATGGGCGATGTTGGCTCATTAGCGCTAGGTGGTGCATTAGGTACGATTGCGGTATTAGTTCGTCAAGAGTTCTTATTGGTGATCATGGGCGGTGTGTTCGTGATGGAAACCGTATCGGTAATTTTACAAGTCGGCTCATTTAAATTACGCGGACAACGTATTTTCCGTATGGCGCCGATTCACCACCATTATGAATTAAAAGGTTGGCCGGAACCACGGGTTATTGTCCGTTTCTGGATCATTACGTTGATGCTGGTATTGATTGCATTAGCTACATTGAAGGTGCGTTAACATGAATGGCTTGGTAGGTATTAACAAGGTTGTTGTGATTGGACTTGGTATGACAGGTCTATCGGTGGTGAATCATTTAGTACGATTACCACAATTGCTGGATATTAAAGTAATTGATACCCGTGATAATCCGCCAGGCCAAGAACAACTCCCTGCGGGAGTTGAGATGTGCGCGGGTCAATGGAATCTGCAATGGCTACTTGATGCTGATTTAATTGTTGCTAGTCCAGGAATTGCATTAGCAACGCCGGAGTTATTGTTAGCAGCACAATCAAATATTGAAATTGTGGGTGATATTGAATTATTTGCACGTGCAGTGAATAAACCCGTGGTCGCTATTACAGGATCTAATGGTAAAAGTACGGTTACCAGTTTAGTCGGTGAAATGGCAAAACAAGCAGGCATTAATGTCGGCGTTGGTGGCAATATCGGTTTTGCGGCTTTAGATATGTTGGCTCAAAATCACGATCTTTACGTGCTTGAATTATCCAGTTTTCAGTTAGAAACCACGTCATCCTTGGTTGTTGATGCTGCGGTGTATCTCAATCTGTCGGAAGATCATATGGATCGTTATCCGGGTGGTTTAGCTGATTATAACAATGCCAAAATGCGTATTTTTGATCATGCTAAATTGGCGGTGTATAACCGTGACGATCTTGCTACTAAACCTGACTTTAACGGTAGTATGACCAGCTTTGGTTTTGATAATGCTGATTATGGACTGGTTACTGTTGATGGCGTTGAGTGGTTAGCGATTGCGGGTGAGCCATTAATGGCTGTGAGTGAAATTGCACTTGTTGGTCGTCATAATGTGGCTAACTGCTTAGCAGCATTAGCATTAGCCGATGCGGTCGGTATTGATCGCGCAGCTGCTTGCCAGACTATGCGCAGTTATACTGGATTAGCTCATCGGTGTCAGTTAGCCGTAAATTGTCACGGTGTTAAATGGGTTAATGATTCAAAGGCAACCAACCTTGCGAGTACTGTTGCAGCATTAACCGGCTTGCAACTGGCAGGTAAATTGCATTTATTAATGGGTGGTGACGGTAAAGGTGCTGATTTCAGTGAACTTAAACCGATTCTGGCTGACTTAAATGTACAACTTTATTGTTTTGGTCGTGATGGACATTTATTTAGTGATTTAGTTGAAAATGCAATAAATGTCGACACCATGAGTGAAGCAATGGATCGCGCAGCAGCTACCGTACAAGCTGGCGATATGGTTTTATTATCACCGGCGTGCGCCAGTTGGGATCAATTTGCCAACTTTATGGCACGTGGTGATGCTTTCGTTGAACAAGCCATTCGGCTACAAGATTCAATCTCAGGAAAAATGTAATGTTTAAAATGGCCCGTAACGGATTATCGGTAGTCTCTGGCTGGTTTTTAAAACCAGCCAAACCGATTCTGTATGACCGCCAATTGGTGTGGATAGCAATAGCCCTGATGATGACAGGGTTAGTAATGGTAACGTCAGCATCCATTCCTGTCGCCACTCGTCTTACTGGTGTACCCTTCTTTTTCGCTCTTCGTCACGGCTTCTTTTTAGTTTGTTCGATAGTGATCGCTGCATTTGTTATGCGAATTCCATTAGCCAAATGGGAAAAGTACAGCGTACCAATGCTATTGATTTCAATATTTTTATTGATTGTAGTATTGGCTATTGGTCACTCAGTTAACGGTGCTGCACGTTGGATTCCATTAGGGGTATTTAACTTGCAACCGGCGGAAGTCGCGAAACTGTCCCTTTTTGTGTTTCTTGCGGGCTATTTAGTTCGTCAGTATAACCAAGTCCGTGGCACTTTTATCGGTTTTGCTAAGCCATTAGTCGTACTAGGTATTATGGGCTTTCTGTTGCTACAACAGCCTGACTTGGGTTCGTTCGTGGTAATGTTTGTCGGTACTATTGGAATGCTATTTATTGCGGGGGCGCGGTTATGGCAATTCTTAGTCATGCTAGCAACGGCCTTAGTCGGCATTGCGATGCTGATTGCCTTTGAACCTTACCGTATGCGACGGGTAACCTCATTTTTAAATCCATGGCAAGATCCTTATGGTAGTGGTTATCAGCTAACGCAGTCATTAATGGCATTTGGCCGTGGTGAGTGGTTTGGACAAGGACTGGGTAACTCGATTCAAAAACTGGCTTACTTACCAGAAGCACATACTGACTTTGTATTTGCTGTTTTAGCCGAAGAATTAGGCTTAGCTGGAGTAATCGTTGTTTTAACATTATTGTTTGCATTAGTGTTTAAAGCGATTGCTATTGGACGTAAATGTCTAGAAAGCGGGCTTTTATTTGGTGGTTATTTGGCGTTTGGCTTTGGTATTTGGTTTGCGTTTCAAACCTTGGTTAACGTTGGTGCCGCTGCGGGTATCGTGCCGACCAAAGGCTTAACCTTGCCCCTGATCAGTTATGGTGGTTCAAGTCTCTTTATCATGGCTGCTGCGGTGGCGATTTTGATTCGAATTGATTTTGAACAGCGGGTCGCTGCTAAATTTGCATCAGAGCAACCAGCAGAGATTGACGATGAGGCACTAGATAATATGGAAGTAGCAGTTGAACAAGTTTCTTTAGATTCTCAAGTGCTTGCAACTGCTGATAATTTACAACTAGAACAAGATAAAAAGCATTCTAATGACAAAGAATAAACGTTTATTGGTGATGGCGGGTGGTACTGGCGGTCACGTCTTTCCTGGGCTAGCAGTTGCACGTCGATTGCAGCAACAAGGATGGGAAATTCGCTGGTTGGGTACCGCGGATCGTATGGAAGCGGATTTAGTGCCGAAACACGGTATTGATATCGATTTTATTAAAGTAAAAGGCTTACGTGGTAGCGGTATTTTATCGTTATTAGGGGCGCCATTTAAAATTATTAAAGCGATTATTCAAGCACGTAAATATATTAAAGCATGGCAACCGGATGTGGTACTTGGCATGGGAGGCTATGTTAGTGGCCCTGGCGGTGTCGCTGCATGGTCATTGGGTATTCCAGTGGTATTGCATGAGCAAAATGCAGTGGCAGGGCTAACCAATCAGTGGTTGGCTAAAATTGCGACTAAAGTGCTGCAGGCTTTTCCTGGTGCTTTTAAAGATAAGCCAGTGGTTGGTAATCCCGTTCGTGAAGATGTGACATTATTGCCTGCACCTAAACAACGCTTTGCTGAACGCACAGGGCCAATTCGTGTATTGGTGATGGGCGGCAGTCAAGGGGCACGTATTTTAAACCAGACCATGCCTGAAGTGGCAGGGATTCTAGGGGATAACGTCACCATTTGGCATCAAGCGGGTAAAGGTAGCCAACAATCAACACAAGAAGCTTATGTGAAGCATTGCCAAACACCCCATAAAGTGACTGAGTTTATTGATGATGTTGCTGCCGCTTATGGCTGGGCTGATTTGGTTGTTTGCCGCTCTGGCGCGTTAACGGTATCGGAATTGTCGGCCGCTGGTGTCGGCGCTATTTTCATTCCGTTTATGCACAAAGATCGCCAACAAGCATTAAATGCTGAACATTTAGTCGCATGTGGCGCCGCAAAAATGATTGAACAACCGCAATTAACGGTTGATGGCTTAGCCCAACAAATTAATTTATTAAATCGTATTGCGCTTGAACACATGGCTTGTGCCGCGCGTAATGCTGCTATCATTGACGCAGACCAACGTGTTGCTGATGTGATCAAATCACTAGCAAAGAATTAAACAGGAACAAAGTGATGAGTAAACTGGATAACCAGCAATTAGCAAAGATTCGAACTATGGTGCCCGAGATGCGCCGAGTCGAACGTATTCACTTTGTTGGTATTGGTGGTGCTGGCATGAGCGGCATCGCAGAAGTATTGGTTAACGAAGGTTACCGTATCAGTGGTTCTGATATTGCGCCTAATGCGGTAACAAATCGTCTTACAGCAAAAGGTGCTGAGATCTTTTTTGGCCATGCAGCTGAAAACGTCACTGGCGCAAGTGTGGTGGTAGCATCAACGGCTATCAACAAACAAAATCCAGAATTATTAGCAGCAACAGAGTTACGTATTCCGGTAGTACGTCGTGCTGAAATGTTAGCTGAGTTAATGCGTTACCGTCATGGTATTGCGATTGCGGGAACGCATGGTAAAACGACCACCACCGCACTGACAACGCAGATTTATTCGGAAGCGGGTCTTGATCCAACGTTTGTTAACGGTGGCCTAGTTAAAAGTGCAGGTACTAATGCGCGTTTAGGTTGTAGCCGTTATTTGATCGCTGAAGCGGATGAAAGCGATGCATCGTTTTTACACTTACAACCAATGGTGTGTGTTGTCACTAACATTGAAGCTGATCATATGGATACTTATGGTGGTGACTTTGAAGTGTTAAAACAAACCTTCATTGATTTCCTTCATAACCTACCATTTTATGGTTTAGCGGTAATGTGTATTGATGATCCAGTGGTACGTGAATTATTGCCACGTGTTGGTCGTCCAATGTTGACTTATGGTTTTGCTGAAGATGCTGATGTGCGTTTAGTTAACTATACTCAAACAGGGCAACAAGGTCATTTTACGGTATTGCGTAATGACAAGCCGGCATTGAATATTACCCTTAATATTCCCGGAAAACACAACGCATTAAATGCAACGGCGGCAATTGCTGTGGCGACGGAAGAAGGTGTCAGTGATGATGCTATCATGCGCGCTTTAGTTGAGTTTGAAGGTACAGGCCGTCGTTTTGATCACTTAGGTGAGTTTGAAACGGGCAATGGTAACGTGATGCTGGTGGATGATTATGGTCATCACCCAAGCGAAGTCGATGTGACCATTCAAGCTGCTCGTGCTGGTTGGCCTGATAAGCGTTTAGTGATGATATTTCAGCCTCACCGCTATAGCCGTACTCGTGACTTATATGATGATTTTGCCAATGTATTAGAACAAGTTGATGTATTGGTGATGCTGGATGTGTATGCGGCGGGTGAAACACCGATTGCTGGCGCTGATAGTCGTTCACTGTGTCGTACTATTCGTTCACGCGCGAAAATTGATCCTGTGTTTGTGCCACAGGCAGAGCATTTGCCTGCAATTTTGGCCAATATTATCCAAAATGATGATTTGGTTCTGACACAAGGTGCGGGTGATGTTGGCAAAATAGCGCGCCAATTAGCTGAATTGCAGCTGAATATTTCAAATATGCGTCAAGATGCCTAATTGGTATTTTTTGCTTTTGTTGACAGTATAAATACCGATCACTGGCTGTAAAACGGTAATTCCAGTGCCAGTGATCGCTATTTTTTGCTATTTCTCGACAAATAGATAAATTTATTGTCAGGTTATGCTCGGAAAACGCCTTATGAGTGTTGGAGTGGGTCGAGTTGCTCGGTATAATCGTTTAACTTTGCTCGTTATACCTGACTGAGCGCACCATCATAAAATACCTTTATGGAATGGTTTGGCTTAAATGGTAAGGTAAATAGACACGCGATGACTGAACAAGTCGTAAATAAAGAGCATATATCATCCTCTCCTCGTGGTTTGAAGCGTTGGGGCGGATTAGCGTTTTTTCTCTTTGTCATTGGTTTTACGGTTTGGCTTGTCAGTGCTACCAAAGACTGGATGACAGATGCAAACCGATTACCGTTGTCAAATTTAGTCATTCAAGGACAGCTACATTATCTGACTAAAGATGATGTCAGGCAGTCAATTTTACATCTTCACCATCTGGGTAGTTTTATGACCCAAGATGTAAATAGTATTCAAGCATCCGTTGAGGCATTACCTTGGGTTGCCCAGGCTGCGGTACGTAAACAATGGCCAGATACAATTAAAGTGTTTTTGGTTGAAAACCAGCCTGTTGCTGAATGGAACGGAACGTACTTAGTTAACCGTGAAGGGGCTGTTTTTAAAGCGCCAGCATTGCAAGTAGCAGGATTAGGGTTAACCAATCTGATTGGCCCTAAAGGCAGTAGTGAAGAAGTTTTAGCTGGATTGCGTGAAATGCGTCCGGTACTGAAAAAAGCGGGTTTTGGGATTGCGTCATTATCATTTAATGAACGTCGTGCTTGGCGCGTGGTATTAACAAACGGTATTAGACTTGAATTGGGGCATGAAGCTCGAATGCAACGTATAAAGCGTTTTATCGAGATTTATCCTGAGTTATTAAAGCAGGGTAAGCCGATTGATTATGTAGATTTGCGTTATGATACTGGCGCAGCTGTGGGTTGGAAAACAATGCCGGAGTATGATAAACATGCGCCGGATAAAAAATAAGAGCGTGCACTGATGACTAAGGCTGCAGATAAAAAACTCATAGTTGGTCTTGATATCGGCACTTCCAAAGTTTGCGCTTTGGTTGGGGAGGTCCTACCCGATGGCAATGTTAATGTCATTGGTGTGGGTAGCAGCCCATCACGCGGAATGGATAAGGGTGGGGTTAATGACCTTGAGTCAGTAGTGAAGTCAGTTCAGCGTGCTGTTGATCAGGCTGAGCTCATGGCTGATTGCCAAATTGGTTCCGTGTGTTTATCGCTATCAGGTAAACATATTAGTTGCCAAACAGAAAAAGGCATGGTGCCTATTTCTGATAAAGAAGTAACTCAAGATGACGTCGATAATGTTATTCATACGGCGAAATCAGTAAAAATAAGCGATGAGCAACGTACGTTGCACGTGATTCCACAAGAATTTGCGATTGATTACCAAGAGGGCATTAAAAACCCTGTTGGTTTATCAGGTGTTCGTATGGAAGCAAGTGTTCACTTGATCACTTGTCATAACGACATGGCGCGTAACATCGTTAAAGCAGTAGAGCGTTGTGGTTTAAGTGTTGATCACCTGATTTTCTCAGGATTAGCAGCAAGCCATGCTGTACTGACCCCAGATGAGCGTGAGCTCGGCGTATGCGTAGTCGATATCGGCGGCGGTACAATGGATCTTGCCATTTGGTCTGGTGGCGCATTACGTCATGCGGAAGTAATTCCTTATGCGGGTAATGTTGTGACTAGTGATATTGCTTATGCGTTTGGTACACCACCGGGTGACGCTGAAGATATTAAAGTGAAATACGGTTGTGCATTAAGTGAATTGGTGAGCAAAGATGCTAAGGTTGATGTACCGAGTGTTGGTGGTCGTCCATCTAGAAGCTTGCAAAGTCAAACACTAGCAGAAGTAATAGAGCCTCGATATAGTGAATTGCTAGGGTTAGTAAATCAAAAATTACTAACCGTACAAGATCAATTGCGAGAGGCTGGTGTTAAACACCACCTAGCAGCGGGCATCGTCCTTACCGGGGGCGCTGCGCAAATGGAAGGTTTAACTGAATGTGCTGAGCGGGTTTTCCGTAATCAAGTACGTATCGGTCAGCCTCTTGATCTGAGTGGATTGACTGACTATGTTCAGGCTCCACCCTATGCTACTGCAGTAGGATTACTGCACTACGGAAAGGATAGTCAATCATTTGATGAAAATGCACAAGAACCGAAACGCTCGGTAACTGGGCTATTTTCACGAATCAGTGGTTGGTTCGAAAAGAATTTTTAAACCTGATGCGAACAGGATAACGGAGAGAACAAATGTTTGAACCGATGATGGAAATGTCTGATGAAGCTGTAATTAAGGTCATTGGCGTTGGCGGCGGCGGCGGTAATGCAGTCGATCACATGGTACGTGAGTCTATTGAAGGCGTGCAGTTCATTAGTGTTAACACTGATGCACAAGCTCTTCGTAAAACAAGCGTAAGTACTGTTATTCAAATCGGTGGTGATATCACTAAAGGTTTGGGTGCGGGTGCAAACCCACAAGTGGGCCGTGATTCAGCGTTAGAAGATCGTGAAGCAATCAAAAAAGAGCTTGAAGGCTCTGATATGATCTTCATTGCAGCGGGCATGGGTGGTGGTACCGGTACTGGTGCTGCGCCAATCATTGCTGAAGTAGCGAAAGAGCTTGGTATTCTTACCGTTGCTGTTGTAACTAAACCATTTAGCTTCGAAGGTAAGAAGCGTATGGCATTTGCAGAGCAAGGTATTGACGAGCTTTCTAAGCATGTTGATTCATTAATCACTATTCCTAACGAAAAGCTACTTAAAGTACTTGGTCGTGGTATCACATTACTTGATGCCTTTGCGAAAGCAAACGACGTACTTAAGAATGCGGTTCAAGGTATTGCTGAGCTAATCACTCGCCCTGGCATGATCAACGTCGACTTTGCGGACGTACGTACCGTAATGTCGGAAATGGGTCATGCAATGATGGGTAGTGGTGTTGCTGCTGGTGATGACCGTGCTGAAGAAGCTGCTGAAATGGCAATTTCTAGCCCATTACTAGAAGATATCGATCTAGCTGGCGCACGTGGTGTTTTAGTTAACATTACTGCTGGTATGGATATGCGTCTAGACGAATTCGAAACTGTGGGTAACACAGTGAAAGCATTCGCTTCTGATAACGCAACTGTGGTTATCGGTACATCACTTGACCCTGATATGACTGATGAGCTACGTGTAACTGTTGTAGCTACAGGTATTGGTAAAGAGTGTAAGCCTGATATCACATTAGTAACGTCATCAAAGCCAGCACCTGCTGTTGTACAGGAAAAACCTGCTGCAATCGCTGAAGAAAAGCCTGTTGAAACTCAACAAGCTAAACCTCAGGGTGCGGATCATGACTACTTAGATATCCCTGCATTCTTGCGTAAGCAAGCGGACTAAAATAGCCAACAGATTGATTGCGTAGGCTAATTTAGCTAAGTAAGAGTTGCATCTTTTGTTTCACCACAAAAGATGCTCTTTTGTATTCGCAGTGAATTATTTTGGATATTTTTTAGGTTATGGTATGATAAGTATTCAATTCACCATTTCGGTGTTGAGAATAGTTTCTATTCACCTAATAAGTTTGCAAGCAAAAGTTTGTTTAACCGTTGAGATATAAAGCAGATGATCAGACAACGTACACTTAAAAGCATTGTGCAGACGACTGGTGTGGGCCTCCACTCTGGACGTAAAGTGACGCTTATCCTGCGTCCTGCAGCCGCAAATACTGGCGTGATTTATCGCCGTACTGACCTTAATCCACCTGTGGATTTCCCTGCAAATGCAGACTCAGTGCGCGATACCATGTTATGTACCGCTCTTGTGAATGAACAAGGCGTGCGCATTTCAACTGTTGAGCATTTGAATGCTGCACTAGCCGGTATGGGTATCGATAATGTGATTATCGAAGTTGATGCACCTGAAATTCCTATTATGGATGGTAGCGCAAGCCCATTTATTTACCTGCTTCAATCAGCTGGTATTGATACGCTAAATTCGCCAAAGCGTTTTTTACGTATTAAAAAGCCTGTTCGCATTGAAGATGGCGACAAGTGGGCGGAACTCGTACCTTTTAACGGTTTCCGTCTCGATTTTGCTATCGACTTTAACCACCCTGCGATTGATTCAGATCAGCAGCGTCTAGTGTTAGATTTTTCAAGCCAGTCTTTTGTTAAAAAGATAAGCCGTGCACGTACTTTTGGTTTCATGCGCGATATCGAATACCTTCAGTCACAAAACTTGTGTCTTGGTGGTAGTTTTGATAACGCAATTGTACTGGATGACTACCGTATTCTGAACGATGATGGCTTGCGTTTTGATAATGAACTTGTCACTCACAAAGTATTGGATGCCATTGGTGACCTTTACATGTGTGGTCACAATATCATTGGTGAAATGCGCGCTTATAAATCAGGTCATGCGCTAAACAACCAACTACTGCGTGCAGTATTGGCTGACCAAGAAGCGTATGAGTGGTCAACCTTTGAAGATGAGCGTGAAGTGCCAGTCACTTTTGCTCAACCAGGTATGGTATTGGCGTAAATCACGCAACTGCCTTGTATTAAAAAACGCCGAGCATATATGTTCGGCGTTTTTGTTTCTGTTGGTTGTGATTTAGCTGTTTTTCTTTTTAGCCAGCTTAGCTAATCGCTCTAAGCAAGCTTTGACTTTATTTGGCGCATTTTCAGCGGTGGCCAATAAATGCTGGGCGGCGACATCGCTGATTGGCTTTTGAATAATATCAGGAATTTTGTCTTGTTTTCGAATAGCGACTGCTGCAAGAGTTGGATTTACTTTTATTTCAATATCTTGCAATTTAGGTAATAGTTTTTCACGTAATTTGGTTATTAATTGGTAACGTTCATAATTAAGTCGCATTGACCACGCCGCAGATGCAGTTTCAATGATCAGTATCCCTTGGCGGTAATTACTGACGCGGCAATGTTCGGCACAATTGAGATGGGCTTTAACTGCGCTATCAAGTTTACTTAATGCCGCTGCCCGTTGTTGAATCGATGTTAGACCATCACTATCAAGTAGATGTGCTGCGGTTTGCGGACGATGATCTCTCATGATTTTAGTTCCTGAATATTCAACACAATAAAAATGTCACTTTTGCGAATATGATCTTAATTTTTCACAGATAAAAACATTTGCTGTGGCTTTTATCATAGGCGATGACACTAATATGACTTATCATATCAGGCATATAGGTTAATATATGTTGAGTGATATGTCTGCCTGGCAACAGCAAGCATTGGATTTTTTGTACTAAAGCGGCATTAAATTGTATTAGTTTAGCATTGAGCGTGATGCTTTTTGCTAGGATAGTAATGTTAGCCCTTGAAAAGCGACTATCGCGACACAATATTCAATATTACATGTTTTAGGATTAACCTCTTAGTCACCGTTGTGACGATTCCTGTGGGATAGGGATGGCTTAGGTCCCCCAAGGAATGAAACCCGAATTAAGCGATTCAGCAATAGAAACGCTGATATAACAAAGAGAAAACGGCATCACCATGTTATCAAAACTACTGACTAAAGTTATCGGTAGCCGTAACGACCGCACTCTGCGTCGTATGCGCAAAATTGTTGATCAAATCAATAAGCTAGAACCTCAGTTTGAAAGCCTACAAGATCATGAGCTGCAAGCAAAAACAGCTGAATTTCGTGAGCGTTTAGATCAAGGCGAAACGCTAGATCAACTACTACCAGAAGCCTTTGCGACTGTTCGTGAAGCATCAAATCGTGTCTATGGCATGCGTCACTTTGACGTACAGCTACTTGGTGGCATGGTCTTAAATGACTGTAAAATTGCTGAAATGCGTACTGGTGAGGGTAAAACTCTTACTGCAACCTTGCCGTCATACCTTAACGCTCTTACCGGTAAAGGTGTTCACATCGTAACGGTGAACGACTACCTAGCCGCGCGTGATGCCGAAACTAACCGTGAATTATTTGAATTCCTCGGTATGACTGTTGGCGTTAACGTACCTAATATGTCACCAGCAGCGAAAAAAGAAGCGTATGCTGCTGATGTTCTTTACGGTACTAACAACGAATTTGGTTTTGATTACCTACGTGACAACATGGCATTCCGTCCTGAAGATCGTGTTCAACGCGAACGCTTCTTTGCGGTTGTCGATGAAGTTGACTCCATCCTAATCGATGAAGCGCGTACACCGCTGATTATCTCCGGCCCTGCAGAAGATAGCTCAGAAATGTACATCAAAGTGAACAAGTTAATTCCGTTATTGGTGCGTCAAGATAAAGAAGACAGCGCTGACTACCGCGGTGAAGGTCACTACACTGTTGATGAAAAATCAAAGCAAGCGCACTTTACCGAAACGGGTCAAGAATTTATTGAAGAATTGTTGATTAAAAACGACATTATGGCTGAGAACGATACATTATATTCTCCAGCTAATATTAGTTTATTACATCACGTTAATGCCGGTTTACGTGCTCACGTGTTGTTTGAAAAAGACGTCGATTATATTGTGCAAGACGATGAAGTTGTCATTGTCGATGAGCATACTGGCCGTACTATGCCAGGTCGTCGTTGGTCTGAAGGTCTTCACCAAGCTGTTGAAGCAAAAGAAGGCGTTAAGATTCAAAACGAAAACCAAACATTGGCTTCAATTACCTTCCAGAACTATTTCCGTTTATACGAGAAATTGTCAGGAATGACAGGTACAGCAGATACTGAAGCGTTTGAATTCCAGTCTATTTACAACCTTGATACGGTCGTGCTACCGACTAACCGTCCAATGGCACGTATTGATAACGGCGATTTAGTCTACATGACTGAAGCTGAAAAATTTGCCGCGATCAGTGAAGATATTACCGAGCGTGTTAAAAACGGTCAGCCATGTCTTGTGGGTACAGTTTCGATTGAAAAATCAGAGCTGTTATCAAATGCACTGAAAAAAGCCGGTATCAAGCACAACGTATTGAACGCGAAATTCCACGAAAAAGAAGCTGACATCATCGCTGAAGCGGGTGCGCCAAGTGCGGTAACTATCGCAACTAACATGGCGGGTCGTGGTACCGATATCATGTTGGGTGGTTCGTGGAAATCAGATGTTGAGAAGCTAACTGATCCAACGGATGAGCAAATTGCTAAAATTCGTGCTGACTGGCAAATTAAACATGATGCCGTATTAGCATCAGGTGGCTTGCACATTCTTGGTACTGAGCGTCATGAATCTCGCCGTATCGATAACCAGTTACGTGGCCGTGCTGGTCGTCAGGGTGATGCTGGTTCATCGCGTTTCTATCTTTCAATGGAAGATGGCCTAATGCGTATCTTCGCCTCTGATCGTGTTTCAGGCATGATGAAGAAGCTGGGTATGGAAGAAGGCGAAGCGATTGAGCACCCATGGGTATCAAAAGCTATCGAAAACGCGCAACGTAAAGTTGAAGGTCGTAACTTTGATATTCGTAAGCAATTACTTGAATTTGATGATGTCGCTAACGATCAGCGTCAGGTAGTGTATGAACTACGTGATGAGTTGATGAATGCGAACGATATCAGTGAAATGATTGAGCACAACCGTGAAGACGTGTTAAATGCCATCATTGATAACTACATTCCGCAACAATCGCTAGAAGAAATGTGGGATATCGAAGGCCTAGAAGCACGCCTAAAAGAAGACTTTGATTTAGAGCTACCAATTAAACATTGGCTAGATACTGAAGATAAGCTTTATGAAGAAGCGTTGCGTGAACGTATCATCGAAAAAGCATTTGAACTATACCGTGAAAAAGAACAAGTTGTTGGCGCTGAAGTGCTACGTAACTTTGAAAAAACGGTTATGCTGCAAAACCTAGATACGTTATGGAAAGAACACCTAGCGGCGATGGATCATCTTCGTCAAGGTATTCACCTTCGTGGTTATGCACAAAAGAACCCTAAGCAAGAGTACAAGCGTGAGTCGTTTGAACTGTTTGAAGAGATGTTAGATAACTTAAAGAGTGATGTTGTTTCTATCCTAAGTAAGGTACGAGTACAGCAGCAGGAAGAAGTTGATCGCATGGAAGAAGAACGTCGTCAAATGGCAGAAATGCTAGCACGTCGTCAACAATTCCAACATCAAAATGCTGACAATCAGATTGTTGATGAATCATCTCAAGCAGAAGATGATGGCCAGCAAGGTACGTTTGAGCGTGAAGAGCGTAAGATCGGCCGTAACGAGCCTTGTCCATGTGGTTCTGGTAAGAAATACAAGCAGTGTCACGGTAAGATCGACTAAGATCGCCGTTAAGCTGTAATAAAAAAGGTCGCTTTGAGCGACCTTTTTTTATGGCTGTGATTTCCAGTGTAAGAAACCTACCGTCATTCCCTACAGTGAGGTTACGAACGAGATAGGGAATCTACTATTCATACGCCGTAGCGTTAATATTATTTTTGGTATCGGTTAGGCTCAACTCATTGTGAGTAGATCCCGAATAATTTCGTATCTCAATTTCCGGGATGAGGGAATAAATTATTCCCCATAAATCTCTGTTATCTTCGCCAATACCGCCATATTAGCCTCAGGAAATGGATAGTCATTAAGATCGCTAATCGCAACCCACAATCCCGCTTGACCTTCATTACCACGAGCTTCACCTGCGAATGCTGTGATGGCGAAAAAATCAAACTGTAATGCTTTATCTGGGTAGTCATGGGCGAGGCTAATGAATGGCGTTAGCGTGGTTACTTGAATGCCCACTTCTTCATTAAGCTCACGAATAACCGCTTGCTCAGCGGTCTCGTTGGCTTCAACTTTACCGCCAGCAAATTCCCATAATCCACCTTGATGGGCATTAGCATCACGACGGGTAATAAAAATTCGATCTTGGGTGGGGTTTAAAATGATCCCCGCAGCGATCCAAACCCGTTTTTTAGTCATAGCTTCTTTTGACATAAGATCCTACCTACATAAAATCAGACAAGAAAAATATTGTGATTAAAAAAGGGCAAGCTAATGTCGACATTGGCTCGCCCTTAATCAGTTATCCGTTGCTTTGTCGCTGAATGAAGAGTTAGTAGGTATCTTCTGACCAACCATCGCTATCTGACATGTCAGGTGCACCAGCAATGGATTTCTCTTCATCTGCCCACTCACCAAGATCAATCAATTGGCAGCGTTTACAGCAAAATGGGCGGTATGGACTTTGCTCGCCCCACACGACATCCGTTTTACAGGTTGGGCATTTCACCACTGTTGGTTGAGATTGTGACATAGTTACCTCAGCAAATAGCTAATTTAAAGTCGATATTAGTTGCCACTGTCGAGCCTTCTTCATAAGGAGAAAAGCGAATAGAGAAGTGACTGCGATGGCCTGATACTACAGGATAAACACCATAGCTTGCATCGATTTCAATTCGAAGTAAACACGATAAGCTAGCATCATTTTGGAAAAAACCATTATGTGCTGATTGTGGTTGGTATTGGGTTGATTGACGGACTAAGTGCAGCCATAGATTTAATGCTTCATCAACTTCAGCCAATTGGTCGAGCCATGCTTGCGTGGTTTGCTGACGTTCTTCTAATGGCAATTGACGCCAGTAGTGCAGCGCTGGCAGATCAAAACTACAAGTGCCGCCAGGAATAGAGAAACGTTGACGAATCGAGCTTAGAAAACGATCTTCACGTAGGCTTTGGCCTAAACGTGGTGCCGCTAATAAGTTTTTCTGAGCATGACTCATATTATCAAGTAAGGATTGAATCGCAGTGGGATCAACACCGTCATAATCTAACCATGCTTTTAATTTGGTACTTTGCTTATCAAGTGCTTTAGCCAGATCCGCTTTAACCGGAATTTGTTCTATTAACTCTAATAGATCAAATAGAGCGTTAAAGAAAATCGTATATTGCCATGGGTCGCTAAGTTCGCTGCTGTCATGTAATTGTTTGAGTAAGTGTTCTAGGCGTAGGTAAATACGCACTTTTTCATTCAGAGGGTGTTCATAGCGATGTATTTGCATAACGGAAACCAGTGGAAGACAAAAAAGAATAATCAATGCACGCAGAGCGTTATTTCGCTGCTTGCGCTAGAGCTAGATAACGCTGGTGTAGCTGAGCAACTTGCGTCAACAGTGCCTGATTATCACCATTATTACAAATGATATCATCGGCAGCATCGAGCCGTTGTTGGCGCGAAGCTTGCGCTGCAAGAATATTATTTATTTGCTCAAGCGATACATTGTCTCGCTGCTGGGTACGCATTATCTGTGTTTGCTGGTCAACGTCAACCACCAGTAATCGATCGGCCATGGTTTGCAGGTTATTTTCGATCATTAACGGCACAATCAGCAGGCAATACGGCGATGTTGCACGATCTATATCTGCTAACATCTTTTCACGGATCAGTGGGTGAAGCAGTTGATTGAGCCAGTTTTTGAGTTGTGGATCACTAAAAATAACCGTTCTTAATTGGCTGCGATCAAGGTTGCCATCGCTAAGTAGAATACGGTTACCGAATTTTTTGGTGATAGCGGTTAAACCAACACTGCCGACGGCCACCACTTCGCGGGCGATAATATCGGCATCAATTAAATCGATGCCATAGTCAGCAAACATATTGGCGACGGTTGTTTTACCACTGCCAATACCACCAGTTAAACCAATTACAATTGTCATCAATCAGAATCCTAAATAAGAACCAATATACCAATTTAAAATTGGTTGGCCCCATAGCATAGCAATCCAGCCAGCGACAGCAAGGTATGGTCCAAAAGAGAACGGGGTTTGTTGATCTTCATGCTTGATACGCAGCATGATAATGCCGCATATCGCACCGACAAGAGAGGAAAGTAGCACCACAAACGGCAATAATGACCAGCCTACCCACGCGCCAATCGCTGCCAGTAGTTTGAAATCGCCATAGCCCATGCCATCTTTTTTGGTCAGTAATTTAAACGCCCAAAATACTGACCACAATGATAAATACCCCGCCATCGCGCCGATAATAGAGTCGGTTAATGAAATTGGACTAATGCCGCTTAAGGCCAATAAAATGCCCACCCACATTAATGGCAGCGTGATTTGATCCGGCAGTAGCATTTTATCGATATCAATAAAGGTTAGCGCGATCAGGGCAAAGCTTGCGCCTAAGACGGCAACTGCCCACCATGTTGGCAGCAACATGAGCGCGACGGTTAAGCTAATAATCGCGGTCAGAAGTTCAATTGCGGGATAGCGCTTACTGATCGGCGCATGGCACTCGCGGCATTTGCCTTTTAATACTAACCAGCTAATAAGCGGAATATTTTCTAGCGCACTGATGGCATGGTTGCAGTGGGGGCAACGAGAACGGGGAACGCTGAGATTAAATGGTGTTGGATCATTTTGAAGTGGCACATCAAGTTCAGGAAAGCAATCGTGGCATTCTTGATGCCATTGACGTTCCATCATGATAGGTAGTCGATAAATAACCACATTTAAAAAACTACCAATCAATAAACCCAAAATCGTGGCAAACAGTGGATACAGCCACGGATAATAACTCAATACAGCCATGCAATACTCTCTTAAAAAATACATCTGATAACGTTAATGTCACGGCTATTGATTGGCTTGTAATTAGCCTATAACGCTCATTAGCGTAAAGATAGGCATGTACATCGCGACTAATAAACCACCGATAATGATACCAAGAATAATGATAATAAACGGTTCCATAATTTGACCCAGATTATCGACGGTATTATCAACATCATCTTCGTATAACTGTGCCATTTTATTGAGCATATCATCAAGTGCTCCCGATTCTTCACCAATCATCACCATTTGCAACATTAATTCTGGAAAAACATCGGCTTGACGCAGGGCTAAGTATAATGGCATACCGGCTGCGGTACTGTTATAAACTTCATCAATCGCTTGTTCAATATAAAGGTTATTACTGGTTTTTCCCGCTGATTGAATGCCCGTTAATAGCGGAATACCAGCATTAAAGGTGGTGGCAAGAGTACGAGCAAAACGAGAAATGGTCGCTTTAAGTAATACTCCGCCGACAATCGGTAGCTTTAGGCTCAGTTTATCGACACGATAATGAAAACCATAATAATGACGATAGCAATAACGGTAGATAACGATGGTCAGCACAATGCCACCGCCAAGATAATAACCATAATCAATTAAAAAATCAGACGCTTTCATTACTTGGCGTGTAAACCACGGCAGTTCTGCGCCAAAGCCACTAAAAATAGCCGCAAATTGTGGAATAACAAACACCAGCATTAACACTGTTACTAAGATGGCGGTGATAGAGACCATCGAAGGGTAGATCATCGCTTTGATGATTTTTTTACGCATTGCTTCGGCTTTTTCGCGATATACCGCAATACGACCAAATACTTGTCCAAGGTGACCGGTTTGCTCACCCGTATCAACCAAGTCACAATAAAATTTATCAAACAAAGGTGAGCTAGAGCGCATTGCTTTTGATAACGATGATCCGGCTTCAACTTGGTTGGTTACCTGAATTAGGGTGGCACGCATTTCTGCTTTGTGGTGGCTGTTTGCCATTAAAGTTAATGCTTGTACTACAGGAACGCCTGACTCAACCATGGTCGATAATTGACGCGTCACCATGGTGACATCTTCGGGCTTCATTTGATTACGAAGTCGATCTAAAGTGCCGGGAGAGGTGCGTTTGATCTTTTTGACATTGATCATTTGCTCGGTGAGCTGATGACGAACTTCTTGTTCTTGAAATCCCATTGTGACGCCTGAGACTTTGCGTCCGGCTTGATTGATGCCCCGCCATTGGTAGTAACGAATTTTAGTGGCAGCAACCATAAGAGATCCTTTTTAAAAATACAGTGATGGAAAGTAAAGTCGAATGATGTTATTAGAGTTGCAGTACCCGTTGTAATTCGACAAGGCTAGTAATGCCCTCAACTAATTTATCGACGCCTGATTCGCGCAGTCGTTGCATGCCTTGGCTGGCGGCAATATCTTCTAATTGTAAGCTGGTGGCGTTTTGCATTAATGCTTCAGCAATTTCACGGCTAAATTGCATTACTTCATAAATACCCACTCGACCAACATAGCCTTTGTTGCAATCATCACAGCCTTCTTTATGGGCTTGATAGACACTGGTGTTAAGTGGCAGTTTTAAGCGCTCACAAGTTAAGTCATCAAGCAGATGTGGTTGTTTACAGTGATTACATAATCGACGAGCTAACCGCTGTGCAATAATCAAACTTAGTGACGAGGCAAGGTTAAAATCTTCCACCCCCATGTTGGTTAACCGGGTAATGGTTTCCGCAGCTGAGTTGGTATGAAGGGTTGATAACACCAAGTGCCCAGTTTGCGCCGCTTTAACTGCAATTTCGGCGGTTTCAAGGTCTCGAATTTCACCCACCATTACCACATCGGGATCTTGACGCAAAAATGATCGCAATGCTTCGGCAAATCCAAGCCCTGCCAGATTGTTGATCTGAACTTGGTTAATGCCTTGCAAGTTGATCTCAACCGGATCTTCGGCAGTGGAAATATTGCGCTCGTCAGTGTTTAAAATACTTAAACCAGTATAGAGCGACACGGTTTTGCCACTACCTGTGGGGCCTGTCATTAAAATCATTCCTTGCGGGCGTTGCAGCGCGGTTAAATAAGCCTGCTTTTGAGCGTCGCTATACCCTAAAATATCAATGTTTAAGCTGGCACTGGAACTGTCTAAAATTCGCAGTACTACTTTTTCGCCCCACAAGGTTGGCAGGGTAGAAACCCGCAGGTCAATTGCCAGTGAATCGGATAATTTAAGTTTGATGCGACCATCTTGTGGTTGACGACGCTCGGCAATATTGAGCTTGGACATTACCTTTAAACGGGTTGATAACCGCCGCGACAAACTGGCTGGTGGCGTTAAATGCTGATGCAAAATACCGTCACAACGAAACCGAATTCGATAGCTGGTTTCATAGGGTTCAAAGTGAATGTCCGAGGCTTTACGGCGCAGGGCATCCATTAATACTTGGTTGATATAACGAGTAACCGGAGCGCTGTCTTGGCTTAAATCGGTGGCTTCATCAAGTTCAAGATCGTTGATATCAATTAAGTTACCTAAATCTTCATCACTGATTTGACGGCTGTTACCAACATCACCGATATCACTGCCGTAAACTCGGCGAATCGCCGATTCAAGTTGTTTATTGTCTAATAACAGTGCTTCAACGTTCTTACCAATAGCGAAGCGAAATTCATCTTGCGCCTCGACATTGGTAGGATCGCTAAGGCCGACGAAAAGGGTGCTATTGTCTTGCGCAAGCGGCAGCACGCGATGGCGTAACACCAGTTCACGTTGGTAGACACTTTGACAGCAACCTTGAAAGTCATAGTGGTGAACATCAACTCGATCGAGGTTGAACAGGTGCGATAATGAACGCGCCAGTTCATCATCCGCCATGATACCCAGACGAGTAATGGCGGTTGGGACATTGATCCCTTCCGCCGTCACCGACTCGACAATTTGCTGCTGCTGTTCGGCGCTGATTAACTCAGCTTGGAACAGAATCGAGGCGAGGTTGGTTTGCATTTAATCTTGGCAGCCACTTATTTTTATTGCTGTGTATGAATTAGCACAAGTCCAAAGGCCATCAGTATCTCTTGATAGGGTGATTTTTTCATTTTTAGCAGCCCCTTCATCTATCGTTGCAATTATTGAACCAGCAGCTGTCGCTGATGATGCAGCTTTAATATTACCAATCCCAAAAGCGGCACTAACACTTGGGAATGTCCCTACTGTTGCGATGCTATCTTCTACGTTTGTTTTGTGAGCGGTGACAGAAGCTAAAGCAGCCCCTAGCGCTCCTTTTTTGACATACTCTTGGTATTTAGGTACTGCAATCGCGGATAACACACCGATCACCGCTACCACGATCATTAATTCAATAAGGGTAAAGCCTTGTTGCTTTTTCATATTCCATTCCTTGAAGGTTTTAAGTCGTCCTATGTGGACAAAGGGGTAGTGCTGTGGAGCTAGAATAAGAGGCTTAAGATATTGATTGAATAACAGTGGTGGTATTGCTCGGCGCAGTTTGAATTATTTATGTGATTGTTGCAGCGGTTGCAAAATAGCGCTGGAGTTAAGGCGCAGAAATGAGGCAGGTTGTGAGGTGAATAAGGGGCGAGGGAGAGCAGGAAAAGCAAGAGAAAAGGGATTAAGGAAAACAAGGGGCGAGGAGTCAGGAAGGGCGAGTAACGAGTGGCGAGGTAAAAACTGTTCTTCCTCGCCCCTCTATACCTGCTCTTCCTCGCGGACTACTTAAACCTCATCGACAAATCCATTGCCCGCACATGCTTGGTTAGCGCACCGACTGAAATATAATCTACACCCGTTAACGCACATTCGCGAATATTATTCAGAGTAATATCGCCAGAATTTTCCAACGCTGCGCGGCCGGCGTTAATTTTTACTGCTTCACGCATCATTTCTAATGAAAAGTTATCGAGCATAATAATATCCGCGCCAGCGGCAATCGCTTGTTCTAATTCGGCGAGCGATTCGGTTTCTATTTCTACCGGTTTGCCGGGGTTTAGCTGCTTGGCAGTGGCGATTGCTTTTTCAATGCCACCACAGGCCATGATGTGATTTTCTTTGATCAAATAGGCATCAAACACGCCAATGCGGTGGTTAAAACCGCCACCACAACTGACCGCGTATTTGAGGGCGCTGCGCAAGCCGGGAACGGTTTTGCGAGTGTCTAATAAACGGGTATTGGTGCCGACCAGTTGGTTGACATATTCCGCAGTAAGGGTGGCGCAACCTGATAAGGTTTGAATAAAGTTCATCGCGTTACGCTCACCGGTCAGCAAAACCCGTGATGGCCCACTGAGAGTACATAACACTTGATTGGGTTTGACTACTTCACCATCGGCAACCTGCCACTCAATCACCACTTTACCGCCTAATTGGGCAAACACTTCATCGGCCCACAGTTGACCACAAAAAACGCCATATTCACGGGTAATAATAGTGGCTGTGCTGTGACTATCCGCGGCAATTAAATTGGCGGTAATATCACGGCTAGCATCAATCTCACCACCTAAATCTTCACGCAGAGTATCAGCAACGGCACGGGTGATTTCTAGCGGTAGTTGCTGTTTAAGGTAAGTAAGGCGAGCACTGCTGTCGTGTTTCTGTTCCATAGTCGTCATGTCGTATCCATAGCAAGAGATTGCCGGTAAGTGAATTACCGCGAGTGATAGCAAAAGCATACAGGGAATAGATTCAGTTTTCGAGGGGAGAAAGGGACGAGTAGCGAGTGATGAGATTAAGAGTTGCGAGGAAAACAGAGGCGAGGTTGATAGTTTTCGAGGGGCGAGGGAAAGCAGGAAGAGCTGGGGGCGTGTGGGATCTTTTTTTCCGTGACTATTTACAGAGAGATAGTTTTAGTTTTTCCTACGATACTCGATACTCGATACTCGATACTCGATACTCGATACTTATTTCTTTACTTTGAGGTTGATATGACTTTAACCATTAATCGCGATCACTGGCTTGATAACGTCAAACACGTGCCATCGCCATTTTTTGATACTCGTCCTGATGATGATATTTCACTGCTGGTGGTGCATAACATTAGCTTACCGCCGGGGGAGTTTGGTGGACCTTACATTGAGCAATTATTTACGGGTCAGCTTGATCCCAACGAACATGCTTATTTCGCATTAATTCATCAGTTCCGCGTTTCGGCTCACTGTTTGATTCGCCGTGATGGGAGTATTATTCAGTTCGTACCGTTTAATGCGCGAGCATGGCATGCGGGAATTTCTTGCTTTGAAGGGCGTGAGAAGTGTAACGATTATTCGATTGGTATTGAACTTGAAGGTTGTGACTATTTACCTTTTACATCGTGTCAGTATGAAACATTAGCCACTCTTACCCAAAAAATAATGCAGCAGTATCCTGCTATTACGCGCCAGCGAATTACCGGGCATGAATTTATTGCGCCGGGACGTAAAACTGACCCCGGATTAGTGTTTGATTGGCATGGCTATAAAGCCCAATTGTAAGCGGTTAATTATTAATAGATTGGTTAATTAGTACTGATAAATCATAAGCTTTTTATCTAACCCTTGTTTTACCTAGTATCAGGATTGAATTTAGTTGGCTGCTTAGTGTCTGATTGGTTGTTATCTGATGTGATTATATGTGTTTAAGTTATGTTAACGAATGCGCGTTCTATGATTTCAATCAAGTTGAGTGTGGACTTTCACGATTATTTCTGTAAACTTTCCACGTCAGCAAATTGGTAATACCAATTATCCGTATTGTTAGTTTGTTATGAAGCAGATTGATTATAAGAAGCATTCATCATAATGACCTATAAACGTATTCGCCAACCTAAGCTTTGTGAGGCTATTGAAAAAGAGCTTGAGTGTTTGATTGTCGAGGGAACGTTATCTCCGGGACAACAACTGCCTCCTGAGCGTGAATTAGCAAAGCAATTTGATGTTTCTCGACCATCAGTTCGAGAGGCGATTCAACGCTTAGAAGCCAAACATTTACTGACGCGTCGCCAAGGTGGCGGCACATTTGTCACCGAAAATTTGTGGGAAAGTTTTTCTGAGCCGTTGCTAGATTTACTGGCCGCACACCCAGAAACACAATTAGATTTAGTTGAAGCGCGCCATGCGCTAGAGGGATTAGCGGCATATTATGCGGCCCTGCGTGGTAATGATGATGACTTTGATCGTATTAAAGATTGTCATGTGCGGATTCAGCAAGCACAACAACAAGGCGATTTAGCCGCCGAAGCAACAGCAGTGATGCAATACCTTATAGCGGTCACTGAGTCGGCACATAATGTGGTGTTATTGCACATTATTCGTAGTTTAGCGCCATTGTTGGAACAGAACGTATTACAGAATTTTGAATACCTTAATCGTCATCAAGCGGTGGTGGATAAGGTGAGCAAACATAGGGCCAATATTGTTGCGGCGATTGTTTCAAAACAGCCTAAAAAGGCGCGTGAAGCATCCCATGCACATTTGGCTTACATAGAGGAAACTTTGTTGGATTTATCTCGAGAAGATAGCAGGCGTCAACGCTCTCTTCGCCGAATCCAGCAACGCAAGGACGGGCTTGACTAGGGTTCTTTATCAGCCAAAGACCATTTGCAAGTCGCGACATTGTTAGTTTAGTTGATTGATTATAACGAAAGGATAGATCGCATGTCTGAAGTCATGAAGAGTGACGTGGATGCACTGGAAACTCAAGATTGGTTAGAAGCCCTTGAATCAGTAGTCCGTGAAGAAGGTGTTGAACGCGCACAGTACTTACTAGAGCAAGTATTGGATAAAGCACGTTTAGATGGTGTTGATATGGCTACAGGTATCAACACTAATTACGTTAATACGATCCCTGCAGAGCAGCAACCTGCGTACCCAGGTGATATTACGCTAGAGCGTCGTATCCGTTCTATCATTCGCTGGAACGCGATCATGATCGTATTGCGTGCTTCAAAGAAAGATTTAGACCTAGGCGGCCACATGGCGTCTTACCAGTCTGCTTCGGCTTTCTATGAAGTATGTTTTAACCACTTCTTCCGCGCACCTAATGACGTGGATGGCGGCGATTTGGTTTATTACCAAGGTCACATCTCTCCAGGAATCTACTCTCGTGCTTTCGTTGAAGGCCGTTTAACAGCAGATCAGCTTGATAACTTCCGTCAAGAAGTTGATGGCAAAGGTATTCCTTCATACCCACACCCTAAGTTAATGCCTGAATTCTGGCAGTTCCCAACGGTATCTATGGGTCTAGGTCCTATCTCTGCGATCTACCAAGCGCGTTTCCTTAAATATTTAGAAGGCCGTGGTCTTAAAGACACTTCAGCGCAACGTGTTTACGCGTTCCTAGGTGACGGCGAGATGGATGAGCCAGAATCACGTGGTGCGATTTCTTTCGCTGCGCGTGAGAAGCTAGATAACCTATGTTTCCTTATCAACTGTAACCTACAGCGCCTAGATGGTCCGGTTATGGGTAACGGTAAGATCATTCAAGAGCTAGAAGGCCTATTTAAAGGTGCTGGTTGGAATGTGGTTAAAGTGATCTGGGGTAACAACTGGGATTCACTGCTAGCTAAAGACACTACTGGTAAGTTACTTCAGTTAATGAACGAAACTATCGATGGTGACTACCAGACATTTAAATCTAAAGATGGCGCTTATGTACGTGAGCACTTCTTTGGTAAATACCCTGAGACTGCGGCACTGGTTGCTGACATGACAGATGAGCAAATCTTTGAGCTGAAACGTGGTGGTCACGATTCATCTAAGCTATTTGCTGCATTTACGAATGCAAAAGAGACTCAAGGTAAACCGACTGTTATTCTTGCTAAAACTGTTAAAGGTTACGGCATGGGTGAAGCTGCAGAAGGTAAGAACATCGCTCACGGCGTGAAGAAAATGGACATGACTCATGTTCAATATCTACGTGATCGTTTAGGTCTACAAGATCTTATCTCTGATGAAGCAATTAAATCATTGCCTTACCTAGAGCTTGAACAAGGCTCTGCAGAGTACAACTACCTACACGCTCGTCGTGAAGCACTATTAGGTTACACACCTAAGCGTAGCCCTAAGTTCACTCAAGAATTTAAAGTACCTGAGCTAGAAGAGTTTGCACCATTGCTGGTTGAGCAAAAGCGTGAAATCTCTACCACAATGGCTTACGTTCGTACGCTTAATATTCTATTGAAAGATAAGAATATCGGTAAGAACATCGTGCCTATCATCTGTGATGAAGCACGTACATTTGGTATGGAAGGTCTGTTCCGTCAAGTGGGTATCTACAACCCTGCGGGTCAAACTTACACTCCAGAAGACCGTGGCGTTGTTTCTTACTACAAAGAAGCAAACTCAGGTCAGGTACTGCAAGAAGGTATCAACGAATTAGGTTCAATGGCATCTTGGGTTGCTGCTGCAACATCATACAGCACTAACAACCTACCAATGATTCCGTTCTACATTTACTACTCAATGTTTGGCTTCCAACGCGTTGGCGACATGGCGTGGATGGCAGGTGACCAACAAGCTCGTGGCTTCCTATTAGGTGCTACTGCAGGTCGTACTACCCTGAACGGTGAAGGTCTACAGCACGAAGATGGCCACTCACATATCATGGCTAACACAGTGCCAAACTGTATCTCTTACGATCCAACGTTTGCTTACGAGCTAGCGGTTATCATGCAAGACGGTATTCGTCGCATGTACGGTGAGAGCCAAGAGAACATTTATTACTACCTAACAGTAATGAATGAGAACTACGCCATGCCGGGTATGCCTGAAGGCGCTGAAGAAGGCATTCGTAAGGGTATCTACAAGTTAGAATCTTATGCTGGTAGTAACAAAGTTCAGCTAATGAGCTCTGGTACTATCATGAATGAAGTGCGCGCTGCGGCTCAAATTCTAAGTGATGATTACGGTGTTGCATCTGATGTTTACTCAGTAACATCATTCAACGAATTAACCCGTGACGGTCAAGATGTAGAGCGTTACAACATGCTGCACCCACAAGCGGAGCAGAAAGTACCTTACATCACAACGGTTATGGGTTCTGAGCCTGCAATCGCTGCGACTGACTACATGAAGAACTACGCAGAACAAGTTCGCGCGTTTATGCCTTCTGAGTCATTTAAAGTACTGGGTACTGATGGCTTCGGTCGTTCAGACAGCCGCGCTAATCTACGTCGTCACTTTGAAGTTAATGCAGGCTACGTTGTTGTTGCTGCACTTTCTGAATTGGCAAAACGTGGTGACATTGAGAATTCAGTTGTTGCAGATGCAATTGCTAAATTCAACATTGATGCAGACAAGATCAACCCGCTATACGCGTAAGAGGCAAATATAATGGCAATCGAAATTAATGTACCTGATATCGGTGCGGATGAGGTTGAAGTAACTGAGATTCTTGTTAGCGTTGGCGACAAGGTTGAAGAAGAGCAATCACTGATCACCGTTGAAGGCGATAAAGCATCAATGGAAGTGCCTGCTTCACAAGCGGGTATCGTAAAAGAAATTAAAATCGCGGTGGGTGATTCAGTCTCTACTGGTTCATTGATCATGATCTTTGAAGCTGAAGGCGCAGCGGTAGCGGCACCTGTAGCAGAAGCAGCACCAGTTGCCGCACCTGTGGCAGCGGCAGCAGCTGAGCTTAAAGAAGTACATGTGCCTGATATCGGTGGTGATGAAGTTGAAGTCACTGAAATCATGGTTGCTATCGGCGACAGCATCGAAGAAGAGCAGTCACTACTTACTGTTGAAGGCGATAAAGCATCAATGGAAGTACCTGCACCGTTCGCTGGTGTACTAAAAGAAATTAAAATCGCAACGGGTGATAAAGTTTCAACTGGCTCACTAGTGATGATTTTTGAAGTTGCTGGCTCAGCGCCAGTAGCGGCTCCTGCTCAAGCAGCTGCACCTGTAGCAGCTGCTCCTGCTGTTGCAGCAGCAAAAGAAGTTCACGTGCCTGATATCGGCGGTGATGAAGTTGAAGTCACTGAACTCATGGTTGCGGTTGGCGATACAGTAGAAGAAGAGCAATCTCTAATTACTGTTGAAGGCGACAAAGCATCAATGGAAGTACCAGCACCGTTTGCAGGTACTATCAAAGAAATCAAAATCGCGGCTGGCGACAAGGTTTCTACTGGCTCACTAATCATGATCTTTGAAGTTGCTGGCGCAGCACCGGTTGCGGTTGCAGCAGCTCCTGTTCAAGCAGCGGCAGCACCTGCACCAGTTGCAGCGGCTCCTGCTCAAGCTGCTCCTGCAGCAACAACGGGTGACTTTGAAGAAAACAACGATTATGCACATGCATCACCGGTTGTGCGTCGTCTAGCTCGTGAGTTTGGCGTTAACCTGGCGAAAGTTAAAGGTACTGGCCGTAAGAACCGCGTACTGAAAGAAGACGTTCAAAGCTTCGTTAAAGATGCACTTAAGCGTCTTGAATCTGGTGCAGCAGCATCGGCTTCAGGTAAAGGCGATGGCGCAGCTCTAGGTCTACTACCTTGGCCGAAGATTGACTTCAGCAAGTTTGGTGATACCGAAGTTAAGCCGCTGTCTCGCATTAAGAAGATTTCTGGCGCGAACCTGCACCGTAACTGGGTAATGATTCCACACGTTACACAGTGGGATAATGCAGATATCACTGAGCTTGAAGCATTCCGTAAAGACCAAAACGCTATTGAAGCGAAGAAAGACTCTGGCATGAAAATCACGCCACTTGTGTTCATTCTTAAAGCAGCTGCGAAAGCACTAGAAGCGTTCCCTTCATTTAACTCTTCACTATCAGATGATGGCGAGAGCTTGATTTTGAAGAAATACATCAACATCGGCATCGCGGTAGATACACCGAATGGCTTGGTTGTTCCTGTATTTAAAGACGTGAACAAGAAAGGTATTTACGAGCTATCTGAAGAGCTAATGACTATCTCTAAGAAAGCACGTGCTGGTAAGCTAACTGCATCAGATATGCAAGGTGGCTGTTTCACTATCTCAAGCCTAGGTGGCTTAGGTGGTACTGCGTTCACACCAATCGTGAATGCGCCAGAAGTAGGTATCCTTGGTGTATCTAAGTCTGAAATGAAGCCAGTATGGAACGGTAAAGAGTTTGAACCGCGTCTACAACTGCCATTATCACTATCATACGATCACCGTGTGATTGATGGTGCTGAAGGTGCACGTTTCATTACTTACTTAAATGGTTGTCTATCTGACATCCGTCGTTTGGTACTATAAGGTTTCACATCCACAACGCCATGCCTACCTTAAGTAGGCATGGAATTGTTGTTTAGCTCACAGGCTGCAGTAATTTATTTTTCATGTTGTTAACAGGTCTGTAAACTTGTTACTCAATTTGACGGTGAATTTAGCATTAAAAAGTACAGCGTAGCTGATAGCCTGTTAGGGATAAAAGACTTACAACGAGGTCATGATGAGCAAAGAAATTAAAGCCCAGGTAGTGGTGTTGGGTTCAGGCCCTGCTGGTTATTCTGCGGCATTCCGTTGTGCAGACTTAGGTCTAGATACGGTTCTAATCGAAAAATTTAATACTCTTGGCGGCGTATGTCTTAACGTCGGTTGTATTCCATCAAAAGCTCTGCTTCACGTAGCGAAAGTTATCGAAGAAGCAAAAGCGATGGCTGAACATGGCGTGATTTTCGGTGAGCCACAAACCGATATTAATAAAATCCGTCTATGGAAAGATAAAGTAATTACCCAACTTACTGGCGGTCTTGGCGGTATGGCTAAGATGCGTAAAGTTAACGTGGTTAACGGTTACGGTAAATTTACTGGCCCTAATTCAATCGTTGTTGAAGGTGCTGATGGTCAAACGACAGTCACATTTGACAATGCAATTATCGCTGCGGGTTCACGCCCAATTAAACTGCCTTTCATTCCACATGAAGACCCACGTATTTGGGATTCAACAGATGCGCTAGAGCTTAAAGAAGTACCTCAAAAGTTACTGATTATGGGCGGCGGTATCATCGGTCTTGAAATGGGTACGGTTTACCACGCGCTAGGTTCTGATGTCGACGTTGTTGAGATGTTCGATCAAGTTATTCCAGCAGCTGATAAAGATATCATTAAAGTATTCACGAAGCGTATTGCGAAGAAATTCAACTTAATGCTTGAAACGAAAGTGACAGCAGTTGAAGCGAAAGAAGACGGTATCTACGTTTCAATGGAAGGCAAGAAAGCGCCTGCTGAACCTACACGTTACGATGCAGTGCTTGTTGCTATCGGTCGTGTACCAAATGGTCAGCTAATCGATGCTGAGAAAGCGGGTATCAATGTTGATGAGCGTGGCTTTATTCACGTTGATAAGCAAATGCGTACTAACGTTGCTCACATTCATGCGATTGGTGACGTTGTTGGTCAACCAATGCTTGCTCACAAAGGTGTGCATGAAGGCCACGTAGCGGCTGAAGTTATTTCAGGTAAGAAGCACTACTTCGATCCTAAAGTTATTCCTTCAATTGCCTACACTGAGCCAGAAGTTGCGTGGGTAGGTAAGACTGAGAAAGAAGCAAAAGCTGAAGGTCTAAACTACGAAGTTGCTACATTCCCATGGGCGGCATCAGGCCGTGCTATCGCATCTGATTGTGCTGATGGTATGACTAAGATGATCTTCGATAAAGACACTCATCGCGTTATCGGTGGTGCTATCGTAGGTACTAACGGTGGTGAATTATTAGGTGAAATCGGTCTAGCGATCGAGATGGGTTGTGATGCGGAAGATATCGCATTAACTATTCACGCTCACCCAACATTGCATGAATCAATTGGTCTTGCAGCAGAAGTATTTGAAGGTTCAATTACAGACCTGCCAAATGCAAAAGCAGTAAAGCGTAAGAAGTAATTCTCGTTTAATGCTCTGTGAATAAAAAAAAGCGCCTAAGGGCGCTTTTTTGTTAGCTATCGTTTTGTTAGTTATAGTTTTGTTCGCTATAGCTTCGTAAACCGATAGCAATGTAAGGTTGATAATTACAATTTAAAGGTGCCGACCATATCATCTAAACGCTGTGACAGTTGGCGTAATGATTGGCTTGAATCTGCTAGCTGCGCCGCGGTTTCTGCCGTTAATTGAGTGGTTTCATTGATCTCTTCAATGTTGCAATTAATATCGCGCACTACAATGGACTGTTCTTCAGTTGCCGTTGCCACTTGAGTGTTCATATCTGCAATTAAGCTAATACGATCCGCGATTGAAATTAAAGCGGTTGAGGCTTGATCTGATGCCGAGACGCCATTGTCTGATAGCTGACGACTTTGCTCCATCGCAGAGACAGCATTTGATGCTTCTTGTTGTAAGCGGTTAATCATTGCTTGAATTTCATCTGTCGAAGTTGCTGTTCGGCTCGCAAGGTTGCGTACTTCATCAGCGACCACGGCAAACCCGCGTCCTTGTTCTCCTGCTCGTGCCGCTTCAATGGCAGCATTTAATGCCAACAGATTTGTTTGTTCTGAAATTCCTCGAATCACATCTAAAATACTGCCAATCGATTGGGTGTTATTGGCTAATGAATCAATCACGTCACTGACTTGGCCAATATCGGATGACAGTTGATTGATGGTATTGCGCGCTTCACTCACCACTTGCTGACCATCATGGGTTTGCTGTTCTGCTTGTTGAGTTGATTCGGCGGCTAAGGCTGCATTACTGGCAATTTCATTAACCGTTGCTCCCATTTCATTGATTGCTGTTACAACCAATAAGGTTCTATCGCGTTGGCTATGGCTATTATCAAGGGTTAATTGAGCTTGAGATGCCACAGATTCTGCTGCTTGACGCAGTGCGTTTCCGGTTTCTGCTACTTCTATTACTGAGTGGTGGATCTTGCCAATAAAGCCATTAAACCCAGATGATAATTGTCCAATCTCATCATTAGCTTCAACGGTTAAACGGTGGCGTAAATCACCATCGCCTTCTCCAAGATTCTTAAACATTAACGCTAGATTTTTAATTGGGCGAGTAATACTGCTAGCGAGAAAAATAGCGATAACAATAAAGATTGCAGCAATAATGGCAGTAAATAAAATAACTTGATTACGAATAGTTGTGAGGGCAGCAAAGGCTTCTTTTTTTGGAAGTTCACCAATCACATACCAATCCATAGCGGGAATGTAGCTCGCCGCTAAAAAGACATCTTCGTGATTACTCTTTGTTTCTATCACACTAAAACTTTGTTTGTTTAATAAAATATTGGCAACGGTTGAATCAAATAAGGTCGTAATTGAATTGTGACCTAGCATTTTGTCGTTATCACGGTGGATTTTAATGGTGCCTTTACTATCGACTAAATAGACAAATCCGGTCTGTTCAATTTTAAATTGGCTAATAAAACTCGCCATATCATCAAGGGATTTAGAGAGCCCAGCTAAAGTATCCCCCTGTGGTTGTTGATAGTTAACAAACAGTTTTACCTCACCAGTTTTTTCTCTAAAGATGCTGAGACTGCGAGTGTGGTTCGCTTGAATCGCGTCAAAGAACCATTGATCTTGTTGTGGTGTTAACTGGCGCAAAAAACCATTTTGATTCCAGTAGTCGCCATTATTACGGTTAGCAATAGAAACATCTAATAACTGATATTGATTCTGAATATTACGTAATTCTTTGACTAAGCGGGTTTTATCTTGCGGGGCTTTGGTGGCTAACACACTGTCTATAACGTAGCTGTTATTGGCAAGTTGCTCTGCGGCTGATTGTAACTGAGTGACTTCTTTTTCAACGTTATTGCGAATTTGCAGCAAAATAGAGGGCAATTCTAAGTCTAAAATTCGAGTGGTAATAGCAGCGCGGACTTGGCTTTGACTGAGGACGCTGACTAAGGTTGTTGAAGCTAGTACCGCCAAGGTGATGGCGATGATCAGTTTTGATTTGATGCTTAAATGTTTGTAATTCATAAAACGGCTTATATTTATGAGCAAATGAACAGACCATGCGCGATGACGTCATGATGGTCAGTTAAATGAAAATACAGACTCATGTATCGGCGTATTTATGAAAAAACTTTAGTGATTTATGGTGTGCAATATGATCAAGCGCTAACTTTAGTGACAAATATCGAGACTCGTCACACGATATTTAGTGGTAATTTAACTGTGATTGAAGCGGTATTTATCTAAACTGTGAATGTTGTAAAACATCGATTTATTTTAATTTTAGGTTAAAAATGCTATGGTATTTAACAGTTTTGATCTCTAGTTAGCCGTTAAGATGTCAGGTATAGATTAAATCGCAATGACTGATCAGTGAGAGATCATTTAACTTCCAAGGATGTTCGACGTTATCGTTGAGCCAATATAAGAGGAATATGTCGTGCTTGAAGCCTACCGTAAACACGTCGAAGAGCGTGCGGCAGAGGGGGTTGTTGCTCAACCTCTTAATGCTGAACAGGTTGCCGCTCTGATTGAGCTATTAAAAAACCCGCCGCAAGGTGAGGAAGCGGCACTACTGGATTTATTAGAAAACCGTATTCCACCTGGAGTGGACGAAGCTGCTTATGTAAAAGCGGGTTTTCTGGCTGCAATCACTACTGGTGAAGCCCACTCGCCATTAGTTGACAAAACCAAGGCCGCGCAGTTATTAGGTACTATGCAAGGTGGTTACAATATCGAACCATTGGTGTCATTACTTGATGATACTGAACTTGCCCCTATTGCTGTTAGTGCGCTATCTCATACTTTACTGATGTTTGACTCATTTTATGATGTTGAGCAAAAAGCCAAAGCGGGCAATGTTTTTGCCAAGCAAGTGATGCAGTCATGGGCTGATGCTGAGTGGTTCTTATCTAAGCCCGCCCTTGCTGAAAAAATCACGCTTACCGTATTTAAAGTCAGTGGCGAAACCAATACTGATGACTTATCTCCTGCGCCTGATGCGTGGTCACGCCCAGATATTCCGTTACATGCATTAGCGATGCTAAAAATTGAGCGTGAAGGGATCACACCCGATCAAGGGGGAGTGATTGGTCCGATTACGCAAATTGAGACCCTTAAACAACAAGGTCATCAATTAGTGTATGTTGGTGATGTAGTGGGAACCGGATCATCAAGAAAATCAGCAACTAACTCAGTGCTATGGTTTATGGGGGATGATATTCCTTATGTACCTAATAAGCGTGCTGGTGGCTACGTGCTTGGCGGTAAGATCGCGCCGATCTTCTTTAATACTATGGAAGATGCTGGTGCACTGCCGATTGAAGTTGATGTAACTAAGCTTGCCATGGGTGACGTGATTGATGTTTATCCATTTAAAGGTGAAGTGCGTCGTCATGATAACGATGAATTGGTTTCAACCTTTAAATTAAAAACCGATGTTCTGATTGATGAAGTGCGTGCTGGTGGGCGAATTCCATTGATCATTGGTCGTGGCCTAACCGATCGTGCTCGTCAAGCGTTAGGCTTACCTGCATCTGATGTGTTCCGTCGCCCAGTGGCAGTGGAAGATAACGGCAAAGGTTATACTCTAGCGCAGAAGATGGTCGGAAAAGCATGTGGCGTTGAAGGGGTTCGTCCTGGCACCTATTGTGAACCTAAGATGACCACCGTTGGTTCGCAAGATACCACTGGCCCCATGACGCGTGATGAACTGAAAGACTTAGCCTGTTTAGGTTTTTCTGCCGATCTAACCATGCAGTCTTTCTGTCATACTTCTGCTTATCCAAAACCGATTGATGTTAATACGCACCATACATTGCCTGATTTTATTATGAATCGTGGTGGAGTGGCGTTACGGCCTAAAGATGGTGTTATTCACTCATGGCTTAACCGCATGTTGTTGCCAGATACCGTCGGTACGGGGGGCGATTCACATACTCGTTTCCCATTAGGTATTTCATTTCCAGCAGGCTCTGGTTTAGTGGCATTTGCTGCAGCAACGGGTGTGATGCCGCTTGATATGCCGGAATCTATTTTGGTGCGTTTTAAAGGTGAGATGCAAGCGGGAATCACCCTGCGAGATCTGGTTCATGCGATTCCTTATTTTGCGATTCAGCAAGGGCTATTAACGGTTGAAAAATCGGGTAAGATCAATGAATTCTCAGGTCGTGTACTTGAGATTGAAGGGGTTGAGCACTTATCAGTTGAGCAAGCGTTTGAGCTTTCTGATGCATCGGCAGAGCGAAGTGCTGCAGGCTGTACCGTTAAATTGTCGCCAGAATCGATCACTGAATATTTAAACTCAAATATTGTAATGCTGAAGTGGATGATCGCTGAAGGCTATGGTGATCGTCGTACCATTGAGCGCCGAATTACTGCGATGCAAGCATGGTTAGCCAATCCTGAGCTCATGACCGCAGATAAAGATGCTGAATATGCGCATGTGATCGAGATTGATCTGGCAGACATTAAAGAGCCAATTTTATGTGCGCCGAATGATCCTGATGATGCGCGTTTATTGTCTGAGGTGGCGGGAACTGCGATTGATGAAGTATTTATCGGCTCATGTATGACTAACATTGGTCATTTCCGTGCGGCAGGTAAGTTACTTGAGAAATTTGGTGGCCAACTAGATACGCGCCTATGGGTGGCACCACCAACTAAGATGGATAAAGACCAGCTTACCGAAGAAGGCTATTACGGTATTTTTGGTCGTGCTGGGGTACGTATTGAAACACCGGGATGTTCATTGTGTATGGGTAACCAAGCACGAGTGAAAGATAAAGCTACGGTAATGTCGACCTCGACCCGTAATTTCCCTAACCGTTTAGGTAATGGTGCCAATGTGTATTTATCTTCGGCTGAGTTAGCCGCGGTCGGGGCTATTTTAGGTCGTATTCCAACTATGGATGAATACCTAACTTATGCTAAACAGATTGATGCAACAGCGGCTGATACTTACCGTTATCTCAATTTTGATCGCATGGCGGATTACACTAACAAAGCTGATGAAGTCATTATTCAGCAACCGGTTTAATCGACATTATTGTTGATGTAACGGTTATTGAATAAAAATAAAAAGCAAAAAACGCCGCGAACAATCGCGGCGTTTTTATTAGTATTGCTTAATTATTTATTAGCGTATTAGCGTATTAGCGTATTAGCGGTTCAAGCAATACATTGCTGCCACATTACGGGCGGTTAATTCAACATTGATTGCCGCATTGCTAAAGGCTTGTTCAAGACTCATTGCTGCGGGAACAACACTAAATACCGCGTCAATTCCATGGTCATAAACCACGCCACAATCTTGGCTTAAACAACCTGCAATACCAATTACGGGTTTATGGTATTTCTTGGCTGTACGTGCGACGCCAATCGGCGTTTTACCATGAATGGTTTGGCTATCAATACGTCCTTCACCAGTGATCACTAGATCTGCATCCTGAACAATGTTGCCCAAGTTAACCGCGTCGATCACGATCTCGATGCCTGAGCGTAATTGAGCATTAAATAAACCTAATAACGCCGCGCCCATACCGCCAGCAGCACCTGCTCCTGCTGTATTTTTAATATCTACACCTAAGTCTTGTTTAATGATTGCGGCATAGTGAGCAAGATGCTGATCAAGCGCGGCAACCATTGCTGGGGTAGCTCCTTTTTGAGGGCCAAACACCTGTGATGCCCCTTTTTCACCACAAAGGGGATTATCAACATCACACGCTACTTCCAGTTTTATGTTGGCAAGACGAGGATCGACCGTTGTGATATCAATGGTCGCCAGTTGTGCTAATGCTTGACCACCAAACTCAAGCGCTTGACCATTGCTATCTAATAATTGTACGCCAAGTGCTTGCGCCATACCGATACCGCCGTCATTGGTCGCACTGCCACCGATACCAACAATAATATGGTCAACACCTTGATCTAATGCCGCTAAAATCAGCTCACCGGTACCAAAGCTGGTGGTAAGCATTGGGTTACGTTGCTCTGGGTTAACAAGGTGTAAGCCAGATGCCGCTGCCATTTCAATAACCGCAGTTTTACCGTCACCCATGAGGCCAAAAAAGGCGTTAACTTGGCCTCCCAAAGGACCTGTAACCGCGTGCTCTATGATGGTGCCGTTACTGGCATCAACCAGTGATTGCACTGTACCTTCACCGCCATCAGCCATTGGTAATTTAATGTATTCAGCCGTTGGCATCACTTGGCGAAATCCTGCTTCAATTGCAGTTGCCACTTCCATTGCGGTCAGGCTTTCTTTGTATGAGTCAGGAGCAATAATAATTTTCATAATCAATCAGCCTTGTTAAATAGTGAAGCCAAATACGCCAAAGATAAGAGTAGAAACGGTGGCAATCATTAAGCCAACAGCGGTTTCATAGGGGATCAGTTTTAAACGTTCATGCATATCCATATGAACTGAGCCACCTGTCGCATGGAAGAAGCTACCGTGAGGCATATGGTCAAATACGGTTGCGCCAGCATGGATCATTGCCGCACCAGCAATGGCAGGGACACCTAATTCTAAAATAGTATGACTAAACACGCTTGAGGCTACCGCAGTACCCGCGGTGGTTGATGCTGTGGCTAGTGACATCATGGCACCAGAGATAGGCGCGAGTAAGTAAGAGGGTAATCCCGATGCTGTTAATACATCAATTAAGCCACTTTTTAAGCCTGAATTGGCAATGATGCCCGCGAGAGTACCAGTACCTAATAACATCACCGCTACTGGTGCCATACGGTTTAATCCAGAAACCGCAAAGTGGTTGGTATCACGAAAACGCTTCATGGCAATTGCGCCCATTAAACCGCCTAATGGAAGGGCGATAAGTGGATCGACATTAATACCAGCGATAGGACGTAGGGCTAATAAAGCAATGGCAACCAATGGCGCAACAATGGCGGTAGCGAAAGAGGGTAAACGGCTCAAATCAACATCAATAACTTCATGGGCTTGAACTTTACTGCCTTTGTTGACTAATTTTTTAGCAATAAAGTAAGCAAATAACATTCCGCATAATCCCGGAATAACACCGGCGGCCATCACCGATGTTAGAGGGACATTAAACGCATCTGCCGCAGCAATAGAGTTAGGATTTGGTGACATAACGTTACCCGCTTTACCGCCACCAACCATCGCTAATAGGATCGCCATTTTAGAAAGATCAGCACGACGTGCAATGGCTAATGCAATTGGGGCAACAGTAATAACCGCAACGTCAACAAAGACGCCAACCGCGGTAAGGATCATGGTTGCTATTGCAAGTGCTAATAACGCGCGCGTTTCACCGACTTTTTTGACAATTGTTTCTGCAATGGAGGTTGCGGCACCGGATTCAATTAATACGCCAGCCAAGACACCAGCGGCGAGAATACGTAATACTGCAGTGACAATACCTTGGGCACCGCCAATCATCATGGTGACGGTATCGGTTAAAGAGATACCACCAACAATGCCGCCCACCAGAGCACCAATGATCATGCCGTAAGCGGGTGGTACGCGTTTTAAGATCAATCCGATAGCGACGATCAGTGCTGCGAGGGCACCAAGGGTGGATACTTCAACCATGTTCCATTCCAGTGAAAAGTTAAGAGGGCTGCACTGTAGTGAATTTTGAGATGAGAAGCTTTAGGCAAACTAACAAATAAAGTGTGGTTAGCTTACTAGTAATTTGTGCATTTGCACAAATTACGTTAATTATGGTTGACTGATGATAGCTAAATATAAACGAGTAATATCGCTTATCTTATTGATTTGTAAGTTGGTTTGTTGCTCTATTTTATCAAGTCGATAGCGAAGTGTATTTCGGTGAATATGTAGCACTTGGCAGGTTTGAGCTAAATCACAATTTTGATCAAAAAATGCCGTTAGGGTTTTGACTAAGATTCCACGCGGATCATGGTGCTTTAATTTTTCAAGTGGCGCTTGCAGTTGTTGGTAACGCCACGACTCTGAAGTTATTTTATTGAGAAGCACGGGTAGAATATGATCTTGGTAAAAAAATACCTGTTGTGATGTTTGTTGATGGTGATTAAGTGCCGCTTCCATGGTTGCGGTGGCGGTTAAATAAGATTGTGCCAGTCCTTGAATTGTCGGGAAATAATCGCCTAGCGCAATTTTAATGGTGTAGTTGGCTTCTTTGTTAATACGTTTTAGCAGCTTATAAACCCGTTTTTGTTCAAGATCCCGTGACCAACCATTGTTAGTGAGTGTGATTGGTTTAAGTACCACCACTTCGTTGCGAGAAACTGAACTAATTGCCACTAAGTTATCCCGCTCAGGGTATTCAAGTAGATGAACTAAATGCTGCAAGTTTTCTAAAGAAAAAGCTTCACTATCATGAGGTAGCACTTTAATGACAGTCGCAATCCGTGGTTGTTCGAGCTCGATTTCTAATCGCTCAGCAATCGTATTTAGCTGCATGTCATCAAGGTTATCGTTATTGATGAGCTGCATCACCAGTTCTTCACGATGACGTTTATGCCATTCTACTTGGGTCATTAAAGCGGCTTGCTCAACAATAAGCTCGGCTGTCATTTTGACTAATTCACCATAATTACGCACGTCATCAGGATCTCCTGAAATACCTACGACACCAATAGCTTGTTGTTGAAAAATAATCGGTAGATTGATGCCCGGCTTGACCCCTTGCAGTTGCTGAGAGGTTGCTTGATCTATCTCGATAATATGATGATTATTCAGCGCCAAAATCGCACCATCATGGTATTGGTTTAGACGTTGTGGATCGCCTGAGCCAATAATACGCCCATGGCAATCCATCACATTGACTGAATGTTTGATGATTTTCATAGTACGGGCAACGATTTGTCGAGCAATGGTGGTATTGAGTTGCATTTTAGTGAGAGATCCTGACAATGGGCGCCAAGCGCATTCTGCGAGCAGTGTAGCAGTTAACAACGAAGATGATCAGAGATGAGGTACTAAAGGTATGGATTACGAGTTTAAAAAAAATACCTTGGACGGTAGTTATCATGCCATTTTTTCAATGGGCCATGAAGTATTAGGCCATTGGATCATTGACGAGCTTGGCAAAGATGTCAATAAAATAAATATGGTAATAGATCAACTTAGTGCATTGAAAAATAGCACCAAAGAGTGGCGATTAAGCGGTGAAGAACTGACGTTATGTTTACAAGATAACGAAGCTTTAGTTCAAGCTAACTGCTTGTTTTCTGATGAAGATGAAGATTTTGAAGAAGATTTTCATTTTTATGATGAAGAAAGTATGTCGGTATGTGGCTTTGAAGATTTAGCACAAGCATTAGAAGCTTGGCGAGCATTTGTGATCCGTTTTTAATCAGGTTATTTATCAGTAGCCGTTAGATGCTATATAACAGTGAAAAGGCTGCACCGATATGGTGCGGCCTTTTTTTGTTTATGGTGATTTGTTTTTTAATTTCTTTATTAAACAGTAGGTTAAATAGTTGGCATGATGATTGTTTGTTGTTTAATCATAACGGGGAATATATTGAAAGTAAGGAGCAAATCATGAAAATAATTAATGCAATTATTAAACCATTTAAATTAGATGATGTGCGCGAAGCATTAGCTGTTGTCGGTGTTGAAGGAATGACAGTATCTGAAGTAAAAGGGTTTGGACGTCAAAAAGGCCATACCGAACTGTATCGTGGTGCTGAATATCAAGTTGATTTTCTGCCGAAGGTGAAATTAGAAATCGCGACTCAGGCTGAAAATTTGGATGATATTGTTGATGCTATCAGTAAGGCTGCGCAAACAGGAAAAATCGGTGATGGCAAAATATTTGTTTATGATCTTGAACATGCAGTACGTATTCGAACAGGAGAAGTAGACAGAGAAGCACTTTAGTCGCAGCATGGATATAGGATCATAAACACAGGTATAAAGGGAAGGTTACCATGGAATTATCAACGACAGTAATTGAATTACGCTACGCACTCGATACATTTTTCTTTTTGATTTCTGGTGCATTAGTGATGTGGATGGCAGCAGGTTTTGCCATGTTAGAAGCAGGTTTAGTCCGTTCAAAAAATACCACTGAAATATTAACCAAGAACTTTTGTTTATACGCCATTGCGTGTACGACATTTTTATTAGTCGGCTATAACATTATGTATGTCGATAATAGCGGCGGCGGTTGGTTACCCTCATTTGGCGCATTAATTGGCACTCAAGCTGAAGGCGCAGATCACTCTTTAGAATCCGACTTCTTTTTTCAGGTCGTCTTTGTTGCTACCGCAATGTCAGTGGTATCAGGTGCGGTTGCTGAGCGTATGAAGTTGTGGTCATTTTTATTATTTTCAGTGGTATTAACGGGCTTTATTTATCCGGTTGAAGGTTATTGGACCTGGGGCGGTGGTTTTCTTTCAGAAGCCGGTTTTAGTGACTTTGCTGGCTCTGGTATCGTTCATATGGCAGGTGCTGCCGCAGCATTAGCAGGTGTATTACTGCTTGGCGCTCGAAAGGGCAAATACGGTAAAAATGGTGAAGTACACCCTATTCCTGGCTCAAACATGCCTTTAGCCACTGTAGGTACATTTATTTTATGGTTTGGTTGGTTTGGCTTTAACGGTGGTTCACAGTTAATGCTGTCTGATTTTGAAAATGCGACAGCAGTTGGACAAATATTTTTAAATACTAATGCTGCCGCGGCGGCTGGTGCCATTATTGCACTTGCGGTGTGTAAAATCTTATGGGGTAAAGCTGACCTTACTATGATTCTGAATGGTGCGTTGGCTGGCTTGGTTGCGATTACTGCTGATCCATTATCACCATCACCATTAGCTGCGGTTGCGATTGGTGGTGCTGCTGGCGCATTAGTGGTGTTTAGTATTATTGGCTTTGATAAGGTAAAAGTTGATGATCCCGTCGGTGCGATTTCTGTTCATGGCGTGTGTGGTCTATTTGGCTTAATGATGGTGCCGTTAAGTAATCCAGATGCCGATTACATGACCCAGTTATTTGGTGCTGCAGTTATCTTTGGCTGGGTATTTGGTGCAAGTTTAGTGGTATGGGGAATATTGAAATTCACTATTGGTATTCGTGTGAGTGAAGATGAAGAGCTTGAAGGTATGGATTCACACGACTGTGGTGTTGATGCTTACCCTGAGTTTGTCAGTCTAAAATAGTGAAAATAGCGTCATTTTATTGCTATTAAAGTGTAAAAAAACGTCATCCCTAGTGGTGGCGTTTTTTTGTAATGAAGTGTTACAGCTTGATTGTGTTCAAAGAGGAAAGCCGTATAATCTGCATTAATCTAATTGAGAAACATTATCATTACATTTTGCATTAAAGGATTTAGCAATGAAAAAACTTTTAACTACAGCTGTGTTATTGGGTTTGTCTGCACCTCAAATCGCGACAGCTGCTGAAGAAGTGAATGTCTACTCATACCGCCAGCCTTTTCTTGTTGAGCCAATGTTTAACGAGTTTACAAAAGAGACGGGTATTAAAGTTAACGTTAAGTTTGCTAAAGAAGGCATTGCTGAAAAACTACAACAAGAAGGTGAGTACAGCCCTGCGGATGTGGTACTGACAACCGATATTAGCCGTTTAGTGGAATTGTCGGATAAAAAGTTGGTTCAGCCTGTTGATAGTAAAGTTATTGATACGAATATTCCTGCACAATATCGTGATAATGAAGATGAGTGGTTTGCATTAACACTGCGTTCTCGTAATGTTTATTCATCAAAAGATCGTGTCGGTAAATTACCTGCATCTTTTGATTACAGTGATCTAGCTAAACCTGAGTGGAAAGGCAAACTTTGTACACGTTCAGGTAAGCACCCATATAATGTTTCGCTTGTTTCAGCGATGATTGCTCACAATGGTGAAGCGGCAACGAAGACATGGCTTGAAGGTGTGAAAGCTAACTTAGCTCGTAAACCTCAAGGTAATGACCGCGGTCAAGTACAAGCAGTGAAAGAAGGCTTATGTGATATTGCTATTGGTAACAGCTACTACCTAGGCAAAATGGTTAACGATCCAAACCAAAAAGCGTGGGCTGAAGCGGTTGAAATTAACTTCCCAGGTCAACAAGGTAACGGCACTCACGTTAACGTCAGCGGTATGGCAATGGCAAAATATGCGCCAAATAAAGATAATGCGCTAAAATTAATGGAATTCCTAACGGCGACCACAGCCCAACAAATGTATGCTGAAGTAAACTATGAATACCCAGTTAAAGCGGGTGTTAAGCGTTCAGAGCTTGTAGCGTCATGGGGCGAATTTAAAGCTGATGATGTATCGTTAGACCAAGTAGCGCAATATCATAAAGCTGCGATTAAAATGCTTGATGAAGTGAAATTTGATCTGTAATTAGTTACAAAATAAATGGGGTGTAAAGCCCCATTTTTCAGTTTAACTTAGTCTCTTTTGCAATAAGTTGTGGTAGCTTCTCATGCTTACTTTCAGTGAGTAATTTTACTGATAAAGTGGCCTGATGTTGCGGGCTTAAATATATTGAAAAACGTACTAAGTAGTAGTAAATGAAAGAAAAGTTTTTATTCTGGCGAATTAACAGTTGGTTGTTTGGCTCGCTGTTAGTGTTGCCTATTATCGCTATATTTATTACCGCCATGGGTAATTCAGATCAAGTGTTTTCACACTTGATGAATACAGTGATGTCTACCTACGCGTTAAATACCCTTGGGCTGGTGGTTGGCACGGTGTTACTCACCTTAGTTTTTGGGCTTCCAAGTGCATGGTTAATGGCGATGTGCCGTTTACCAGGTGAAAAAATACTTCAATGGGCACTCATTTTACCTCTCGCAATGCCTGGTTATATCGTCGGCTACCTTTATACCCATTGGTTTGATTACGCTGGGCCAATTCAAATTTGGCTGCGTAATTTTTTTGGTTGGCGGCATATTAGCGATTATTGGTTTCCTGATTTACGTTCATTATGGGGCGCATGTTTTGTTCTTGCTTTAGTGCTTTATCCTTATGTGTATTTGTTAGTTCGCGCAGCTTTTATGGAACAGAGTAATAATTTGCTTCAGTCTGCGCGCTTACTTGGCTGCTCACCATGGCAAAGTTTTCGTCGCATTTCATTACCGTTAGCGCGCCCTGCGATTGCTGTTGGTGTGTCATTAGTGGCAATGGAAGCTTTGGGTGATTTTGGTACTGTGAGCTATTTTGCCTTAAATACCCTCACGACAGCGGTATACGATACTTGGCTTGGTTATTCTAATCTCAATGCAGCTGCCAAAATTTCAGCAATTATGCTGTTGGTGATTTTTTTACTGATCAGCAGTGAACGCTTTAGTCGCCGTAAGCAAAAAATGTTTCAACAACAATGTGGTAATGATAGCCATACTAAATATCAATTAAGTGGCTGGAAAAAATGGCTGGCTGTTGGTTGGTGTTGGGGTTTAGTTGGATGTGCCTTTATTTTACCAATGCTGCAATTAGGCTCTTACGCTATTGATTATTTCTCTCAGAGTTGGACGGCACAGTTTAAAACCTACAGTTTTAATAGCTTAGTGGTGTCATTGGCTGCCGCAATCGTTGCTGTGTGTCTTGCTTTGATGGTTAATTTTTATCAACGTTTAGATGGTCGTAGTGTCAGCACTGTACCGATGCGATTGGCTTCATTAGGTTATGCTGTACCCGGTACCGTATTAGCGATTGGAGTGATGATCCCTCTAACCAGTGCGGATCATTTAGTTAATGATATTGCTCGAAGTTTAGATCTGGGACGTCCTGGACTTATTTTTTCTGGATCAATGTTTGCGATTATCTTTGCCTTTGTGGTGCGCTTTGCTGCGGTAGCGATTGGTAGCGTTGAAAGTAGTTTAGTGAAAATTCCGCCATCATTGGATATGGCCGCAAAAACCATGGGTTATGCATCGACGGCAATGTTACGCAAAGTGCATTTACCTTTGATTCGTCGAGGATGCTTAATTGCAGGTTTGCTGGTATTTATTGAATCGATGAAAGAACTCAATGCGGCAATCTTATTGCGACCGTTTAATTTTGAAACCTTAGCTACTTACGTGTTTAATTTCGCTTCTGATGAACAGTTAGAAGTGGCGGCTTTTCCCGCTATTTTATTAGTTATTGTAGGGTTGATCCCGCTGGTTATGGTTAACCGTTCTTTGGAGCAAAAAAATTGATGAAACATGCATTATCTGTCACTGATTTAAGCTGTTGTTACCACGGCGTGCCGATATTACAAGATTTATCATTGGCGGTTGAACGGGGTGAGATCGTGTGCTTGCTTGGCGCGAGTGGTTGTGGCAAGACAACATTATTAAAAGCCATCGCAGGACTATTACCACTTGCTAATGGCAGCATGGCAATCAATGACCGTACCATTGTTGATCAGCAATTATGTTTACCTCCTGAGCAACGTAATATTGGAATGATCTTTCAAGATTATGCCTTATTTCCTCATTTAACCGTGGCTGAAAATATAGCGTTTGGTTTGCGTCATTGGGATAAACCACGAGTGACGGCCAAGATTAAGCAGATGCTAGAATTGGTACATTTAACGGAGCTTGATGATCGTTATCCACACCAGTTATCGGGTGGCCAACAACAGCGGGTTGCGATTGCACGGGCATTAGCCAATGAACCAGACTTAATTTTATTAGATGAGCCGTTTTCTAATATCGATACTCAAGTGCGTCATAGCTTGATTCGTGATATTCGCCAAATATTTAAAGACCAAGGTGTTACTGCTATTTTCGTTACTCACAGTCGAGAAGAAGCGTTTGCTTTTGCTGATAAAATGGCGGTAATGAACCATGGCGTAATTGAACAATTTGGTACGGCAACTGAACTTTACTATCAACCAAGTAGTCGTTTTGTGGCTGAATTTTTAGGTGTCGGATCATATCTACCAGCAACGGTGACAGCAAATCAACAATTACTGACGCCATTTGGTGAGCAAACATGCGCGGCAGAGCCATCATTGATGACTGGTACGGATGTGGATTGGTTATTACGGCCACAACATTTGACTGTGATGCCGGAAACTGAAGGTAGTGCGGTAATCATTGAACAGCAGTTTATGGGGGATAGCTGTCGTTATGTCGTTGAATTTGAAGGGCATAAATTAGTGATTAATTCTAATTTATTATTAAATGTCGGTCAGCGAGTAACGGTTAATGTGACCCCACATTCCGCGGTTATATTTGCTCAAGCATAAATAAATCAAGGCTTGTCAGTGCAAGCCTTGATTGTTTGCATTAGCTATTTATTTAGTTTTTCTGAGTAAGCAGTTGTAGATAAGTTTGCGCTTGTTCACGTAAAATATCTTGATCTGGGTGCTGATTTGCTTGCATGTAAATCACATAACATATGCCATGCAGCATTTTGGCTAAGTTCTCAGGAGTTTGATTAGACGTGATTTCGCCGCTATCGATTGCTTGAGAAAAGGCTTGCTGCACTTGCTTGAGGTTCTTTTTGTTGCTTTCAATAAATTGAGGCCACACTTCATCACGTACGGATGTGCTCCATTCAAACCATACTTTGATCCAATCTTGTTGTTCTAATACGGTATCAATCAAGTTATTAGTGATGCAAGTTAAGCGTGCATATAATGCTTTATTGGGGGCGCCAATACATTCGGTAAGCAAGTCATTAAATTGGGTTGAAACTTCCATTAAGACTTGTTCAACCAATGCTTCTCGTGTTGGAAAATAGTTAAAAACAGTTGCCACTGATACATTTGCCATTTCTGCAATATCAGCATGGCCTGCACGACCAATACCGCGACGAGAAAAAACTTCAATTGAGTAATCAAGAAGTTGTTGCTTTCTTTTTTCTGGTGATAAGCGTGTACGTGGTTTCTTAGTAATCGTATCCATAATTATTTATTCCCTAACCCAGTTTGTATTTACTTTATTTATGTTTGTTTTTTATACATAAACACTACAACAGCAACCGAGTTGATTCAAACTGAACTATCAATAAGTGTTTCGGATTTTGGACACTATTGATTAAATAACGCTTAAGATGAATGAATGCTACAATAACGACCTTTGGAATATATAGCCTTAATTGGCTAACGCGGTCGCGTTGATGGAGAATAAAATGAAGCACACAATCGAAGTAATGATTTCTGAGCAGGATGTCCAGGAACGCGTCAAAGAGCTAGGAAAGCAGATCACGGAACATTATAAAGACTCTAAAGACTTGGTAATGGTTGGCTTACTGCGTGGCTCATTTGTCTTTATGGCAGATTTAGCACGTGCAATTGATATTCCACATGAAGTGGATTTCATGACGGCATCAAGCTATGGTAATACGATGCAAAGCAGCCGTGATGTTCGTATTCTGAAAGACTTAGATGACGATATCAAAGGCAAAGATGTGTTATTGGTAGAAGATATTATCGATACAGGTAATACACTAAGTAAAGTGTGTGAAATCTTATCCTTACGTGAACCAAAATCAATCAGTATCTGTACGCTATTAGATAAGCCTGAACGTCGTGAAGTTGATGTGAAAGTTGATTGGTACGGCTTTGTTATTCCAGATGAGTTTGTGGTTGGTGTGGGTATTGATTACGCACAAAAATACCGTCATTTACCGTTCATTGGTAAAGTTATTCCTGACGCAGAATAAAATAAAAAAGCGACCATGATGGTCGCTTTTTTTATGATTGTTATTTGTTATTTTCTAGCGTGGCTTGATGTTGTATTACCTGCTCTTCAAGTGGCGGTAATAACGATGACATTGCTGCTTGATAAGTGATTTCAAGACTTTCGCGGCTGGTCGCTGTTACGCCCAAATCTTTTAAAATACCGTTGCTGGTACCATAAATCCAACCATGAATTTTGACATCTTGGCCACGGTCCCATGCTTGTTGCATGATAGTGGAATTACCTAGATGATAAACTTGAGAGGCAACATTAATTTCACACAGTTTGTCATCCCACTTTTCACGCGGTAGGCTACCTAGATCTGAACGGTGTTTAAGGTACAGATCGCGAATGTGTAATAACCAGTTATTGATAAGCCCTAAAGGTGGGTTTTCGATGGCGGCAGTCACACCGCCACAGCCATAGTGACCACAGATGATAATATGCTTAACTTTTAGTACATCAACTGCGTATTGAACCACAGATAAGCAATTTAAGTCAGTATGGATAACTTGGTTAGCAACATTACGGTGTACAAATAGTTCACCGGAAGTTAAGCCTGTTAGGCGTTCAGCTGGAACTCGACTATCAGAGCAGCCAATCCAAAGATATTGTGGGTGTTGTGCTTCTGCGAGGTGGGAAAAAAATTCCGGATCTTCATCTTTAATGTTTTCTGACCATGAAAGGTTGTTTGCGAAGAGCTGCTTTATATCTGCCATGATAATGCCTTATTATTAATATGTTCCTTACTATACACAAGCTGCGCTGATAGCAAATCGGATTAGTTGTTAGTGTTTTGTCACTAGCCTATAAATATTTAACAGAAAGATTGCATATAATGAACGCTTTAGAAATAAAAAATGTAAGCAAAACTTACAAAGGCGGCGTTAAGGCGCTGAAAAATATGAGTCTCAATGTCGAACAAGGTGACTTTTTTGCTTTACTCGGACCCAATGGTGCGGGCAAGTCAACCACCATTGGTATTATTAGTTCGCTAGTTAATAAAACCTCGGGTAGCGTCAGTATTTTTGGTTATGACTTAGATTCTCAAAAAGTAGATGCCAAAAATCAACTCGGTTTAGTGCCACAAGAATTTAATTTTAATCCGTTTGAAACTGTCGAGCAGATTGTGATCAATCAAGCTGGTTTCTATGGTGTTGAACGAACACTGGCGAAACAGCGAGCGCAAAAATATTTAACCCAATTAGATTTATGGGGTAAACGTCATGATCGTGCTCGTAATCTTTCTGGTGGTATGAAACGTCGATTAATGATTGCTCGTGCATTAATGCATGAACCAAAGTTGTTGATTTTAGATGAGCCTACCGCTGGGGTTGATATTGAATTACGTCGTTCAATGTGGACCTTTCTCCAGCGCATTAACCGTGAAGGAGTGACGATTATCTTAACCACTCATTACCTTGAAGAAGCCGAAATGTTGTGCCGTAATATCGGTATTATTAATCATGGTGAGTTAGTTGAACATACGTCAATGAAAGCTTTGTTGAGTCAGCTTGAGTTAGAAACCTTTATTTTAGATATTGATACCACAACGGTCACACCGACTCTTGCTGTGGGTGAGTGTCGCTTGATTGACAGTCATACTCTTGAAGTCGATCTTAATAAAGGCGATGACCTAAACCGTGTTTTTAGTACCTTAACGACCCAAGGTATTGTGGTGCGTTCAATGCGAAATAAAAGTAACCGTTTAGAAGAGTTATTTGTAAACCTAGTTAATACAGATCGACCTTCTGCTATGGCAGGTGATAAAGAATGAAAAAACAATATTGGATTGCATTTAAAAGTTTAATTAGCAAAGAAATTCATCGGTTTACTCGAATTTGGGTACAAACATTAGTGCCGCCCGCAATTACGATGACGCTGTATTTTATTATCTTTGGTAATTTGATTGGGCAGCGCATTGGTGACATGGAAGGCTTTAGCTACATGGAATATATTGTGCCCGGACTGATTATGATGTCGGTGATCACTAACTCTTATTCTAATGTTGCCTCCTCTTTTTTTAGTGCCAAATTTCAACATAATATCGAAGAGTTATTAGTCGCGCCGGTGCCTAACTATATCATTATTGCCGGTTATGTTGGTGGTGGTGTACTGCGTGGTTTAGGGGTTGGTCTGATTGTTTCTGTGGTGTCATTGTTGTTTGTTTCACTTAATATTGCTCATCTATGGGTGATTATCGCAACGGTGGTGATGACATCGATTGTGTTTTCATTAGGGGGACTCATTAACGCTATTTTTGCGCGTACTTTTGATGATATCAGTATTATACCAACCTTTGTATTAACCCCATTAACATATCTTGGTGGTGTATTTTATTCGATTAACTTGTTGCCTGAAGTGTGGCAAGTGGTGTCAAAGGTCAATCCAATTGTGTATATGGTCAATGCCTTTAGATATGGTTTTTTAGGGGTGTCTGATGTAGGTATTGGAACGTCATTTGCGGTATTAAGTGTGTTCGTTATTGCACTTTATGGTGTGGCTTATTACCTGATTTCTCGTGGGATTGGCTTACGTTCATAAGCATATTGAACACGAACTTAAGCTACCTAACAAATAATAGTTAAAAAAATACCGCCCGTTAATGGTTAATGGGCGGTATTTTTTTAGTCAGCATTTAGCTATTAATTAGCTTCAGCGACTTCTTCTTCAACCGCCACAGCAGGGGATAAGTCTACTACTTGGTTGTCGATTAAACGTGCTTTACCTAATTGTGCTGACATTAAAATAACCGCTTGTTGGGTTGTGTCAGTGATAGGCAATAAGGTTACTGCATCACGAATAAAGCTTTTATCTGGTTGCAGACCAGCGGCACGGAGTTGATCGTTAGCATCAACAATTAATTCGTCATAGTCATTACGACCACCACGCATTTGGCTGCTGATCCAACGCATTGTACGGGCTAAAACGGGTGCACGTTGGCGTTCATCAACGGTTAAATTACCATTGCGTGAACTCATGGCTAGGCCATCCATTTCACGTACCGTTGGTACGCCAACAATTTTAATATCCATTGCTAGATCAATCACCATTTGACGAATAAGCGCCAATTGTTGGTAATCTTTCTCGCCAAAACAAGCCACATCTGGTTGGACGATATTAAATAACTTATTAACGATGGTTGCTACGCCACGGAAATGACCCGGACGTAATTCACCTTCTAAAATAGTTGATAATCCAGGAACGTCGATGAACGTTTGGTTGTTAAGACCGGCTGGATACATGATTTCTGGGGTTGGCGTAAATACCACATCCACCATATTTTGCTGTTGTAACTTAGCAATATCTTGTTCAAGAGTACGTGGATAATTGGTTAAATCTTCCGCTTTTTCAAATTGCATTGGATTAACAAAAATACTCGCAACAACAACATCAGCATGCTTACGTGCTTTTCGCATTAACGTAAGATGGCCTTCATGTAAGTTACCCATGGTTGGAACAAAGGCAATTCGACGGCCTGCGCGGCGCCACGTCGTAATTTGCTCTCTTAACTGGGCAATATCGGCGAATGTTTGCATCTCTTATTCCTTATTCAAAGGTATGCTGAGATCCTGGAAATGCACCAGACTCAACATCTTCAATGTATTTAGTAACCGCAGCACGCATATCTCCTGTTTCTGCAAGGAAGTTCTTAGAGAACTTCGGCATGTAGTTTGCAGAAATACCAAACATGTCGTGCATAACCAGTATTTGGCCATCGGTCGCATTACCCGCACCGATACCAATTACAGGCACATCCACCGCCTTGGTAATACGTTCAGCAAGGCTTGCTGGAACACATTCCAATACGATGATTTGGGCACCAGCTTGAGCGAGAGTAATGGCATCATTAACCATTGTCTCAGCTTGATCCAAATTGCGGCCTTGAACTTTATAACCGCCAAAAATATTGACAGACTGAGGTGTTAAACCAAGGTGAGCACATACAGGTACAGCTCGTTGTGTTAGGGTTGAAATTGTTTCAGCAACCCAAGCGCCACCTTCGATTTTGACCATATTTGCCCCTGCGCGCATTAGTTTTGCGGCATTTTCACAAGCTTGTGCTGGGGTTGCGAAGGTCATGAATGGCATGTCAGCCATTAGCAGCGAGTTAGGGCTGCCTGCACGAACGCTACGCGTATGGTAAGCGATGTCATCAATGGTTACTGGAAGGGTATCGTTGTGGCCTTGGAGAACCATGCCTAACGAGTCACCGACTAACATAACCGGCATATTCTGCTGCTCAAATAATTGAGAAAAACTCGCGTCGTATGCTGTTACTGATGCAAATTTACGACCTTCTTGCTTCCATTTTAGGAGATCGTTGATGGTGATTTTTTTCATAGCTTCTTTCTCGCTCTGATGAATTTATGCTTGCCAAATAGCTAAGCCATTACGGTTAACCTGAGTCAATAACGTGCATAAAGAAGTGTGATCAGGCAAAACTAAAGCAGGGTTAATTTCGGCAAGTGGATACAGTACGAACTCCCGTACTTTCATTCCATAGTGCGGCACAGTTAAGCGCTCACACTGGTGCTGTAGATCACCATATAAAATAATATCGAGATCTAGTGTCCGTGGACCCCAGCGTTCATCTTTGCGAACACGTCCTTGTTCGAGCTCAATTGCTTGTGTGTGATCAAGCAATTCAAGCGGTGCTAATGTGGTGTCGATAGCAACAACCGCATTGATGTAATCAGGTTGATTTTGCGGTCCCATCGGTGTACTGCTGTACAGCGAGGATACGCTAATAACTTGTGTATTGGGTAGATGTTGCAGTGCTTTGATAGCGGTTTGAGCTTGGGCGACAGGATCGCCCAAGTTACTACCAATCGCAATATAAGCGCGAATCATGATTTTACTTGCGGTTTTTTACGACGTGGTTGCTGTGGGCGACGACGACGTGGACGGCGAGTACCACCATCATTGATGTGAGCCACCATTTGACCGCGTTGGTTGTAATCCGCGTCTTGGAACTCATTCCACCATAGTGCTAATTCTTTGATATCGCTGCCTTCAAACAAGCTACGCATTTCTAAGAAATCATAAGCGGCACGGAATTTAGGGTGTTCCATGGTCTTAAAGGCGCGTTTACCGCTACGACGACTAAAGCGCAATTGTTGCTGCCAGATATCGCGAACCGTAGTGGTGTGGCGACGTGGAATCGCAATTGAGCGCACTTGCTCGTCAAGAATGTCGTTACTTGCAACCATAAAGGCATCATAGAATGATAAACCACTAGCAAAAGAGACTTCTTCTGCACGGGTCATCATTGGATACCACAGCATTGCAGCATAAATGAAGGCTGGATTAACACGTTTGTCTTCAGCCATTCGTTTATCGGTCGAGGCAAGGATATGCTCGATCATTTTCTCTGTTTTACTGCTGTTATTCTCCGTGAAATGGTCAGATAAAATGGGGAATAACTGCTGGAATAAGTTGTATTCACGCAGCATACGGTAAGTTTCTAGACCTTGACCCGATTGCAGTAGCTTAAGGCTTTCTTCAAACAGACGCGCAGATGGAATATCTTGCATCAGTGTTGCGAGTTCACGAATTGGCGCAGCAGTAACAGGATCGATATCCATGTCTAGCTTAACCGCAAAGCGTACTGCTCGTAGCATACGTACTGGATCTTCACGGTAACGGGTTTCTGGATCACCCATTAATCGAATTACACGATTATTGAGATCTTCAATACCTTTGGCATAGTCAGTAACGGTGAAGTCTTTAACGCTGTAATAAAGTGCGTTAATAGTAAAGTCACGGCGCTCTGCATCTTCTTCGATGGTACCGTAAACATTATCACGTAATAACATGCCTTCTTCACTACGAGAAGAGAGCTGCGGTTTTTGCTTATCTTTAGGTGGTGTCACTTGTACTGGCGCGTCTGAGTGGTGGCCTCGAAAGGTTGCCACTTCAATAATGTCACGTCCAAATAGGATGTGAGCAAGACGAAAACGACGGCCGATTAAACGACAGTTACGAAACAGTTTTTTGATTTCTTCTGGGGTTGCATTAGTTGCAATATCGAAATCTTTCGGCTGTTTGTGAAGCAATAAATCGCGGACGCCGCCACCAACAAGGTAAGCGTCGTAACCAGCTTTGTTTAGACGGTATAGTACTTTCAGCGCATTTTCGCTGATATCTTTTCGTGAAATGCCGTGCTCTGGGCGTTGGTAAACTTGCAAAGTTTGTTCCTCTGGAACGCGAGTACTACTGTCGCGATTCAATACTTTACGGCAAAAGTTGGCTACTCGATTAAAGATAATACACCCCATTTTGTGCACATGGTTCAACAAACAGCCGTGTATGATATATCACGGCAGACTATTTTAGAATGCTAGTGTGATAGCAGTTGTCTTTGGTAGCTGTTTAAGCTGCCAATGAGTGATGCCCCACTGTAAAATTTGTTCTACGCTTTCAGAGACAAGTTCTGTCGGAGGCGAAAAGCCTAAAAAGCGTAGCGCTGCCATTAATGCAGGCCGAGGATTGTGTTTATCAATCGCTGGTGCATGGTTTTGCTTTGACAATTTATTGCCATTGTCTGTAATGGCGAGCGGTAAGTGCAAATAGCTTACTTCAGGATGTCCAAGTTGCTGGTAAAGACCAATTTGACGCCCAGTAGGCTCAATTAAATCAGCCCCTCGTACAACTTCGGTTATCCCTTGTTCGATATCATCTAGCACTACAGCAAGATTATAAGCAAATAAGCCATCGCGACGACGAATGATAAAATCTTCACTCGCCAACGCTAATGGCAATTCGATACGACCATGTAATAGGTCATCGAAATGGGTTATTGGTGTGTCTACTTGTAATCGAACCGCACCATTGCTGTGCCGTTGATTGAGGGTACGACAGGTACCAGGGTAATAGCCGCCCGTTTGTTTAATGTCTTTTCGACTACACTGACAATAGTAAGCATTACCTTGTGTTAACCAAGTATCGATCTGCGCTTGATAAGCGTTTAGACGTAAACTTTGGTAGATGATATTACCATCCCACATGAAGCCAAAAGCTTCTAATGTGCGCAGAATATCATCAGCAGCCCCTTGCATTTCGCGAGGTGGATCAAGATCTTCGATCCTGACTATCCATTTTCCTTGCTGAGATTTTGCTTGGAGGTAGCTGCCAAGTGCTGCAATTAACGATCCGAAATGCAATGGCCCTGAGGGCGATGGTGCAAAACGACCGACATATTGATTTGTGTTAGTCATACATTAATGAACGGTTATAAAATCCAAATAGATTATTATCTAACTTGGTACGGCAATGTAAATGTCGCCCAGAGTCAGGGGTAAATATAACAAGATATATTCCCTCCAAACTGAATAAGACTCTCGGCTATGAGAGCACTATTCAGTTTGGTGCCTAGTTATCTATAACGCGTGGTTATGACTACAAGGCAGAGCTCGTGCGACATCGGTAAGTAAACAACCTTTAGGTTAATTACTGCGTGTTATTTTGAGCGCTAGTGTAAACGAAAGAGGGAGCTTACGCTCCCTCTAAAATTAGCTTTGACCTGATAATGGCGTAATTAGCCAGCCATTTGCTTTTCTTTGATCTCTGCAAGGGTTTTACAGTCGATGCAAAGATCTGCAGTTGGACGAGCTTCAAGACGGCGAATACCAATCTCTACACCACAAGAATCACAGAAGCCGAAATCATCTTCTTCGATACGCTTGATTGTTTTGTCAATTTTCTTGATCAGTTTACGCTCGCGGTCACGATTACGAAGTTCAAGGCTGAACTCTTCTTCTTGTGCGGCACGATCCACTGGATCGGGGAAGTTAGCGGCTTCATCTTGCATGTGGTTTACAGTGCGATCAACTTCAACGCGAAGTTGGTTACGCCATGCTGATAGAATTTTATGGAAATGCTCTAATTGAGCTTCGCCCATGTATTCTTCGCCAGCTTTTTCCTGATAAGGTTCAACCCCAGCAATAGCCAGGATGCCTAGTGATTTTTTAACGTTGGTCTCTGGCATATAGCATCTCCTAATGTACCTAATAACCGTCACTGGTTAATTTTGGGCGGTATCTATACCAGAAAGGTTACTGCGTGGCAATTAATGTATAACTTCAATTCTACGTCAATGTGAAGAAAACAGCATTTTTTATGTCAAATGCTGAAATTGTATACAGTCTTCGAGTTTTATTTCATCAGCATCGATAGTTGCTCGATAGCAAAGAATTTCGACTCCTGCGTTGATGGCTTGATGTAATAATTGTGCATATTCGGCATCAATATGCTGCGCAACATTGACTTGATTAATTCCCGTGTGTAATACCGCAAAAAATAAAATCGCTCGTGATCCTTGTTGTGCCATTGCGGTCAGTTCGCGTAAATGTTTTTGACCACGAGTGGTAACTGCATCTGGAAAATAACCTTGGCCATTATCAGCCAGTAGGGTCACGCTTTTTACTTCAATATAGCAGGGCTGACGGTTTTGTGATTCAAGTAATAAATCGATACGACTATTTTCAGTGCCGTATTTTACTTCTGTACGTAAATTGTCATAGCCAGTGAGCTCGATGATACGTTGTTGTTCTATTGCTTCTTTCACTAGGTGATTAGCTTGAATGGTGTTAACGCAAATCCAATCATTATGCTTTGTTTGAGCTAATTCCCAGCTATTAGGATATTTACGTTTTTTATTATCAGAGGTTGAATACCACACCGTGGTTTCGGGTTCTGCACAACCTGTCATTGCACCTGTATTAGCACAATGAATGGTTCGAATTTCACCATCGTCTAATGTGACGTCGGCTAAAAAACGTTTATAGCGTTTAATTAAGGTTGCAGCTTGTAGTGGCGGAGCAAATTTCATTTTGGCCTCAAGTATGGATTATTATTTTTAGTTGTCGGCAGGCTTTCGTTACAATGTGATTCCGTTTTGATCATGACATAAGGTGACGCCCTTGTCACAACTCCCTATTGATGACGTTTTAGCGCATTTATTTGCAGCATTCGCTAACCATACTCAAGTGATTTTAAAAGCACCACCGGGGGCAGGTAAATCGACCCGTTTGCCATTGGCTTTATTGGCAGAAGCAACAATACCTGGGCGAATCATTATGTTAGAGCCTCGACGGTTAGCGGCAAGAAATATTGCGAGTTATTTGGCGCAGCAATTGGGTGAACGTGTTGGTCAAACTGTTGGCTTACGAGTGCGTGGCGAAACTAAAGTCAGTGCCCAAACACGGTTAGAGATTGTGACGGAAGGCGTTATGACGCGAATGTTGCAGCATGATCCCGAACTGGCTGGCATTGGGCTAATTATTTTTGATGAGTTTCATGAACGCAGTATTCATGCCGATACTGCGTTAGCGTTAGCGATTGAGGTTCAGCAAGCCCTGCGGGATGATTTACAATTATTGGTAATGTCAGCCACTCTAGATCAAACCGCATTGGCACAGCTACTTCCTACTGCGGCTTATGTTGAGTCACAAGGACGTTGCTTTCCGGTGGAATATCGCTACCAACATGTTAATGATCCTCGGGATGTGATTGAGCAGATGGCGATAGCAATTAACCAGTTGTTGGTTCAAGAAACCGGATCAATATTGGCTTTCTTACCCGGTGTTGGTGAAATTAAACGGCTTGCGCAAGCATTAGCGGCACGTTTATCTAATAACAATATCAATATTTGTCCGTTGTATGGCCAGTTACCAATAGAACAACAACAGCAAGCCATTAATCCTGCTCCAAGCGGTCAACGCAAAGTGGTGCTTGCAACCAATATTGCCGAAACAAGTTTGACCATTGAAGGAATTCGATTAGTGGTTGATAGTGGCTTTGAACGTATCGCGCTGTGGGAGCCTAAAACAGGGATTAGTCGCTTACAGCAAGTACGTATTGCCCAATCATCTGCTGAGCAGCGAGCAGGCCGTGCTGGACGCTTAGAGGCGGGTATTTGTTTAAGGATGTACAGTGAGGAATTACTACAACGTCAACCAGCAACGCCTCAACCTGAAATTTTACGTAGTGATTTAACATCTCTTGCGATGGAGTTGGTGCAATGGGGATGTCATGATCCACAAGATTTACAATGGCTAGATGTGCCACCGATGATTGCATTGCAACAGTCACAGCAATTGTTACAGCAATTAGGCGCGATTGATGAACGTGGTCAACAAACACCACGTGGGCAAGTGATGCAAACTATAGGCGCAGATCCACGTCATGGCGCAATGCTGGCTTTTGCTCAACAAAGCGCACATCAGCAACAAGATCTCACTATGGTAACGACAGCAGCAATGCTGGTGGCGTTATTAGAAGATCCACCACGTGGTATTGATAATCCAGATCTAGCGTTTCAGTTACTTGAGACTAAAAAACTCGCTAGAAGTCATGCTTATTTGCAACGGGCGCAACAACACCTTACAACGCTAGCGGTATCTAAAAACACACAGCTCAAGGTTAATAATCATTGGGCGGCTATTTTACTTGCGGTTGGTTTTCCTGATCGTATTGCGCAATCCCGCACTGATGATGGTCGTTATCAGCTAGCCAATGGTCAAGGGGTAGTACTTGATAGTAGCCAAAGCCTAGCCTCTCAACCATTGTTAGTGGTGGCTGATGTTGTTAAAACTCGTCAAGGTGATAGCCGTATTTTCTCAGCCATTGCAGCTGACGTCAGTGTATTACAACAAACTTTACCGTTATTGTTTACTGAATGTGATTGGCTCGATTGGGATGATAAAAAAGGCCGTTTAAGTGCTGAGCATCGAGTTTATTGTGGCAAATTAATTGTCGCGCGTAGCCTTGCTGCCACGCCAGATCCCGCATTAGCCAGTGAAGCATTACTTAACGCCGTTAAACGTAAAGGATTGAGCGTTTTAAATTGGACAGAAAAAGCTAACGCATTATTAATTCGAGGTCGTAGTGCCAATGAATGGTTACCTGAAATTGGTTTACCTGCGTTAGACGAGGCGAGTTTACTTTGTCATGCTGAACAATGGTTATTGCCTTATCTAAACGGAATGACAACCTTAAAAGGCTTACAAAAAGTTAATCTGGTTGCGGCATTAGAGGCTTATATTGGTTGGAATCAAAAACAACAGCTCGATCAATTGTTGCCAACTCATTATCAGGTGCCAACCGGATCAAATATAGAGATCCGTTATCAACCGCAGCAACAACCTGTATTGGCGGTGAAGCTACAAGAAATGTTTGGTGAGCTAACAACACCGACGATTGCTAATGGTAAGGTTGCTTTGGTGTTGGAATTGTTATCACCGGCGCAACGACCATTACAAATTACACAAGATTTAGCGGGTTTTTGGGCTGGATCATACAAGGAAGTTCAAAAAGAAATGAAAGGGCGTTATCCCAAGCACCCTTGGCCGGATGATCCTGCAAATCATATTCCAACCCGCAAAATTAAAAAATATCTTTAATGACGATAAACAAGCTCGATACCTGTATATATAATCAGGTATAGTGTTACAGTAAATTTACATTAATGATGCTGTGCAGTGTTATTACTGCCAGCTTAAATATAGGAATGACGGTAGTTGATTGATTATGATTAAGTTGTCGCAACCAAAAAAAACACCCGCGAAAACTCCCTCGCCTTCGAAAAAAAAAGCGGCGTTAAAACCTGCGGCAAAAAAAGCATCTCCTAAAAAACCAGCAGCAAAAAAAGCGCCCGCAAAAAAAAAGTCTTCTAAAAAAGACGCCTCGCCTCATCCATGGCTGCGAAAAATTGGGCGTTTAAGTTTTAAAATAATGCTAGTTGTCGTCGCTATTTTATTGGTTATCGGTATCTATTTAGATACGGTGGTACGCAATAAAATGGATGGCCAAATTTGGGATTTACCTTCGGTTGTCTATGGTCGCGTGTTGACCTTACATGCGGGTCAAGCAATGACCTTAAATGATGTTCGCCATGAATTGAATGTATTGCAATATCATAAAGTAGCAACGCCCCAGCGTATGGGTGAGTATTCTGCATCATCAACCCGAATTGAATTAATTCGTCGTCCCTTTAAATTTGTTGATGATCCGCAGCCGCAACAACATGTCATGTTAACTTTTGCTGGTGGCACTCTGACTACCATTACCGATCTGACAACCAAGAAATCATTAAAAACCCTCAAGATAGAACCCAAACTATTGGGTATGTTAGGGCTTACAGGCAATGAGCAACGAATCTTCATGGCGCGGGATCAATTTCCACCATTATTAATCGATGCACTACTAACAACCGAAGATCGTGATTTTTATCAGCACGAAGGTGTATCACCGCTGGCAATCTTACGGGCGATGGTGGTTAACCTCAAAGCGGGACATACCGTACAAGGGGGCAGTACGCTGACTCAGCAGTTAGCGAAAAATTTATTTTTAAGTCGTGAACGTAGTTTATGGCGCAAAGTGCGTGAAGCGTATATCGCTGTCATTATTGATTATCGTTACAGTAAAGATCGCATTTTAGAAGCTTATTTAAATGAAATTTATCTTGGGCAAAATGGTGCCAAAGAAGTGCATGGTTTTCCTCTTGCTGCGCGGTTTTATTTTGGGCGTCCGTTAGAAGAACTACGACCAGATCAACTCGCGATGTTGGTTGGAATGGTGAAAGGGCCATCACAATTTAATCCTTGGCGTCACCCAGAGCGCACCATGAAACGCCGTGATTTAGTGTTGATGTTGCTGCTGAAAAATAATTACCTTACAGGCGCTGAATATGAAAAAGCCGTATCAGAGCCATTAGGTATTCAAAAGACACCGAAGATAGCCAGTCGTCAGCCTGCGTATTTTCAACAGTTACAACGTGAACTAGAGCAAGATGTTGGTGATATTTACAAATCAGGAAAAGGATTACGTATTTTCAGTACTCTTGATCCGGTGTCGCAGCAAGCTGCAGAAAAAACCATTGCGGTAATGGTGCCACGATTAAATAAAAAAGCCGGTGTTAAAGTTGAAACAGCGATGGTGGTGGTTGATCGTCAATATGGTGCAGTAAGAGCACTGATTGGTGGTAGTCGCCCCGGTTATGCTGGATTTAACCGCGCGCTGGATGCTAGCCGTCAAATAGGCTCGCTTGCTAAGCCCGCTGTTTATTTAGCAGCATTGAGTCAGCCGCAAAAGTTTACTTTGGCGACAACTCTGAGTGATAGTGCCATTGTGCTAAAAGGCAGTAAGGGAACGTCATGGCGACCAAGAAACTATGATCGTAAATTCCGTGGTCAAGTACCGTTATATTATGCTTTAGCGCATTCATTAAATGTGCCAACGGTAAACTTAGGTTTAAAAGTTGGGCTAGGAACGGTAATTAATACGATGGCGAAGTTGGGGGTTAAGCGAGATGAAATTCCTCACTTACCCTCAATATTGCTTGGTTCATTTACATTGTCACCGTTTGAAGTTGCGCAAATGTTCCAGAGTATCACTAATAACGGCCGTAAAGCGCCGCTATACAGCTTGGATGCCGTTGTTGATAGTCGAGGGCGAGTCCTGTATCAACATCAGTCTAAGATTGAACAAGTAGTACCAGAGCAAGCAGCTTGGTTAACGACTTATGATATGAAAAAAGTCGTTAGCCAAGGTACTGCACGTTTTCTTCAGAGTAAATTCAGTTCAGCTAAGCTAGCGGGGAAAACGGGAACAACCGATAATAACCGCGATAGTTGGTTTGCTGGGGCTGATGGCCGCGAAGTTGGCGTTGTATGGGTTGGACGGGATGATAACACCCCTGTGCGTTTGACGGGCTCTAGTGGCGCATTACGGGTTTATGCTGATTATCTTACTCGTCGTCAACCAGCACCATTAAACATCGGCTGGCCACCTTACATCACCACAATTAAGTATCAACGAACATCTAATGGCAGTTTGCAGTTTGATTGTAATGGTAATGTCGCGCTCCCTGCATGGGATCGTAATGGGGATTTAAAAGCGAAGTGTAATGATAATCAACCAGCAACATGGATTAAGCATATGTTTGCGGGTGATTAGAAGAAGATAGGTAACAGCAGGGACGAGTTTTCGAGGGGCGAGGAAAAGCTGAAGATAGGAAAAGCAGGGGTGAGTTTTCGAGGGGCGAGGAAAAGCTGAAGATAGGAAAAGCAGGGACGAGTTTTTTAGAGACGAGGAAGAGCTGAGCAGGGATGAGTTTTTAGAGATGAGTAAGGGCAGTGGCAAGATTATCATTGACAATGATGTTGCTGGTGCTGAAAATTTCGAACCCTCGAACCCTCGAACCCTCGAACCCTCGAACCCTCGAACCCTCGAACCCTCGAACC